>JBGOTP010000007.1:0-34426 GCA_041476545.1 Vicinamibacteria bacterium | reverse complement strand
TGAACGGGAGGTCTCGGGCTACTACCTCGTGGGTGTCGAATCCACGCCGTCGGACGCCGACGGCAAAGAACATCGAATCAGCGTGCAGGTCTCTCGCAGCGCCGCCACCGTTCGCGCGCGGCGCGCGCTCGCCACCGCTGCCGCGTCGCGAAGTCGCGCGTCGGCTCCGCTCGACCCGGTCCGGGAGGCCATGAGATCGCCGCTGATGATGTCTGGCCTCGCACTGAACGTCGCCACGTTCTCGCTCCGCGATCAGGATCCGTCGAAGATCCAGGTGTGGATCCACGGCGACTTGGGGCGCGACTACACGTCGGCGACGCCGGTCGCACTAGGCTACATCATCGCCGACAGCAAAGGAACGGTTGTCGTCGATCTGTCAGGCGATGCCCGCCTGGCGCCGCTCGGCAACGGCCCGTCCCCGCTTGTGTTGACGACCAGCGCGACGCTGGCGCCGGGAGACTACATGCTGAAGCTCGTCGTCAATGAAGGCGGTCGTGTTGGCTCAGTCGAGCACCCCATCCATGCCGGGCTCGTCGATGCGGGGTCGCTGAAGCTAAGCGAACTGATTCTCGGCGGTCCAGTCGATGCGAAGGAGATCCTTCGTCCCTCGATCGGCTACGACGTGAACTTCGGCGCCGTGCAGGGTTACCTTGAGGCGTATGGCGCTGACGACAGTGTGGTGATGCGGTACGAAGTGGCGTCCGATCCCGAAGGGCCATCGATACTGACCGCCGTCGTGCCTGGTCGGTCGATTGGCAGCGGCCGTACGGTGTTCTCGGCTCTCGTGTCGGTGCGGGATTTGCCTGCAGGCCAGTACTACCTGCGTGCAACACTGTCGACGGCGTCGCGAGGCTCGGCGTCAGGCGGACCCGTAGGATCGTCGAGTGGCGGAGGTCTGCTGAAAAAGATGGTGCGCGCGTTCAGGGTTCCGCTCGTGTCTCCAGCCCTAGTAGCGCCGGCCGCCGCGCCTGCACCTGATACAGCGCCGGCGCGGACGGTACCCGCGAATCTCGCGCGCCCGTTCCGTTGAGCGTCGTCGGCGCGCTGCGGGAGGCGGTGATCGATCCAAGTCTGCCGCTCACCAATATCTCCATGCGGATGGAGCAGAGGGCGTCTTTGTCCAGGAGAAGGTGCTGGCCCAGACCTACTCGCTGTTTGGCGGCCTCGTGGTGCTGCCGGCGTCTGTCGGGCTGTTCGGCTTGATGTCGTACAGCGTCGCGCGGCGCACGAATGAGATTGGGATTTGCATGGGGCTCGGCGCGCAGCCGCACGTGACGCACCTGCTGTTGAGCTGGGGTCACTTGCCCTTCGCCCAGCCGATGTCCTGGTAGACCCAGGGCTGCTGGAAGCCGAAGGCGCCGAAGTTGGCGAGCGTCTTCTTGCACGCGACGAGTTCCGGTCGCTGGTAGCTCGCCAGCGAATGCACCTCCTGCCAAATCAGTGCGTCCGCGCGGTTCGCCAGCTCGATGGCCTTCTTGCGATCGAGCTCCCCGTTGGCCTGGTCGAATAGCTGGTTGATCTCGTCGGACCCCACGCGCGCGTAGTTCTGCTGGATTGCCAGCTCGCCTTTCGCGTCTTTTGTTGGCTTGACATAGACGCCTTTCGACGAGCTGACCGGATACGGCGTGCCCATCCACGAAAAAACCGTGAGGTCGAACTGGCCCGGCGTGAGGTACTTGTCGAACAGATCGTTCATCGGAATGGTGCTGATCCGGACGGTCACCCCAATCTGGCCGAGCATGTTCTGCACCAGCTCCGCCTCCTGCTTCGACGTGGCGACCCCGGCCGGAATGACGAACGTGACCTCGAGTGGTTTGCCGTCCTTCTTACGCACGCTCCCGTCGAGTTTCCAGCCGACTTCGTCGAGCAGTTGCTTCGCCCGGTCGGGGTTGTATTTGCCGACATCACCCGAGTTGTCCTGATAGCCTTCCTGGTTGGCCATGAAGAGATGATTGTTGAGCGGCTGCGCGCTGACGCCAAGAGGACCGAGCAACGCCTTGGCAATCGTCGCCCGATTGATACCCACTGCCATTGCCTGCCGAACCCTGACGTCCTGCAGGTTCTGGCTGGTCCCGTTGATCGTGATGTGACGGAAATTCGGCCCGCCGGCGACCCGTACCTCGATGTTGGAGATCCCCTTGGCGCGGTTGTAGGTGTTCGCGTCGGGTCCAATGTCCATCGCGTCGATCTCGCCGTTGGCCAGCGCGTCGATCATCGTGTCGTTTTCAATGATGCGATACACAATCTTGTCGAGTTTTGCCGGGACGCCCCACCACTTCTCGTTGCGGACGAGCGTGATGGTCTTTGCGGTCTGATCGATGGAACCGAGCTTGAACGGACCCGCGGTCGTCAGCGGACGATCCTTCCACCCCTCATTGAAGATTTTCGGATTCTTGTTCGTCGAGGCCGGCAGGAACGGGTTGAAGGTGTTCGTCCAATCGGCGTACTTGTGCTTGTAGGTGACGATGACCTCGCGGTCGTCCTTGCCCTTCTGCACGCTCTCGATGTCCTCGTAGTTGTTCGCTGCTGAGATCCGGTACGCCTTATCAGTCCCGTTGGTGGCCTTCCATTGCCAGAAAAAATCTTCCCAGGTAATCGGCGTGCCGTCGTACCACACCGCTTTCGGATTGATCTCGTACGTCACCACCTGCTTCGGGTCCGTCGTCAGCGTCGGTTCGGATACCAGGAGGTCTCTGTTCCAGATCGGGGCGCTGATTGCATCGTTGGTGAAGGGCGTCGGGAGAAGCGCCATGATGATCCAGATGTTGTCCTGCACCGTACCGTCGATCTCGTAGTAGTTGAAGTTGGCGGGCATCTGATCGATGGCCCAGGTAAACGTGCCGCCATCCTGAACTTGATCGCGGGGCATCGGGTTGATCTGGTTGGTCTGTGTCGACGGGGCCGAGGTTGGCGGCGCCGCCGCGTTGGACGTCTTTCCCCCACCGCCACAAGCCGAGACGCTGAACGCCACGAGCGCGACTGTGACCGCGACCGAGCGTTTCCAACCGTTCACAGATATACCTCCACGAATCCATTCTCTCTGCGGATCTCCGCGGTCTCGGCGGTGTACGTCGTCGGTGTATCTAATCACAAGACCGAATGCTGCGTCGCGTAGTGGCACGCATCCAGACGATCCCGGCTGCCGGTGCGATCCTCGAGCGCCGGCGACTCGTCCGTGCACCGCTGGCGCGCGGCGTCGTCCAGCTCGTGCGCGAATTTCTGACAGCGGGTCCGGAAGCGGCAGCCCGATGGCGGATTCGCGGGGCTCGGCAGATCGCCCTGCAGCACGATCCGGCGACGTTGGCGTTCCTTCCGCGGATCCGGCAGCGGAATGGCCGAGAGCAGCGCCTGCGTGTACGGGTGGGCCGGCCGATCGAACACTTCGTTCACGTCGCCGATTTCCACGATGCGGCCCAGGTACATCACCGCGACGCGATCGGCGATGTGCCGAACGACCGACAGATCGTGCGCGACGAACAGGTACGACAAACCAAGGGCCGTCTTGAGGTGCTCGAGCAGGTTGATGACGCCCGCGCGGATCGAGACATCGAGCGCGGAAACAGGCTCGTCGAGGACGAGCACCTTCGGCTGGAGCGCCAGTGCCCGCGCAATGCCGATCCGCTGTCGCTGCCCGCCAGAAAATGCCTGCGGGTACCGGTTTGCGTGCTCCGGCTGCAGCCCCACCAGCCGCAGCAGATCCCGCACCCGGTCGGCGCGGTCGGCCGGCGACACGCCGTGCGCGTGCATCGGCTCGGCGAGAATATCGCCAATCGGCAGCCGCGGATCGAGCGAGGCCATCGGATCCTGGAACACGACCTGCAAATCGCGCCGAATCGCGAAGCGCTCCGCGCCCGTCATGGTCGCCGTGTCCTTGCCGAGCACGACGATCGTGCCGGAACTGGGTCGCGTCAGGTTGAGGATCTCGATGATCGTCGTCGTCTTCCCGCAGCCGGACTCTCCGACGAGGCCAAGCGTCTCGCCTTCGCGGATATCGAAGCTGATGCCATCAACGGCGTGCACGGTCCCAATCCGCCGCCTCAGGATGGCGCCCCGGGTCAACGGATACTCCTTCACCAGATCGCGTACCTCCAGCAGGATCTTCCGCTGCTCGCGCGGGACTTCGTTTGGGGTCGACCCTGTCGACAGGGTTGACAGGGTTGACAGGGCCGGCAGGTCCGGCGCGCGAAACACGTCGGCACTCTTCATGTCGAGCCGCTCGATTTCGTCGCTGCGATGACAGGCCGAGGCGTGGTCATCCCCGGAGGCCATCAGCGGCTGCAGTTCGGGTTCCCGGTCCGTGCACGTGTCGATGCGCATCGGACACCTGGGCACGAAGGGACACCCGGCCGGCAGGTCGACGAGCGATGGCGGATTGCCCTCGATCGGCGTGAGGGGCTGACGCGCGCCGACGTCCAGACGCGGAATCGAACCGAGCAGGCCGAGCGTGTACGGCATCCGGGCGCGTGAGAACAGATCGTCGACGTTGGCGGCTTCGACGAGCTTGCCGGCGTACATCACCGCCACGCGGTCGGCGAATCCCGCGATGACGCCGAGGTCGTGCGTGATGAGAATGATGGCGGCGCCAGTGGCCTGCTTGGCCGTGCGGAGCACGTCGAGAATCTGCGCCTGGATCGTCACATCGAGCGCGGTCGTTGGTTCGTCGGCGATGATGAGGTCGGGATTGTTGGCAATCGCCATCGCGATCATCGCGCGCTGGCGCATGCCGCCGGAGAACTCGTGCGGAAATGCCGTGGCCCGCTGACGCGGGTTCGGAATCCCCACGAGCGCGAGCAGATCGATCGCGCGCTCCTTCGCAGCCTTTCGGGAGATGCTCCCGCCGCCCTGCCCGCCCGGCCCGCCATGGTCGGCGTGCACGAGGATCGCTTCCTCGATCTGATCGCCGACCGTATAGACGGGTGTGAGCGCCGAGAGCGGATCCTGGAAGATCATCGAGATCTTGCGGCCCCGGATCGTGGACAGCTCCTTGTCTGAGCGCCCGACGAGTTCCTCGCCCTGAAACCGCACCGATCCCGACACGCGCGCGGTCTGCGGCAGCAGCTCCATGATCGCGAGGGAAGAGACCGTCTTTCCCGATCCCGATTCGCCCACAATCCCCAGGATCTCGCCAGGCTGTACCTGATAGCTCAGCGATCGCACTGCCGTGACCGGACCGGCGTCGGTCGTGAATGTCACCGAGAGGTTCTTCACGTCGAGCAGCGGTACCGCGGTGCCGGCTGACATCGACCCTGCGCCGCGCGTGGGAGCCGGAGGCACGGTTCGCTCAGCCCGCCTGGATCCCGGCGTTCGGATCGAAGGCATCGCGCAACCCGTCGCCGACGAGGTTAATCGCGAGCACGAGCACGACGAGGAAGCCCGCGGGGAAGTAGAACTCCCAGGGGTAGGTGAGCGCCGCACCCGCGTAGTTGCCAATCAGCGTGCCGAGCGAGACATCGGGCGGCTGGACGCCGAAGCCGAAGAACGAGAGGCCGACCTCCGCCAGAATCAGCGAGCTGACGTTGACGGTCGCATCGATGATGAGGAGCGACGACATGTTCGGCAGGATGTGCCGGAAGATGATCCGCCACCCGGGAACGCCCATGAAGCGCGCGGCCTGCACGAACTCACGCTCCTTGAGCGACAGCGTCATGCCGCGCACGATTCTCGCCGTGATCATCCATTGGAACGCAGCCAGCAGCAGGACGAAGATCAGCCACGTCTTTCCCCGGAACGTCGGCGACAGAATCGCGATGATGAGGAACGAGGGCAGCACGAGGAGGAGATCGATGAGCGTCAGCAGGATGGTATTCAGAGCCCCGGCAAAGTAGCCCGAGAATGCCCCGACCACTGCCGCCAGCGTTGTGGACAGCAGGGCGCCCAGCAAACCGATGATCAACGACTTCTGCATGCCGCGCATCGTCAGGGCGAACATGTCGAAGCCGTTTTGAGTCGTGCCGAACCAGTGATTACCCGCGGGCGCGGTGAGGAAGGCATTGATGTCGAGTTCGTTGTACTGCCACGCGCCGACGAAGGGGCTGAGGTAAGCGGCGATGAAGAGCAGCAGCACGGTGATGAACCCGACCGTTGCCAGGCGCTGCCGCAACAGGCGCCGCAGTACCAGCCGGCCGCGCGATGCCGCCTCTGTTTCCGGCTCTGTCACGACACGCGGACCCGGGGATCGAGCGCGGCGTACGCGACGTCGGACAGAAATCCGGCGATGAGCACGAGCACCGCGACGAAGAGCGTCACGCCGGCCACCGAATTCACGTCGTTCTTCGTCACCGAGTCGACGAAGTACTCACCCATGCCGTGCCAGCCGAAGATCTTTTCGGTGAAGGTGGCGCCGACAAAAAGCAGTGCGAATTCGTACGCGAAGAAGGTGGCCATCGGAATGAGCGCCGTGCGAAGGCCGTGCTTGATGAGCGCCTGCGTGCGCCGCAGCCCTTTCGCCTGTGCCGTGCGCAGGAAGTCGCTGCCGAGCACGTCGAGCATGGCGTTGCGCTGGTACCGGCCGTAGAACGCGACCGCCACGGCCGTGAGTACGAGAGATGGCAGGATGAGGTGCGACAACCGGTTGGTGAGGCCTTCCCACGACCAGACCGCGAGCCCCGGCGTCATCTCGCCCGTCGTGTACAGCAGCTTGGTGTCGCCGGTGAAGCCGAGCAGGTTGTTCAGCCCGATACCAGCGTTCTTGAACAGGACCGCGAGCACCACGATCGGGATGGACAGCGTGACGAACGAGAAGACCGTCAGCAGATGATCCGAGAAGCGATACTGCTTGACCGCGCCATAGGCTCCCGCGGCCACGCCGAGGAGACTGCCGAGGATCGATCCGATCAGCATCAGACGCAGGCTGACCCACATGCGACGGCCGAGCTCGTCGTTGACCGGTTGATTTTCAATCGTGAGGCCGAGGTCTCCACGGATGACCCCGCCGGCCCAGCGGCCGAAGCGAGCCGTCAGAGGCGCCTTGTCGTTCATGTTCACCGCGTTGAGCGCGGCGTCCACGACCTCCGCTGGAGGCGGCGGGTTGCGCCCCTCGTAGCGCGATCGCGGATTGAGCTGGGTCGCCGCCAGCACATACGCGACCGAGGTCGAGACGAGGACCAGAACGATGAGATAGATCAGCCTGCGCAGAAGAAACCGGGTCATCGTTCAGATCTTCTGCCGGGATGGTCGCAGCGCCGACGGACGCAGCCGGCTGATCCATGTCTTGAACTGTCGGTTGGCGAATGACTGTTCGAGCGCGTCGAGCTTCATGTATGCGGCCGGTACCAACAGGAGCGTCAGGAGGAGACAGAGGGACTGGCCGCCGATAATCGTGACGGCAATCGCCGATCGCTGCGCGCCTCCAATGCCCAGGCCGAGCGCCGTGGGAATGAGGCCGGCGATAATCGCCGAGGTCGTCATTAGAATTGGACGTAGACGCGTGTGGCAGGCCTCGTCGAGGGCTTCCTCGAGGGGCAGGCCTTGCGCCCTGAGCACGTTGGTGTAGTCCACCTGCAGAATCGAGTTCTTCTTGACGATGCCGAAGAGCAGCAGCACGCCCAGCGCACTCCAGAGGTTCAATGTTCGCCCGGTCACCCAGATCGTGAAGAGTGCAAAGGGTACCGACAGCGGCAGGACGGCCATGATGATGAACGGCTGCACGAAGCTCTCGAACTGCGCGGCGAGCACCATGTACACGAAGACGCTGGCCAGTGCGATGGCCATCATGAGGTTGGTGGTCGTCTCTTCCAGATTCCGCGTCTGCCCCTGAAGCCTCACGCTGTACCCCGGCGGCATGTGGAGACCGGCGATCAGCCTGCGCACATCGGCGGACGACTCGTCGAGCGCATGACCTGGGGAAACGTCTGCGCTAAAGCTGATGGAGAACTGACGGTTCGTCCGTGTGATTCTCGTGGGTCCGAATCCACGGTTGAGCCGGGCGAGGTTATCGATGCGGACGGGGGCGCCGCTCGCCGACGACACAGTCAACTTGCCGATCGTCTCGATATCGCGGCGCTGGCTCTCGAGCACGCGAATCTTGACGGGGTATTGCTCGCCCGCCTCCCGATACGTGGAGATCTCGTCGTCGCCCGAGACCATCAAACGCAGGGTGTTGCCGACGGTGGCCATGCGGACCCCCAAGTCGGCCGCACGTGCGCGGTCCACCGCCACCTGCACTTCCGGGCTCGCGTTGCTGTAGTCGGTCCGCCCGTCCACGAGACTCGGCGTACGCTTCGCCTGCTCGAGGAGCGTTTGCGAGTAGTTGTAGAGCGTGTCGAGGTCCGGGCCGAGCAGCGACGCGTTCAGGGCGGTCCCGCCTCCGCCCGGGCCGCCGCCGCCCAGCGGGTTTCTGGGGGTGACCGACGGGCTAAGACCCGGATGCGATGCGAGGAGTTTGCGCACGCGCGCGACCACCTGGTCCTGGGTCACCGTGCGTTCCGTCATCGGCACGAGATGGAAGAACACGTGAAAGTGATTGTACCGATCGGCACCGGCCAGGTACGAGACGTGCGAGATGCCTTCCTGCTGGCTGATCTCCTTGACGATCCCGCGTGCCATCTCCGTCGTGCCCTCGAGGGATGTGCCCTGCGGCGTGTCCACGTGCACGGTGAACTCGCCCATGTCCTCGTTGGGCACGAAGGTGCGGCCGACCATGCGGTTGAGCGGAATCGTCAGCGCGAGAACCGCAAGAGAGATGCCGATGATGGCCATGGGATGCGCGAGCGTCCAGCGGAGCAACACGCCGTACCCCCGATCCACCGCGTGGAACAATCCTCGCTCCTTCGACTTCTGGTCGCGCTCGGCGTCGGCGAGGGTCAGGAAGCGGGAACTGAGCATCGGCGTCAGCGTGAAGCTCACGAGCATCGACACCAGGATGGCGAACGCCATTGTCCAGCCGAAGGGATAGATGAACCGGCGGGCGTACCCGGTCATGAAGGCGACGGGCAGAAAGATCACGACCAGCGACAGCGTGGTCGCCATCACGGGCAGCGCCACTTCGCTCGTGCCCTTGATGGCCGCCTCGAACGGCGTGAAGTGCTTTTCCTCGATGTAGCGGAAAATGTTCTCCAGCACGACGATCGCGTCGTCGATGACGATGCCCACGGCGAGCGTCAACGCGAGCAGTGTCATGTTGTTGAGCGTGAAATCCATCGCGCGCATCAGCGTGAAGGTCGCGACAATCGACGCGGGAATGGCCAGCGCCGAAATGATCACGGCCCGGATGTTCCGGATGAAGAACATCACCACGAGCGCGGCGAGCAGGCTTCCCCACAGCAGGTGTTCCTCCAGCGACTCGATCGACGCGTAGATGAACTGGGAGTCGTCCGAGTTCGTGGTCAGCGTCACGCCTTTCGGCAGGGTCTGCCGCACGGACGCGAGCTTCCGCTTCACGGCCTCGGTCACCCGGATGGTGTTCTCGCCGGACGCTCGTCGAATGTCGAGTTGGACGGCGGGGCTCCCATCCGCCATGAAGAGCGAGCTCGTCACCCTCTGAAACGCGTCCTCGGCGTGGCCGATGTCGGCCAGGCGCACCGGCGTGCCGCGGACGGTCGCGATGATGATGTCGTTGAACTGCGCGGTGGCATCCACGCGGCCGAGCGTGCGGAGCCCCACCTCCCACTTGCCCTGCTCGAGGGTGCCACCGGGAATCTCGACGTTTTCCTTCTGGATCGCGTCGCGCACCTGGTCGATGGACAGGCCGTGCGCGTTCAGCTTCTCGACATCCACGACGATGTGGACCTCGCGTGGCCGATCGCCGTTGATGCTGACGTTGCCCACGCCGTCGACCGACTCCAGCCCGCGCCTCACTTGCTTGTCCGCGATCTCGGTCAGCGTCCGCAGGCTGGTCGATGTCCCGGAGAGCATGACGCTCATGATGGGATCGGCGTCCGGGTCCTGCTTCTGGACGATCGGGGGCAGCACCTCCGGCGGCACGCTTCGCATCGCGCCGGCGACCTTTTCCCGGACCGTGTTGGCGGCGTCGTCGAGATTCCGCTCCAGCAGGAACCTGATGGTGATGGACCCCGCGCCGCCCGCGGTGACCGTGGCCGACATCTGGTCGATGCCGGCGATGCCGCTGAGGGCATTTTCCATCGGCATGATGACGGCCGACGTCATTTCGTCGGGCGACGCACCCGGGAGGCGAAGCGACACGCTGACCGTCGCCGGATCCGCGCGCGGGAACAAGTCCACACCCAGGTCAAAGAACGAAAAAATACCGAGCACGACGAGGGACATGACGAGCATCGTCGCAAAGACCGGACGCCGCACACACAGTTCAGACAGCACGTCTACTCCGTCTTCCCGCCGACAACGACCTTCATCCCATCGGCTAGGTTGTCCACGTCTGTGAGCGCGACCTGATCGTTCTGCTTGACGCCGTCGAGGATCTCCATGCGATCGTCGATACGATCGCCGGTCTTCAGCTCGTGCATCACGAGCCGGTCTCCGTTGACGGAGAAGACCCGGTACACGCCGTAGCGGTACTGCATCGCGGCATACGACACCGTCAGCACAGGCTCAACGAGAGAGGTCGTCACGTGCACGCGCGCGAAGGTGCCGGGCTTCAACAGTCCGTCACCATTTGGCACCAGGGCCTCGAACGAAAACGCCCGCATTGCCGTGTTGACCGCCGGGCTGATGCGCGACACTCTGCCGGTGATAGCCTTGCCCGGAAAGGCGTCAACGCGGACATCGGCCGACTGGCCGACTTGCACCCACGGAGCCATCCGCTCAGGAATCTCGCCGATCGCCTTCAGCGTGTCCATACGCACGATGGTCATGACTGGTGTCTGGCTCTTCACGAACTCGCCGAGCGACACCAGCCGCTTTTGGACGTATCCCTCGAAGGGCGCGCGGATGCTGGCATCACGGAGCTGACGATCGGCCAGCTTGAGCAGAGCGTTCGACGCGTCGATGTCTGAGCCCAGGTTTCTGGCGTTCTGCAAGGCCGACTCGTACGCCGCCTGCTTGGATCGGAGCGTCGCGTCCGCGTCGTCGAGCGACTGCTTGGGAAGGAGCTGCCGCCGATACAGCTCCTGGGCGCGCTCGAAGGCCTGCTTCGTCTGGTTGAGTTCGGCCGTGGCTTTCCGGACGTCTGGCGTCTGATCCATGGGCGGCCGATGACCCGGGTCCGTGGCGCCGTACTTGGCCAGCGCTCGCTCGAGCGCCGCTTTCTGATTGTCCAGGTTGTATTCGAGTTTCTCGCGATCGAGCTCGAGAAGGATCTGCCCGGCCCTGACGCGATCGCCGAGGTCCACGAGCACGTGGCTGACGGCGCCGTCCGCCTGTGAGGCGACCGTCACTTCGTCCTCGGCGGCCAGAGTTCCCACGACTTCGATCGAACGGCGGAGTTGTTCCTGCCGCACGGCCTCGACCTTGATGGTCTTGGCCGATTCCGGCCGGCCGCCCGTTTTGCCTGCGGCCGTCCTGGAACATCCGGTGAGCGCCGCGCCGGCGACCGCGATGACGATGACAATTCGGATGACGATGACAACTCGGCCGAGTACGCGTCTGCGCATGGTCCAACGGCAACGTTGGCGGATCACCGAGTCGATGTCAAGACAGGTCGACGAAGACGGACGCACGAGCCAGCCTATAATCAACACCGTGCAGGCTCGTTCTCTTTCAGTTGGCCGACCTGGATGCGGCGCTCTGTCGCACGATGCCTTGAAGGCGAGTCCGTTCATCCCGCTGATCCTCGTCATCATCTTCTTCGCAATCGTGGCGCCGGCCCGGATGTGGGTGCAGAGTCCCGCGCCGCCGGCAAACGCCCCGATCGCCTACCAGGTGACGTTCCCTGAGGCCGAGCATCATGTGATGCAGGTCGAGGTGACATTTCACGGAGTAGGAACGCAGCCTCTGGACGTGCGGATGAGCCGATCGTCGCCCGGACGTTACGCCGTCTCCGAGTTCGCCAAGAACGTGTTCTGGGTTGAAGCCTACAACGGCCGAAATCAGAAGCTGGCCTACACGCGACCAGACGCCGACATCTGGCGCGTGGCGGGACACGACGGCACGGTGCGCGTTGTGTACAAGATTTTCGGCGACTACGCCAACGGCACCTACTTCGGCGTGGACACGACCCACGCGCATCTCAACATGCCGGCCGCATTCATGTGGGCGGTCGGCCGGGAGAATCAGGCGATGCGCGTCACGTTCACGCCGCCCGCCGGGTCGGGCTGGAAGATCGGCACGCAACTCTATGCGACGAGCGATGCTGGCACGTTCACCGCGCCCAACCTTCAGTACTTCATGGACAGCCCGACGGAGCTCTCCAACTTCGTCACGAGCACGTTCTCTGTGCCGAACGGCAACGGCGCGCGCGCGAACTTCCGCCTCGTGGTCCACTCAGACGGATCGCAGTCCGACGTGGACGACCTCGCGAAAATGGTCGATCGGCTCACGCGCGAGCACATGGCCGTGTACGGCGAGTTCCCGCAGTTCGAGCCCGGGCAGTACACGTTCCTGCTCGACTACGTCGCGTGGGGCGCTGGCGACGGCATGGAGCATCGCAACAGCACGTCCATCTCGAGTCCTGGTCTGTCGCTGCAGACGCCGCAGGGCCGCCAGCAGGCGCTTGGCACGATCTCGCACGAGTTCTTCCACACCTGGAATATGGAGCGCATTCGCGCGGTGGGGCTCGAGCCGTTCGACTTCACGCGCGAGAACGTTACGTGCTGCCTGTGGCTGGGTGAAGGATTCACGCAGTACTACGGCCCGCTGCTCCTCACGCGCGCGGGCCTTGGCGGAGGACGTGGTGGCGCGCCGGTCGGATCGGTCGTGCAGGTGATGAACACGCCGGGCCGCGCCGTGCGATCGCTGGTGCAGATGAGCGAGTACGCGCCGTTCGCGGACGGCGCCGGTTCGTTCGTGGATTCCACGGATGCGAATCGCACGTTTCTCTCGTACTACACCTACGGTGCCGGCATCGCGATCGCGCTCGATCTGTCCCTGCGCGACATTTCGGGTGGCACGCTGTCGCTCGACGACTACATGCGGCTGCTCTGGATCCAGCACGGCAAGCCTGGAGGTCCGGCGCCCGGGTTGGTGGCGAAGCCGTACGGCTTGAAGGATCTGCGCGATCACCTGGCCACGCTCACCGGCAATCGCAGGTTTGCCGACGACTTCTTTGACAAGTACATCGAGGGGCGCGAGCTTCCCGACTATGCGCGGCTGCTGGCGCTGGCTGGATACGCCGTGCGCTCGGCCGATACCGGGCGCGGCTGGCTCGGCAATGTGAGCATGGCCGAAACGCCAGGCGGGCTGGCGGTCGGTATCGCGGGCGGCCGGGGCGGCGGCAACGGCCGGCTGTCTCCCGTGCCCCTCGGCACACCACTCTACGAGGCGGGTATCGACTCGGGCGATGTCATCACCACGATCGACGGGCAGTCCGCGACTGCGGCCGCGTGGAGCGCGATCGCGCAAAAGAAGCCGGGTGATCGGGTCACGCTCGTGGTCGCGCGTCGTGGAGGGGCCACCGTCACCCGCACGGCCACGGTCAGGCAGGATCCCACCATCCAGCAAATCGTGTCGATGGACACGATCCCGGGCGGCGCGCTCACCGCTGCCCAGAAGGTTTTTCGCGACCGGTGGCTTGCGACCGGAGTCAAGTAAGACGAGATCGCGGGAGTGAGTGTGCGAAGCCTAAGACGTCTTGGTCTATGGACCGTGAAGTCCGGTGGCGACGTGTTGTGAACGTCGCCACCGGGAGCGAGAAACCGCAGGTTACCTTCTGCCGACGAGTTCGACGGACGTTCTTCCGATAAGGTCGCCGGACACGATCAGTTCAACGCGACGATTCAACTGTCGTCCGGCTGCGGTGTCGTTGGTCGCGACTGGGTGGTTTTTGCCGAGGCCCGTGGCTCCGATGGAGGTCGACGCGATCCCCTGCTCCACGAGATACACACGAACCGATTCGGCGCGCCGCTCCGAGAGCCGCTGGTTGTAGTCTTCCGTGCCGACGCTGTCGGTGTACCCCTCGATGTCCATGCGCAGTCCGGCGTGCGAGGCGAGGATGCCTGAGACTCGCGCCAGCTTCTCCCGTGCACCCGGCTTCAGGTTCGCGCTCGCGGTATCGAACACCACATCCGACAGGTTGACGATCAGGCCGCGCGCCGTCTCGCGTGTTTCCAGGATGAGGTTCAACTGCACGCGGAGTTCTTCCCGGAGTGCGGCCTTGTCCCGATCGGACTTCGCCGCGGCGCCCCGTGCCTGCGCTTCGCTGGCCAGGCGTGATGCCTCGGCCTGTCGCTGCGCGCTTTCCGCCGCGACACGCGCCGCATCGGCGCCCGCCTTGTCGCGTTCGGCCGAGAGACGTGCCGTATCGGCATTCGCCTTGTCGCGTTCGGCCGCGAACCGCGCCGCATCCGCATTCGCCTTGTCACGTTCGGCCGTGACACGCGCCGCGTCGGCATTCGCCTTGTCGCGCTCGGCCGCCACGCGCGCCACCGCGGCCGTCTGGGTATTGATCTCGGCCTGCCGGCGCCGCGCCTCTTCCGACTGGGCGCGATCGGTCGCGTCCTGTTCGCGCGCAAGCGACAGCCGGCTCTGCTCGACCTTGTACGCCTGCTCCTGCCGCTGCAGGGCGATCAGCCGCGCGTCTTCCGCCGTCTGCGCCGCCTGCCGCGCGGGCATCATGATCTTGTTGCTGCCCTTTTTGTGCACTTTGGCGTCTTCGGCCGCGGCCAGCTGCTCGGTGGCCTTGGCGAAGGTGTCCGTGGCGAACCGATCGGCGCCAGCCGCGCGCGCCAGCGCGACGGCATTGCGCGCTTCCGCGAGGTCCAGCGGCGAACCCGGATCGAGCGGCTTGAGCTTCAACCGCTCGACATCCTGATTCATCAGGTACGAACCGCGCTTGAGCAGCTCGTACTTCGCGTCGACCACCTCGATGGTGCCTTCGGTGCCTTTGCGGACGGCGTTCTCGATGACGACGACGTCGCTCGGCTGTGTCACGGCAAAGTAGGGCTCGGCGGTGACGATCAAGCCAAAGGCCTGCAGCTGTGTCGTGACCTGCATCTTGGCGTCGTTACCTTTCACCTGAATCTCGCCGAGGTTGGTCGCGCGTCCTTCGGGTGTGATGGCCCACAGGACGTACGTCAGGTACTCGCGCCCGAAACGCGACGGGGAGTCGAGCTTGTCGAATTGTGCGTCGATCTTGATGTAGCCCTTTTCGCCAGTGACGACCGCCTCGCCGACGGCCTTCGGCATCAGGGACGTGCCGCTGAAGTCGATCTTCGTATCACCGTGACGCGGCCGGTAGTTGACGGCCGGTGTCGTGCGCCCGACCACCGTGATCCGGAAGATGGGCATCTGCCCTTGGGTTGCGACGGTCGGCTGTTGAGTCGGGTTGGAGAGACTCTGACCGGACGCGACGCCCGCGGCGATGATGCCGGACGCGAGCAGTACTGACGCAGTGTGTCGGAACATGAGAAAACCTCCGGAGAAAAACGAATCCTCGTCAGCGCGCCGAGTGTCGCATTGGGGCTGACGAGCATCTCCGACTCTAGGCGCTCCTCCGCCGGGGCGCTGTTCAATCGGGGACAGGGCTGGCGTCTGTGCTCTTGTGCACACATCCAGCGAGCGGCCCCGCGTCATGCTTGCGGCACGACATCACACAAGGGAGACAGATACAGATGATGAAAACAATTGCAGTCGCGCTCGCGATCACCGTGCTGGGTGTGGTTTCGGCCGGACGCGCCAGAGCCGATGAATATACCAAACCGGCGATCCTCACCTTCAATCAGCCTTGGGAGATTCCCGGCACAGTCTTCCCGGCGGGGACGTACATGTTCACGCTTGCCGACGCATTCTCCGATCGCCACATCGTGCGCGTCTTCAATCGGGCCGGCACAAAGCTGCTCGCCACAGTGATGACGATTTCGGACTACCGTCTGACGGCGAACAAGCAGACGGTCCTCGTGTTCAACCCGGGACCCAAGGGCGCTCCTCAGGCGCTCCGCGTGTGGTTCTATCCGGGGGAGCGCTTCGGTCGGGAGTTTGTCTATCCCAAGAAGCGGGCGCGGGAGTTGGCGGCGGCGTCCAGAGTCGTCGTACCGGCACTCGCCGCTGACGTCGTGAACATCGCCGATCTGAACACCGTGCCGATTGTGGCCGTCACACCCGAAGCCAGGGAAGTGGCGGTGGCCGACGCAATCCAGACGACACCTGAAGCGGTCCCGAGCAACTCCGAAGTTGACCTCGTCCTGCCGATCGGTCCGTTGCCCCTGGCCGATGCGAACGGCGTCACGCAGACGGGTCAGTCCGCCCGGAACGGCGCTCAACTGCCGAAGACGGCCAGCCCGCTGCCGCTCATCGGACTGTTCGGCCTTGCGTCAATCGCTGCGGCGTTTGGGCTGACGGCGTTCGGCAAGCGTGCGACCGTCTCCGCTCGGTCAGCGCGGTAAGGACGTGGCCCGCCGCTTCGTTGCTCGGATTCTGCTCGTGGCGGGCCTCCTCGCGCTCGGGTACGACGCGTACGTCATCGCCGATGCGAAGGTCTATCAGGTGATGGAACGGAGGCGATTCGATCGCGCCAGACGGGACACCGCGACGATGGCCCCGGTGGCCTATGGTAAATCGATTGGGGAGATTCAGATTCCTCGACTCGGGCTCACGGCCGTCGTGGTCCAAGGGGACTCGGCGGCCATTCTTCGACGCGCCGTTGGCCATCTCGCCCGTACGGCGTTGCCCGGTGAAACGGGAAACGTCGTACTGGCCGGACATCGCGACACATTCTTCAGCCAACTGAAGAGGGTGCAGTCGGGCGACACGATCATGCTGAGCACACGAGACGGAGACTTCACGTACGTCGTCGAATGGACGGCCATCGTGCCGCCCACCGACGTCCAGGTGATCGAGCCGACGGGCGGACGCACCCTGACGCTCATCACATGCTTTCCGTTCTCGTATCTTGGCCGAGCGCCCGATCGTTTCATCGTCGGCGCACGAGAAGGCCGCGATCCTGCCCGCCGGCTGAACCGGCCTGAGGCGGTATTGCGCCATGGGTCGCGCTGAACTCCACGCGTGCCCCGTTACACTCTGTGCTCTTTCGCACAGCCGCACGTTCCGACGCGAGGTACGCTGCGGACAGAAGGCATATGCCGCACATGTTACGGCTGAGCGTCAAGGCTCGGCTTCTGTCGACGCTGCTCCTCGTCCTTTCCGGATGGTGGAGCGCCACGGCCCAGGAGTTCGCGCTTCCCTCTGCACCGAATTCGGTGAAGTTCGCCGCCATCGGCGATGCCGGGTCGGGCGATCCGCCGCAGTACGACATCGCCAATCAGATGGCGCGGTTCCACGCGACGTTCCCGTTCGACCGGGTCATCATGCTCGGCGACAACATCTACGGCGGGCAGGGACCGCAGGACCTGGTTAAAAAGTTCTCGCAGCCGTACAAAGCGCTGCTCGACATGGGCGTCAAGTTCTACGCCTCGCTCGGCAACCATGACGATCCCGTCAACAGTCGATACCCTCTGTGGAACATGGGGGGTGAGCGGTACTACAGCTACTCGACGAAAAACGTCCACTTCTTCGCGCTCGACAGCAACAAGGTGGATCAGAAGGAACTGGCCTGGCTCGAGAACGCGTTGAAGAGTTCGCAGGACGAATGGAAGATCTGCTATTTCCATCATCCGTTGTATTCGGATGGCGGCACACACGGCCCCTCTGTCGACGTGCGTGTGCTGTTCGAGCCGCTGTTTCTCACCTATGGCGTCAACGTCGTCTTTTCGGGTCACGACCACATTTACGAACGCCTCACGCCGCAGAAAGGGATCTACTACTTCGTCGAGGGGGCCGCGGGTGAGTTGAGAAAGGGCGACACGAAACGCTCGGCCACGACCGCCATGGCATTCGACGAGGACCAGAGTTTCGTGCTCGTGGAAATCGACGGGAACCAGCTCTCATTCCAGGCCATCTCCCGCACCGGCAAGACGGTCGATTCCGGGACCATTCAGCGCCAGGTCCGACCAGGGGCCGCCGTCACCCGTCTCCTGCCGCCGGCGCACTGACGAGGGAAGGAGAGTGTGGTGAAGAGACGGCGGTGGGTCGGCCTTCGTCCCTGGGGTTTCATCCTCGACTATCTGCTCGCGCTGCCGGTTGGCTGCGCCGCCGCGCTCGTCTGGGCCAACACACTCCCGGACAGCTACTACCGATTCGCGCACGCCACCACCTTCCTCGTGAACGATGTCGGCATCGTGTTCTTCTTTGCGCTGATTACCAAGGAAGTGGTGGAGGCGACGCTGCCGGGCGGAGCCCTTCATCCCTGGCGCCGGGCCGCGCTACCCGTCGCGGCCGCCATCGGCAGCGTGGTCGTGTCGATTGCGTGCTATCTCGCGTTTGTCCACACGGCCGGTGAACATATGCTCGAAGGCGGGTGGGCGGCGGCCTGTGCCATTGATATTCCTGGAACCTACATCATTGCGCGGTTAATCTTTGGGCGTCATCCGGCCGTTCCATTTCTGCTCCTGCTGGCGATTTCCGCCGACGCGATTGGTCTGGTCCTAGTGGCCATCGGTCAACCCATCGGCACTGTGCACCCTGCCATTGGTGTTGGTCTCATGGCCGTCGCCGTCGGTTCGGCCGCCGCTTTGCGGCACCGCGGTGTCAAGACCTTTTGGCTGTACCTGCTCGGTCCGGGCCTGGTGTCCTGGTGGGCCCTGTTCCTGGGCGGCGTGCATCCCGCGCTCGCGTTGGTGCCAATCATTCCATTTTTCCCGCGCGCGAAACGTGATCCAGGCCTTCTGGTCGAGGCGGCGCCACAGGCTCACGATACGTTGACGCTGTTCGAGCGCTGGTGGCGCCTTCCCGTGGAAGGCGTGCTCCTGCTGTTCGGGCTGGTCAATGCCGGCGTCCCGATCCACGGCCTCGAGGCCGGCATATGGGCGATTCCGATCGCCGCGTTCGCACGCCCGATCGGCATCGTCGCGGCTGCCGCGGTTGCGATCGTCGCTGGGCTGCACTTCCCTCAGCGCTTCGGCTGGCGGGAACTTGTGGTGGTTGGCTGCACGGCCTCCATTGGACTCGTCTTCACCTTGTTCTTTGCGACGGCCGTGATGCCGCTCGGGCCGCTCCTGCTCGAGATGAAGATGGGCGGGCTCATCACCATCGCGGGGGGTGGGCTGGCGTTCGCTGCGGCCCGATTGCTCCGAATCGGGCGATTCGCCCGGTGAAGGCCGGCAGTGGAGGGGCCGCGTCCTCCGGCCCGCGTCGTGGTGTGACGCTAGGCGTCCCGGGTCTCCTGGACCGCGTCGTGGACGGCGTCCTTCACGGCCTTCTTGACGACCTTCTTCATCGCGTCCTTGACGTCCTTGTCGTCAAGGACCTCTTCGCCGGCCTTGGCGACCGCCTTCTTCACGGCGTCCTTCACCGTGTCGACGATAGGACTCATTTCCTTCGTCAGCACTTCCACTGCCTTCTCCGACTGCTTGTCTGAAGCCACGGCTGCTTTCTCCTTGTCTGTCTGCGCCATCCTGGAGCGTTTCGGGTCCCAGTCAGCTTCGAATGTCTCGATGAGCTTTCTTACCGCCTTCGCGTCCTGAATGATCAGGCCGAGCTCCCGGCGCGAGTCGAGCTCTGGCGCGCGCAGGCTCTGGCTGCCGATGAAGGCGTGGCGCCGATCGCGGATGATCGTGCGCGTGTGCAGCCGCATGCCGCCGAGCTTCTGCGCGTCGAGCTGGAAACGGCGGCCCGCGGTGCCGATGACCTTGATGACGACGCCCGCCTTCTCGCGTTCCTGCAACATGCGAAGCATCTCGGTGTCGGTGAGCTGCGGATCGTAGATGAGCAACTCCGTTTTCGCCCGCTGCAGGAACGCGCCGAGCGTCTTTCTGGCATTGGCCGGACTGACGACGAACGTGTCCAACTTGGGTGCGTACTTCGTCCGGCTGCAATCGGCCCGAAAGAGCCGGCGGGCTTCGCGTACCCAGTCCGCGCGGGTGGTCACGATGCCGAAGCCACGGCTGTGGTCGATGTCGAGCCGCGTGAAATTGGTCGAGAGGAGACACAGGACGCGGCGATCGATCACCATGTACTTGTCGTGATAGCGGGTCAGATCGTTGGCGGTGCGCGCCACGACGATGCCGGCGTCGAGAAACCGCAGCTCCAGTTTCCGGAGGCTCTGCTCGCCACCGCGGTTTGCGAAAGCGATGAGGGCGGTCACGCGGACGCCTTTGGCGGCCGCGCCCATCAAGGCGGTTTCGACATCCTTGCGGTCGAAGCGGAAAATCACAATCTCGATGCTCTTCTTCGCGCTCCTGATGGCGGAGAGAATCGGTGCCACGCCGTCTGACGGTTCAATGATCAGCTTCACAGGTGCTTACAGGCTATCAGCGCTCACAAGGCTTCGAGCGCCGCGATTCTCTTCCGCACGGCTTGCGTGAAGGCTTCGATCTCGGATGGTTCGTAGCCGGCGGCGCGGAAGCCGTCGCGGATCTGTTCGGCGGACAAGAGCGACAGCCGGTGTCCCACCCACTGCGCGTGCGAGCGCGGAATGCGACGCGCGATCCCCTCCATCCGAGAGCGCTCAATGTATGGGGGGAGAGCGGCCGCCAGCAGAAAGAATGGGCGGGTGCGCATTTCGAAGTCCACGAACTCGGGTGTCGTCTTCCTGATAAATACCGAGCCCGCGTAGTCGCGGGCGGAACTCTGCGTTCCGGAACGAAAACTGCCGGTCCGTCCAAACGTCGCGCCGACGTCCGAGACAAGGTACCGGTGCGCCTCGCCCACTGCGTAAATGGAATTGTTCTCGGCCTTCAGGTCCCAGTTGTTGAGAAATGACATCATCGTCCGCAAACCGTCGAACGCCTGTGTTCCAATGAGCGGATTGTTGAACCAGTCCCAGGAGCTCAGCTTCTTGACATCGTGTGATTTTCGTTCGAGGCGCGCCTGGCGAACCGTGCCGTCCTTCGAGATGAAATTCGCGCCGCGGTGAAGCGTTGGCGCACCACTCACCTTGAATTCCGCCAGATAGTAGTCTTCATCGACGAAGTAGCCCGCCGCCCACAGAAACCGCGTGGCCGCTGTTTCCGACTGAGGCTCTTCGCCGAGCTTCACCTTCCACTCGACTCCCTGCGCGTCTCTGACGTCGAACTTCGGGCTGGTCGCCTGCAGATCTTCCTTGATGAAGGCGAACGTGCCATTCGGATCCGGCGCATGTTCCCGGCCGCCGGCGCCATACAACAGATTCAGTGACGCCATCTCGCCAGGGTCTCGCCACATCGCACTTGTGGATACCGGTACGACACCTCGTGTGATATCCGGCTTCCGCGTGGGGGCCGAGGCACAGGCGGAACAACACAGAAGGACGACGAGGAGGCGCATCATGGGTGAAGCCTCAGGGAAGCCGTCACCCCGCCGCCGCCCGGCAGCAGCATGGGCGAGGCGTAGAAATGACGCCCGTGCCAGGTGACGGAACGTCCGACCAGCACGCCGATCGCCGATCCAAAGATGACATCGCTCGCGAAGTGTTTGTCGTCGTGCAGGCGCGACATGGCAACGTACGAGGCGACGAGGTACGTCGGTATGCCCGCCCGATAGCCAAGGTGCTGTTGCAGGACGGTGGCCGCCGCGAACGTATTCGCCGCGTGGCCCGACGGGAACGAGAAGCCTGACTGAGGCTGGCCGTCCAGTCCGATCGGCCGATCCCGCCTGACGGCCTGCTTCATCCCGAGGACGATCGCGCCGGCAAGCAACGACGCCTCGATCTCATCCATCGCCAGGTGCTGCGCCCGCCGCGAGTGAGTGGACCGGCCGACGACGTACGTGGCCAGACCGGCGCCGAGGATCGTGGGCATCTGGCCGACGATCCTGCCGGCTTTCCACACGCCATTGGGGGACCCGACGAAATCAGGGTTGATGACGTGATCCTTTGGATGCACGGCCAGCGCGATCGCGCCTCCCAGACCGACGACCAACAGCGAGTTCCACCGCGGAATGTGCGCGATGTCGTCTTTGAGATTGTGCGTGAGCGCGGGGAAGAATCCGCGCGTGGGCTTGGTGCCTTCTTCGCCGACCGCCGCCACCGGTGGTTCGGATGGCGTTTGGGCGGCGACATCAGGCGGCTGCGCCGGCGCCTGGACCACCTCCGGTGGGCGCTCGGCCGCCATCGCGGTGCGTCCGCCTCCGCCGATGACGGCTCCCGCCGTCCATGCGACGAGAGCCAGGGTTGTGACGTGAATCCTCTGCATTCGACGAGTCGGATCGAGCGTGTCGCGTTTCGGACTTGCCATGTCGTTTCCCCGTGTCGGGCTGCTCGGTCCGCGAAGGCGCCTGGGCCGGTTGCGGGGATGACAGCTCGCCTGCGATGCCAGGAATATGAATCGCGGCGGCGCGAGACTGTCCTCGCGCCCGCCGATGACGCGCGTCGGTCGCCAGCCGTTCGTTACTGCGTGCGGTAGCGCGGTGACACGACGACGATCGTGACCTGCGTGCCTGGAGGCAGGTCGAGGAACTCGTCACGGTCCCGCGCCAGGATCGCGCCGCCCGCGCCGCCCACGACCGCGCCGATGGCCGCACCTTTGCCGCCGCCGGCAATGGCGCCGATCACCGCACCGAGGGCCGCGCCGATCGCCCCATGTTGGATGGTGGTTTCGGTGCGGTTCGGCTCAGGCACGCCTCCCGAGGCATCGACACGCAAGGTTTCTCCACCAGGTGTGCGCACGGTCTCGAGGACCGCATCGAACTCGGTCGTCTGGCCGTTGCGCAGCCGGATCGTGTCGAAGTCGACGCGCATATCCGCGTTGCCGCCCTGGCCGCGCTGCGTGATCCGCGCAACAGATCCGTCGATGCGGGCGCCTTCGTACTCGCCCTGACTCCGGACGGTCATCGAGAATCGCTCGCCGCTCCGCGACGTACGCGTGCTGAGCGGCGTGTCCAGCACGGCGGCGAGTCGCGTGCCGTCCGCCAGAACGAACGCCCTGGGTCCCGGTCGCCTGTCGTACTCGCGCTCCGCAGCGTAGAGATCCCACCGCGGCTTGTCGGCGACCCGACGGTAGTAGCTGCGGACGGTCACGGGCCTCCGGAGATCGTCATTGTCCATCCGCCGTGTGACGAGTAACCCGTTGCCGCGGTCCAGTGGCTCGAAGGTCACGAGAAAATCAGTGCTCCGATTGCCGCTCGTCGAGACCGAGAGCCTGTCGCCGATGAACTCCGCGCGTGTCAGCATCGGGCGCCCGCCTGGTCCGGGTTCGGTCTGCGATCGCCCGTCTGCGTCGAACGTTGTGCGCGGACCGCTCGACGAGCTGATCGTGACTGTTCGTCCGTTGCGATCGCGATCGATTGCCAGCGTCGTCGGAGGTTGCAGCCGGCTGAGCAGATTCCAGTAGACGCGGTCGCGCTGAGGTCCGCGCAAGTTGCGCGTGGCCGCGTCGGCCGCCCGCTGGGGATTGTCACCACGCGTCGACTCGAGCTCGTACGTTCCCGACATGGGGGCAAACGAAGGCCGATCGCGTCCTTGCTGTTCCCACTGTGCTGAAACGCTCAAGCTGCCCGCCGTCAGCAGCACAAGACCAAGAAGCGTGAACGTGCGTCGTGTCTCTTTCATCACCACCCATCCCATCTGAGGGGTCAGGCCGGGGTCTGACCCCTCGTGCAGATCCTAGTCAGCTGCTGGTCGATACGCTGTGCTGTTCTGCACACGACCCGGTGATGGTTAGGACAAGACGGCCACTAGTGGCGCTACGGTCATCGCGGGTTCGCCGGGGGTCTGGATTCGATGCAATTCCGCGTATACGCCGTTGAGGGCCATGAGCGTTTCGTGCGTACCCTGTTCTGCCAACTCGCAGTCCTTGATGACGAGGATCGTGTCTGCATGGCGGATCGTACCGAGCCGATGGGCGATGACGACGGACGTTCGACCCTGCATCAGCTTGTCGAGCGCCTCCATGACGGCCTGCTCCGAACCCGCGTCCAGGCCCGCGGTCGGTTCGTCCAGAATCAGAATCGGTGTGTCGCGGATGACGGCGCGCGCGATGGCGATGCGCTGGCGCTGACCGCCCGAGAGCGTGACGCCGCGCTCGCCGACCATCGTGTCGAAGCCGTCGGGCATTGCGTCGATGAACTCCCGCGCATTGGCCAGTTCCGCCGCGCGCCTGATCTCGTCGGCCGAGGCTCCAGGCTTTCCGTAGGCGATATTTTCCCAGATGGTCGCGCGGAAGAGCACCGTGTCCTGCAGCACAAAACTCATCTGATCGCGCAGCGACTTCAACGTATACCGTCGAATGTCCGTGCCCTGAATGACGACCCGTCCGGATTCCGGATCGTAGAACCGCGGGATCAGGCTCACGATGGTCGTTTTCCCCGTGCCGGACGGACCGACAATGCCCACGACCTGTCCCGCTGCGATTGTGAAGCTGACGTCCTTCAGAATCTGTTTGTCGGGTCCGTAGCCGAAGCTGACCTTGTCGAATTCAATCTCACCGGTGAAGGTCGGCGCCGGGCGTGCCCCCGGCATGTCACGAACGAGGCTCTCGATGTCGAGCACTTCCTGAAGGCGCTCGAAGCCGACCATCGCCTTCGAGACGGTGTCGGTCATCTTCGAGAGATCGCGCATGGGTTTGTACATCTTCCCCACGTAGAGGAGGAACACGATGAGCACGCCGGCGTCGATCTGTCCGGCCAGGGCGAGTCGCGCGCCATACCACAGCACGAGACACGTGCCGGTCGCGACGATGACCTCGACGACCGGCGACAGCCTGGCTTTGAGGCTCCGAGCCTGCAGGCCGGCCTCGACGTTGGCCAGACTCTCGGACTCGAATCGCTCTTCTTCGTAGTCTTCCCGCGCAAACGCCTTGACCACGCGGATCGATGTCAGTACCTCCTCGACGACGGACAGCAGCTCGCCTTCCTTCTTGCGTACCACACGCGAGGCCTTCTTGATGTGACGTGTGTAGCGGAACACCACCAGAAAGAGCACGGGCATCACCGACAGCGCGATGAGGGTGAAACGCCAGTTGAGATAGAACATGACCGCGATCATGCCGGTCAGCGTCATCACGTTCACGACGATGCCGAGGAGCGCCGAGCTGATGAAGTCCTGAACGACCTCGATGTCGCTCGTGACCCGCGAGATCATGTCGCCCGTCCGAACCTTGTCGTGTTCGGCGAGCGACATGCGTTGAATGTGATGGTAGATGGTCCGGCGCAGGTCGTGTCCCACCCACTGGCTCACGCTGGTCGTCAGGGATTTCTCGAAATACGCGCTGATGGCGCCGACAATCGCCACGATCGCCACGGCGGCCACGGCGAAATTGAGGACCGCATAGGGGCCCTGGCCGAAGATCCCATTCACGATGCTGCCAAGCGGTCCGGGCAGTGTTTTCGACTTCAGAATGTTGTCGACGACGATCTTGATCGGCCAGGGGTCGAGAATGTCCGCGGCCGTCTCGCCCAGGACGGCGACGAGCGCGAGCGTGAGCGCCTTCCAGTGAGGCCGGACGATGTCGACGATCCTCAGCGCCCGTGGCGAGGATCGAGACTTCGGTGTGGTGTCCGGCTTATCGGGCATGCGTACTCACGATGGTATGGGTTGCGGGAGGCGCGACGGTCGAGGCGACCGCGCGCCTCTCGCAACGGGGCTAGCGGGCGACGAGGATCACGATGATGAGGATGAGCAGTAGCGTCGTCACCGAGAGCGTGACCGTGTTGCCCCCGCCCGCCAACTGCGCGTCCGCCGTACGCGCCTGGATGGCCAGTTGCGCCAGCTCCGTGCTGTTGAGCGTGGACACCGCGCCCTCGGCGCGTATCACATTCAGTCCCAGGCGGTCGGCCAGGTCGCGCACCTGCGACCGGTGCAGGACGCCGACTACGGCATCACGATTCGCTTGATCCGTCGCCACCTGATCCGCGATGGCCTGGTGCATGACGGCCGGATCGACAACGTGTCGTCCCTCTGCAGCAGCGGGACGTCCGAGCCTCATCGAAGCTGATTGCTGCGCCATGGCTGACGAACTCCACAGGAACGAGAACACGACACAGGTCACAACGGTCGTTCGCATACGCATGGATACCTCAAGGAGTCTACGCCTGGCGATCGAGCCAGATGTCAGTCAGCTTACCGAGCGGGCCGGCGCCACGCTGTCCCGAACAGCACAGTCGTTGGCGGCAGGGGGAGGATGTGCGACACAACCTACCTGGGCCACGTGCCGCCCCAGCTGGCCGAGAGCGTCGTGCCCCCGCCACGAAGGCCGTGCGCAATGTCGATTCGGATCGCGCCGCCAGAGTCTCCCGTGTGCAGACGCACGCCAGCCCCGGCGTCGACGTACAGCGGCGTTGGCTGGAGTCCGCTCAGCCGCTGCCACGCCTGCGCGGTGTCCGCAAAACCGGCGACCGAGAGTCCGCCGGCACGGGTGTGCACAACGGGCCGCTCGTATTCAAGCGAGCCGTGCGCCAGCTCCCGGCCAAAGGCCGGGCCGGTCAACACGCCGGTGTTGATGAGGAGCGGGTGCGCGCGGAGCAGCGCGCTGCGCCCGGCGCCGGTTCCCGCGCCCTGCCACAGCGCGAGCGGCGCCACCCGGCTCGCGATCCCGAAGTCGCTCACCGCCGACCAGGCGGGGAGTGTCACGTCGTCTGTCGATCGCCACGCCACCTGGAGTCCACCCGTCATGAATCGATCCCCGACGACCGGCGCCCACCAACCGCCGGATGCCGTCACGGCCAGACGATCGCCCGCCAGCCGCACGCCGAGCGTGCTCTCCACAGCGAGGTAGCGCCGCATGGGGAAGCGGTTCTCACCAAGGTCGTCGTATTCGCGCAGCCGGTCGAGAGCGGCACCCGCCTGCCAATGGAGCCAGCTGGTCTGCCAGTCCGCAAGGTGCACGCCGACGCGGCGGCGCTCTTCGCGCACGAGCGTCACGTCAGTGGCCGCGGGCGTCGCATCGTACGACTGCCGCTCCCACGACCCGTCTAACGAGAGGACGCCTGGCAGCACGGGCGATGGAAGCGCCAGGCTCAGCGCCACGCGCGGCCGCCCGGCAGACCACCGCCAGGACGCGCTCGCCAGCTCGCCGGCCCCCAGTGCGCCGGCCACGTTGGCTCGCAGTTCGTGGAGCAGGACCGCGCGCGCGCCAAGCGTGGCGAGCGTGGGCCACCCGCTCGGCACAACCTGGCGTTCGTCGATGAAGACGTCAACTTTCGTGAGCTCGCCGTCGTCCTTGCTTGAGGCGGGCTCGTATCTGATCCGGGCGCTCGAAGCCACGGGGAGATCGTGCAGCCGGCGTTGCGCGAGGCGGAACGCCTCGGGCGTCAGCACCTGTCGAGGCTGTAACCCGGTGGCTCGAACGACGACCGGTTGGCGCGTCCGGTCAGCGCCGTGGATGTCGATCGTGTCGATGCGCGGCTCGCCTGTGCGGTTCCACGCGTCGAGCGCCCCCAGTGTGTCGCCCATCATGTACCGGCTGGTCGCGACGACCTGCCACGCATACGCGTCATCGGGCGCGAGACGGACGGCGGAGAGCGCCAGGTCCTGCGCCTCGGACCAGCGTGACTGGGAAAACCGCAGGCCCGCCAACTCCCGCCACGACGCCGAATCGTTCGGACAGAGTCCCGTGGCGGCAATCAGGCCCTGCTCAGCGCCGTCAGGATCCCCCGTCAATGCCATGTGCACGCTGCGTTCCACGAGCAAAGCGCAGGGCGTCACGTTGGTGTCGACGACAAGATCGAACGGCGCTCGTCCCGCCCGCGCTACATCGTCGGCACGGTCGGCACGGTCGGCACGGTCGGCAACGTCGCGAGCGTCGCCACGGTCGTCAGCATCGCCAGCGTCGCTCCGACGAAATCCTGCTGGCGGCATCACCAGCATGGCCCATCGCCCTGTGGCCGTCCACGCGCGGTCGAAGTCGACCCAAGGCAGCACTCGAAAGGGCGCGCGCGCCGGATCGTGTAACACCACTTCCTGGTCGGTGCTGCCGACGATCACGACGTAGTGGTAGGTGCGGGGACCGACTTCGATGAGGGCGATGATGGGCCGGCCCTGATCGATTTCGGATCGAATCCGCGCATGGTCGGTATCGCCGGCCACCGGCACGGCCAGCGCCTGCCAGCCCCTGTCGCGAACCGAGGATGCCAGAGCGCTCGTGAGGATCCCGGCGTCACCCGCGCCGATGAGCGGAGCGAAGTCCTGGGCGAACACGTTGCGGTCACCCCAGTATCGCAGGACCATGGCAACGGCGGCTCCTCCGCACAGTTCCGGAGTCTGAGACACGTACGGCACGTCGAGCAGTGCGTGAACGGATGCCGGCCCTGTCTCAGCGAACGCATCGCGTTCGGCCAGGCAGAGCATCGCGCTCGTGAGCAGGACGACGCCAACGCGTCGAATCGAAGCCGGGTTCCATATGTCAGTGCGGATCACGTGTGACACTTCTTTCGTGTGTGCTTCATTGTGATGTGCAGACGATCGAACGACGCTAGTGCGCCTCGAGCTTGTTCACGCCGCAGATCTCACGGAGCGTGCGCCGCATCTCCTCGACGACCTGCATGCTGTCGAGTGTCGTTTGCATCGCTTCGGCAGTTGCGTGCACGGCGTCCATCGTCGCGTGACGGGCCGCCTCGGCGGCGACTCGAGCCTCTTCACCGGCGACGCGCGCCTCTTCACCGGCGACGCGCGCCTTTTCTCCGGCTTCCCGCAGGTGCTCCCGCTCCTGCCGGACCGTCTCGAGCGCTTCACGGTGCTGGTCTCGGAGTTCACGTGCTTCCTCCGCCAGTTGCCGGAAGTTTTCCGCCGTATATCTGGCGGACTCCTCGGTGATGCGGTGTCCCTCGACGAACCCGCGGCCCTCTTCGGCGTCCTGACGGTGGTCCTCGGCCCTCTCGCGCACGCCCTCTGCTTGACGGCGCTCCTGCTCGGCGACCTGCCGGCTGTCCTCGGCCTGCTCGCGTACGCCCTCCGCCTGCTGTTGGGTTCGCTGCGCCGGACTTGATTGGTTCGACATCTAGGTTCCCTTGCCGATCGCGCGAAGGCGGGCGAATCAACGGCCCGCTCTGTCCTGATTCAGCCTACAAGACCGTGCGGGACGAAGCTGTTCTGAAAGGGACACTGACATCCATGCGCACCACGCGCCGCTTGAGGTGGATTGGTCGTGTCCGATATGTGATAATTTCTACGACGGTTACGAGCGCCCGCTCGGCGATGGAGTGGAGGGATGAGAGCGAAGCACACCGGGACGTTCAATGCCCAGGCCTTTCTCGACTCGGCCGGGGTTGCGCGAAAGGTCGTGGCGTATCGGCGGGGCGACGTCATCTTCGCCCAGGGCGATCCGTGTGAACACGTGCTCTACATCCAGAAGGGTAGCGTGAAACTCTCGGTGCGCTCGAAGACCGGACGGGAGGCCGTCGTGGCGATGCTGGGCCTCGGCGAGTTCTTTGGCGAAGGGTGCCTGGCCGGGCAACCCGTCCGCATGGGTACTGCGACCGCCACGACCGAGAGCACTGTTCTTCTCGTCGACAAGGATCAGATGGTGCGCCTCCTGCACAAGCAGCACGCGATGTCGGATCGTTTCATCGCGCACATGCTTGCCCGAAACATGCGGGTCGAGGAGGACCTGGTCGATCAGCTCTTCAACTCCAGCGAGAAACGGCTGGCCCGAACGCTCCTGCTGCTGGCGCGGTACGGCAAGCACGACACACCGGTGAGAGCCGTCCCGCCCGTCTCGCAAGAGACGCTGGCGGAAATCGTCGGCACGACGCGATCGCGTGTGAATTTCTTCATGAAGAAATTCCAGCGACTGGGATTCATCGATTACACGGACGGGCTCAAGGTCAACAACTCGCTGCTCACCGTCGTCCTGCACGACTAAATCAGCTTCACGCTCGAGATGAAGCGGACGGCAGGGCGGTCCTTATTCCGTGGCGTTGCGGGACGAATAGCGTCCGAGCGCAGCCGGGAAGGCCCGAACCCCGGCGGGCGCGGTGACCTTGTTGTCTTTCAAGACGTCCTTGGCCGTGATGCCTTCGCCGTACACGTCGCGCATGTCGTCCTTGTCGGGCTTGATGACCACGCCTTGGAGCTCGATTCCGGCAAACAGCCCCTTGCTGCGCGAGTAGGAGAGGATCTGTGCGGTGAGCTTCAGATCGGTCGACGCTCCGGCCTGCCGGCCGACTGGCCCGGCCGCCACCGACGCGTCGCCGCCAAGCGTGAACTCGTTCGACAGCAGGCTGTTCATCCCCCCCTTGTTCATGAACACCAGCACGAAGTCCGTTGACTGGGCGCCGATCTGCAGACCGAAGCTGCCGCCGCCCAGGTTGAAGAAGGCGGGAGCGCTCCAGCCGTTCGTCGTGCGGCAACTGGCCACGCCGCGTCCACCGCGCCCGCCCACGATGAAGCCGACTTTGAGTACCGATGGGAACACCGCCACGCATTCGGCGTTGTCCAGCAGACTCTTTGGAATCCCCTTGTCGGGCGTGTCCATGATTTCCCCGAAGACTCGCGCGGCCTTCTCTGACTGGCCGACCTCGTCCTTGACATTCGCCCGTGCCTGCGATTGCGCATGCCCGCTGACCGCCAGCGCCATGCAGAACACCGCGACCGTTCCAACAACTGATCTACGTGTCATGTGGTCCTTCCTCAATTTGTGTCCCTCTCGATCTTCACTCGACCTAGATTCGGCCCATGAGCAACAGGATCAGCACCACCATCAAGACCAGGCCCAACCCGCCGCTCGGCCCATAACCCCAGTTGCGACTGTGCGGCCACGCCGGGATGGCTCCGATCAGCGTCAGCACCGCGAGAACAATCAGAATTGTGATCATGTGTCTCCTCTACTTCTGTTCCGGGTCAGTAAGTCGTGGCTCAGGTCTGACGAGAGACTCATCGGTCAGGCGCATGGCCGTCGCCGGCCGCTCTTCGCGGCGATTGCCAGGCGCTCCACTTCATGGGCGCCTCGGGCCACGGCCCCGACGACGTCGTTGCGGACGCCGTTGCCGGTCGAGGTGAGTTCGCTCAGCACCTCGCCAACGCGCGCGCTGGCCTGCTCGCACCGTTCAGACGCACGCTCGCCAAGACTCCGCGTAGAGTCGGTCAGCCGTCGGCGAATCTCTCTCGCCGATTGTGGGGCGAGCCACAGGGCCAAGCCGGCACCAACGACAGTGCCTGTCACGAGCCCGATCGCGAAGCCGTGCCCTCGAGGTTCCGGCGTGGGGATGTTCATATTCATATGCTGGTTCTCCTGCGGGTAACGATACGCGCGCGGAGGGAGCCTCGCGTGTGCACAATGGCACAGCCGCCCGGACTTCCTCCGTTTATTGTGCGCAGGCTTCTCGCAGAACCCACTGCCCGATCGGAAGAATCAGACCTGTGTCCTCCGCGATCGGTACGAACTGTGCGGGCGGAATGAATCCCCGTTCCGGGTGCCGCCAGCGCAGGAGCGCTTCGACCCCGACGATCGCCCCCGTGCCGAGGTCCACCTTCGGCTAATAGTGCAACGAGAACTCACGACGCGCCAGGGCCACGCGCGGACTGTTTTCGATGAATTGCCGTTCCACCGCGTCGACGATCATGTCCTGCGTGAAGAACTGGTAATTGTTCCGGCCGTTCTCCTTGGCGTGATACATCGCCGTGTCGGCGTTATTGATCAGCGTGTCTGCATCCTCGGCGTCATCGGGGTAGATACTGACGCCGATGCTCACGGGCACGTGCACCTCGTGAGGGCTGATGCGATAGGGCATCGCGAGCGCCGCAAGCAGTCGTGCGACCTTGATTTCGGTGTTCCTCGCTTTGTCCGACTCGGCGAGCACCACGACGAATTCGTCGCCGCCTCGGCGGCTGACGGTATCCGATCGGCGGACGCTGCGTGTCAGCCGCGTCGCCACTGCCTGCAGTAGCTGATCGCCAATGATGTGCCCGAGGGAGTCGTTGATGTGTTTGAAGCGGTCCAGATCCAGGAACAGGACGGCGATGCGTTGTTCGTGGCGGCTCGCCAGCAAGATGGCCTGCTGGAGCCGGTCGTTTAGCAGCATCCGGTTTGGCAAGTCGGTCAGAAAGTCGTGCTGCGCCTGATGCGACAGTTGGATGGCCATCTGCCGTGCCGCGCTCACGTCGTGGAAAACGATGACCGCCCCCGTTGTCCGCCCGGCACGGTCGTGAATGGGAGCCGTGGAATCCTCGATGGGAGACTCGTATCCATCGCGCCGAATCAGGATGCAATCGGCCGTCAGGTTCACGGTCTTGTTTTCTCGAATGGCAAGCGCCAGCGGGTTGTCCGAACGTCTGCGGGTCTCTCCGTCAATGATGTTGAAGACTTCCACCAGCGGCCGGCCGACGGCCTCCGCTCGCGGCCATCCGGTCATGCATTCCGCGACCGTGTTCAGGTAGGTGACGTTCCCCGAGATGTCCGTGCTCAGAACGGCGTCGCCAATCGAGTTCAGTGTGACCTCGGCCCGTTCCTTCTCCACAAACAGCGCTTCGTCGTGTGTGTGGCGTTCCAGCATCCGGCTGACAGCACGCGTCAGCGAGTAGGTGTCGAGATGCGTGGGCAGCAGAAAATCGTCGGCGCCTCGCTCGACAGCCAGCCTGCCGATCGGTTCATCGTCCGCCCGGCAGAGAACCAGAATCGGAAGGTGTCCGGCGGCCTGCCGGATCCTGTCGAACGTCTCGATGCCTCTGCTGTCGGGCAGGAAGAGATTGAGCACGATGCCGATGATGCCGGGCTGTTCCAGTCGTTGCAGGCCATCGGCAAGCCGCTTCACCCATTCAACGCGCGGCTGGTCGTCCGACGCGAGCGCCATCAGCACCGTGGTGGCATCCGCGATGTCGCTTTCGACTAGCAGTATCCCGTCGCCGGGCTTGTCCATGTGGCTACACCAATCCCGTTAGCGGTGGTCGTCGTGTCGGGAATCACGGTCCTTGCGGCGGTCTGAATGGTGATCGTGTTCGACCCGGCCGCGATCGCCTTCCCAGTACCCGGCAAAATAGTGTTTGCCGTCGTGATGCGGCCCCACCCAGCGTGCCGTCTCGTACGGCGGGCGCGTCCAGTAGCCCTTGTGCCATGTATAATGTTTGCCGACCGGGTACCAGTAACCTTCCATCCACACATAGCCTGGGCCAGGATTGGCGGGCTGCACGCGCACAACGCGGGGCGCCGGTGGCCTGCCAATGGTGATGCCCACCGAGACTTGCGCGGCGGCGCCCGATGCCACGCCAAGAAGTATCACGGCGACGAGTGCTGTCGTCTTTGCGAAGTTCTGCATTAGCTCCCACCTCAAATAGAGCCCGTTCGCGTGTCAGCGAGCGGGCACGGCGAGGGCATCGTAGGCCTCGCGGGCCAAACGGCGTGTGCCCAATTGAACAGTGTGCAATTTTGAACAGCGCACAGCAGCTGGTCACGGGTAACTTTGGTCCGCAATGACGGATGGGGCCGCGCTCATGCGGCTGAGGCTGCAACTCGAGCGTGATCTGGTGGCTCAAGTGCAGTTCAGAGTGCTCTTGACAGCCGCCGACCTAACGGTCGCCGATCGCCGGCTCGAATTGCGAAGCCTCAAAGCTCGTATAGCGCGCCGATCGCCCAAGCCAGGACGAACCGAATGATAAAGAAGACGAAAGCAAGGCCGCCATCGCAAATGCTGCCAAAAGCACTTACGGGAATCCAGGGTTTGGACGAAATCACCGGGGGCGGGTTGCCAAGCGGGCGTCCCACGCTTGTCAGTGGAGGCGCCGGTTCCGGAAAGACACTGTTCGGACTGGAGTTCCTGGTTCGGGGCGCTACCCAATACGGCGAACCCGGCGTGTTCATGTCGTTCGAGGAAACGATCCCGGACCTGGCGAAGAACGCCGCGTCGCTCGGTTTCGACCTGAACCGGCTGGTGGTGGACAAGAAGCTATTCCTGGACCACGTGCACATCTCGCGCAGCGAGATTGCCGAAACAGGGGAATATGACCTCGACGGTCTGTTCATTCGAATTGCTGACGCCGTCCAGCGGGTTGGCGCGAAGCGAATCGTCCTCGACACCATCGAAGCGCTCTTCGGCGAGCTGCCCAACCCAGGGATCCTGCGCGCCGAAATCCGCCGCCTGTTCAGCTGGCTCAAGGAAGAAGGGTTGACCACGGTCATTACCGCCGAGCGGGACCGGCCCGACAAGCTCACCAGGCACGGCATCGAGGAGTTCGTCTCGGACTGCGTGATCGTGCTGGACCATCGTATCCGGGAGGAGATCTCGACCCGACGTCTGCGCGTCGTCAAGTACCGGGGATCGACCCACGGCACGAACGAGTATCCGTTCCTCATCGATGAACACGGCATTTCCGTCCTGCCGATCTCCTCACTGGGCCTGGACCATGCGGCGCCCGCCGAACGCGTCTCGACTGGCATCGACCGGTTGGACGGCATGATGAGCGGCAAGGGCTTTTATAAGGGAAGCAGCATTCTGCTGTCCGGCACCGCCGGGACCGGCAAGACCAGCGTGGCTGCGCACTTCGTGCAAGCGGCCTGCCGCCGCGGGGAACGCTGCTTGTACT
>JBGOTP010000006.1:0-34857 GCA_041476545.1 Vicinamibacteria bacterium | reverse complement strand
GTAGCAAACCGTGAAGAGGGGCGCATCCATGCAGACGATTCGTGGGAGACATATCGCGGCGTTCCGAGTGGCGCTCGCATCGACCGTCGTGCTGTGCGCCATCGCCGGCTGGCAGGAGTCGCCCTCGCTCGCCCAGGCGCCGGCCGGGCGCGGCGGGACGACCAACTGGGCGCTTCACAACCTGGATATCTCGAACAGCCGCTACTCCACGCTCGACGAGATCAACGCCTCGAACGCCGGACGCCTGCAGTTGAAGTGGTCGTTCGATGCGCCGCAGGGCGCCAACTTCGGATCCGAGACGCCGCTTGTCGTCGACGGAGTGATGTACGTCAACTCCGGCTCGAAGCTGTTTGCGCTCGACGCCGCGACGGGGAAATCCCTCTGGACGTCCGAGTTGCCTCAAGCCTTTCCAGGCGGCGGACGTGGGCCGGCCTACGGCGACGGACGCATCTACGCGTATGGCAACTCGCTCATGTACGCGGTCGACGCGAAAACCGGCAAGCCGATCGAGTCGTTCGGCCAGAAGGGGGTCCTTCGCGTCGTCAACGACGCACTCGCGTTCAAGTACCCGGGGAAGTACCCGAGCGATCTGAATCCCACCACGATCGGCTACTCGATGAGCAATCCCCCGACCTATTGGAACGGCACCTTGTACGTGGGGCTGCCCTTTTCGGACAGCCTGCTGCCCGGGGGCCTGCTGGCCGCCGTCGACGGCCGGACCGGTGCCGTCAAGTGGGTGTTCAACACCATCCCACAGGGCCCGCAAGACGACGGCTGGGATCTGACGAAGGACACGTGGAGCGAAGCCGGGCGTTACGGTGGCGGGATCTGGACAACGCCGGCCATCGATCCCCAGCTCGGCCTGATCTACTTCAACGCGGGAAACCCCTCGCCCAACTACGACGCCTCGTCGCGAAAAGGCATCAACCTCTTCACGAACTCGATCGTGGCGCTCAACCTCACAACTGGGAAGCGCGTGTGGCATTTCCAGACAGTCCATCACGACATCTGGGATCGCGACCTCGTGAGCGGTCCCGTGCTCTTCGATGTCCAGGTCCAGGGGCGAACGGTCAAGGGGATCGGCTCGCTCGGCAAGAACTGTCACGCCACGTTTCTGAATCGCGAAACCGGACAGCCGATCAACCCGATCGTTGAGACCGCGATGCCCACCAAAACCGATGTTCCTGGCGAGCAGGTGTGGCCGACACAGCCGGTCGCCTACACCGCCAACGGCCAGCAGCAGCTTCCGTTCTGCGCGACGTACCCCTCCGTGAGCGATCCGGAGCTCGCCAAACTGGTCCGTCCCAGCCAGTATCCGTACCAGGTCAACGAGTTCGTCATCACGGCCCCCGGCAACCTGGGCGGCGCGAGCTACGGCGGACCTTCGTTCAGCAGCCACACCAGCCTTTTCTACGCCACCGGGAAGAACGACGCATGGTCGATCAAGGTCAAGCCAGTCGGCTCGACACTCAAGCCGGCCGCAGGCAACATGGGGCATTTCTCCGTCATTGGCGAACAGGGGAAGACGGGTGTGACGGCATCCACGAGCGTGGCTGCATACGACCCGGCGACAGGGCGACAGGCGTGGATTGTCGAGCTCCCGGGATCGGGCAACAGCGGCAGCGTGGTGACCGCGGGCGACGTGCTCTTTCAACCGATCGGGAACGGCGACTTCTATGCGTTGGATGCGCGTTCAGGACAGACGCTCTTCAAGGTCACGCTCCCCCGGGGCATCCGGGCGACTCCGCTCACCTATCAGGTTGCCGGCAGGCAATACGTCGCCATCGTCGCGACCAACACCGTGTCGACCTTCGCCCTCCCGTAGATGACGAGGAGTTTCATCGTCCGGTTTGCGGCGGGACTCGTGCTGTTGGCGACCACACTCGCCGGTCTGTCAGCGCAGGCACCACCGTCGTCCTGGAGCGGTATCTACACGGAAGGACAGGCCACGCGTGGAGCTGCGCTCTATGCCGAGAACTGCGCGCAGTGCCACCAGTCGAATCTGGTCGGCGGCGACCTGGCTCCTCCACTGACCGGCCCGGCGTTCTTCTCGAAATGGAACGGCCGCTCGGTGGCGGAGCTGCTCGAATACCAGACGAGCGCCATGCCCCTCAACAGTCCTGGCGGGCTGAGCATCCAGCAGAACGCCGATCTTGTGGCCTTCATGCTCCGGCAAGGCAAGTACCCGTCGGGGCCAAAGGAACTCCCCGCGTCGCTGGATGCGCTGGCGCAGGTGAAGGTCCTCGCCGCCAAGCCATAGGTCAATCCGGCTGAAGCCGGATCCCACATCAACCGCGCTACGAATCGAAACGCCTACCGCTTCAAGAGCGACTGAACGAAGCCCGCCTTCTGTTTGTGCTCGGGATCCACGCGAATGATGATGTAGCGCATCTCTTTCGGGATGGTCGTCCACTGGTGCACGGTGCCCGGAGGAAGGACGATGACGTCGCCGGGGGAAACGTCGAACGTGCGGCCACCCTCCGCCGGGCCGCCCCACGTGGGCGTCAGAAACATCGCTCCGCCCGGTGACACGCGCTTGGGCAGGGTCTCGTTGTAGACGGGCTCGGCAATGCGCCCGCCAGCCCGCATCGTGGCGTTGCCTCGCTGGATGAAATAGATTTCGGTCAGCTCCGCATGCGCCTGCCCGTTCCGCTCGCCTGTGGGGTTCGCGTTTCGCTGATCGAGCCACACGTCCACCACGTGCTTACCCGCCTCGATGGAACCGAGGGAGGTGTCCTCCTTGTTCACCTCGAGCATGTGATCGATGTCCGCCTTGCTCAAGACGAGGGGCTGCGCCGGCGACGGCAGGCGTGTCTGAGCTGCCACGCTCACCCAGAACAACGCCCCTGCGACATTCAACGCGGTGACCATCAGGACAAAGCCCTTCTTCATCGCAGCCTCCTGTTAGCGCTTCCGCCAACAAACGACCATTTCCCGCAAGGTGGTGATTCTACGCGATTCCGGATGCGTGGATTCGGTTGAACGCCCGCCGTCACCACGCGGAGAAAGCCGCAACTACGCCGATCAGAAACGCAGCAACCCGGTGATCTTCACAATCAACGCGCGGTTGACGAGGTCCGGAAACGCCCGCCCGAGCGTGTCGCGCTGATCGTTGTACACGACAAACAGCTCGCTCCCCGGTCGGTACTCCCACCGGAAACGCACGTTGGTCGCGAGCGAGTGAGAGGACGAGCTGTACTGCGACAACGCGGTGACGAACATCAGCGGCGTCATGGTATAGGTGATGCGCGAGCCGACCAGATTCGTCTGGAACGACGCCTGTGGCAGATCGACCCGGTTGATGGAGAACGTCGGCTCGATCGAGAACTGTGGCGACACCTTGACGCGTCCCGCGCGCAACGCGAACGTCGTGCGATCGCCGCCATACAGCGTGCCACGCTCGACGCTGGCGTTCCCATAGATGCGCCGTTGCTGTCCGAAGTTGAACCCCGCGCGCGCCCAGTGGTAGTCGTAGCCCCCAGACAACACCTTCACTCCCGGTGCGATCTCGAACGAGGCCGGCAGGTACTCGTGGTCGCTGCTGAAACCGGCCGTGATTCTGTCGCTGCTCTGAAACTCGATGGTGACGTCGCCGCTGAGATCGCGCAGATCGACCCGGCCGGCGCTGTTCTCGATGTAGTTCGCGGCCGCAACCGCCGTGTACTTGCGAACCGCGGACGGCTGCCTGGGACGCGGAGAGAACCGGACCTGGCCGTAACTCTTATGAATGTCGTTGCGCCGGCGAAAGCCGACTTCGGGGTTGAAATCGTTGCCAACGTGGAGGTGTTCCGCCTGCACGCCGTAGCGATCGCCCGAGTAGTCAAGCTGCGCGCGGTAGCTCGTATCGTCACCGTCGAGACCGGGCGTCCGCGTGCGGGCCCAATACGTGTTCAGACTCAGACTGGTCAGGAACGCGAACGCGGCGTCGGCGCCGACCGTCTGATTCGATCCCTTTCCGCTCTGCGCCACCGAGCGGTTCGTCGCCAGGATGCCGAAAGAGCTCCGCCGAAGGATGTCGCGCTTGATCCGGATCGTGGAAAAGTTTGTCGCGGCGGTACCTGGCAGCGCCGCGTCTTTGGCCTGGATATCCATGAGGCCGACGCTGTACTGGCCAATGCGCCCCGTCAGCCGTGCCCCGGCCCGAAGCGGCACCTCACGCGTCCCGTCCAGGCCGATGCGCCGGCTGTAGAACAGGGTCGGCACGTCGCCGCCAGACGTCGCCGCGACGCCGCCGAAGAGAAACGTGCCTTGATTCTCGAGAAAAAAATCCCGCTTCTCTGGGAAGAACAGGCTAAATCTGGTGAGGTTCACCTGCTGCTCGTCGGCTTCGACCTGCGCGAAGTCCGGGTTGTAGGTAAGGTCGAGAACGAGGCTCTGTCTGACACCATACTTCATGTCGAGCCCAACGTCGCCTTGGAGCGCGTTCGAGATCGCCGGTGAAACCGAGCGATCGGTGGTCAACTCTGAGACGGCGTAAGGCTTGATCTCGATATTTCTTCCGGGCGGCGGGGCTTCGATGCCGACGAGCGTCGCCGCGAGCGACATCTGCATGAACCCCGAGGGGCCACGCTCGGCCGGCATCGGAGTGAGAAGCGAGATCTCGTTCTTCCAGCGGTTGGTCCGCATCACCTGGAGGCTCCACACCTGGTCGATGCCCGGGCGGTAGCGGAGCGACTTGAATGGAATCGCCATTTCGACGGTCCAGCCACCGTCGAATCGCCCGACACTGGCCGTCCAGATGCCGTTCCAGTCGCCCGCATACTGGCGCTCGTTGCTGAACTGCCCCTCGGCGCGGCCGCCGATCGGGTTGATGCTGAACGAGTACCCGTTCCGCCGGTCGTAGAACGTATCGAACGCGACCGTCACGATCTCGTTCTGGCTGAGTGTGGTGACCGCGTCGTGACGCATTTCGGTGGCGATCATCCGGTCCAGCGATGCTTCCCAGACGCGGGCGGAGAAATACACATTCTCCCGGTCGAACAGCACCCAGAACTCGGTCTGCTGCGTTGCCGGCGCGCCCTCGTGCGGCTCGATCTGCAGGAAGCCGCTGACCGGTGGCACCGATGCGTAGACGCCTTCGTCGAGCCGGCCGTCGATGCGCAAGGGTGTTACAACGCGCTCCGCGCGCACCGTGACGCGCCCGGCCTCGTCTCGTGCCACCACGGCTGGAGCTGTCGGCGGCGGAGGGCCGACGATCGTGACGTTCGACGACTGCCGCAACGCGTCCGTCGCCGGCGCATTGCCTTGAGCGCCTGCCAGGGCATCGGCCGGCAGTAGCGCACACACACACCCGAGAATCATGCCGGCCACATGACTGGTCGCGCAGAGCACGGCTCGCGGAGCCCTTGACCTCAGTCGCGCGACTCCACGCTGGTCTGCCGCGTTTGACGCTTGTGTACATCCGCCGACAAAGGCTCTACCAAGGTGGGCACCGATACGAGGTAGTTTAACCTCAGCCTGGACGTGTTCGCGCGCTCGTCCTGCTACACTCTGGCCGTGCACACCGCAGAGGTTGGAGGCCCCATGAAGAAATCGATTGTCGTGGCAGCGATCCTCGCGGCGGTTGTGTCCCTTGCAGGGGCCCATGCCGCCGACGCGCAGAGCCTGTCCGGAACGGACTATGCGGAAATTAACGCCTTGTACGCGCGTTACGTCTACGCCTTCGATAGCGCCGACGGCGAGATGTTCGCCTCAGTGTTCACAGAGAATGGCGAGTTCACCTCAGGCGCCGGAACAACGTCGGGTCGCAAGGCGTTGACGACGATGGCCTCCCGCGGGCCCAAGAGAGAGCGCCCCAAGATTTTTCACATCACGGTGAACGTCCTGATTACGCCCAGCGCCGAGGGGGCCAAAGGCTCGGCCTACGTGATGACCGTCGACCTGGCGAAGAACCCGGTGATCTCGGGCGGCGGCGTTTACGAGGACGTCATCGTGAAGACGCCGGAAGGCTGGAAGTTCAAGAAGCGCTCGTACTTCGCCGAGTCGACGCCGCCCGCGGCACCGGCCCAGCCCCGGTAGCCCCTGTGGTCTCGTAGCGCGAGATCCCAGGAGGCCGTGCTCGCTTGACCGTCAGTGTGCGAGCGGATTGGGACGAATCTGGAAGTGGATGGCCTTGGGCAGTTGTCCCTTCCCGCCCTCCTGATGCCAGGTCGCCTGCTCTGCGTGCGTGGACCACAAGCCACGACCCTTCCAACCGGCCCTCGGATCGTCAATGCGCCCGTCCATGCCGCGCGGGTGGAAACCCAACGGGTACGGCACGCGCAAAACAACCCAGCGGCCGTTCACGAACGCCAGCAGCGAGTCAGAACCCGTACCGGTCAAGATCGGCGTGTTCGCCCCGAGACCGGATGCGTCGTACCAGTCGGTCCAATTCAGATAGAAGGAGTCGGCGGCGCCAGAATCCGTGACACCCTTGAAGTTGGGACCCGGAGCCTGATGCAGGGTCCAGCCTTCGGGACAGTGCTGGCCCGTCGCTGTGGGTCCATTCAGTGGCCCCTTGCACTTCCGCCGATCGAAGCTGGCCAGATGGCCGCTGTTCAACCCCGTCCAGATCACGCCGGTCGATCGGTCCACGTCGATGCCATGGGGAAGGTAGCCTTGCACGGGCGCCTTGGGATTCATGTACGGGGGTTCGTAGATCTCGGACAGCCTGGTCTTCGGGTCGTAACGCACGATCGCCCCCGGAATCACGGAGTACGAGATCCACACCGATCCATCGACTGGGTTCGGAATGACCGAGTAGGCCTGCCCCGGGTCGATCAATTTGTCACGCGTCGGATCGAGGGGCTTGTCCGCCGCGACCGGGTTCTCGTCGAGCTTGCCGTTGCCGTTGCCGTCGATGACTCGAACGATTCGTCCTGCGGCCTTCTTCTCGTCGCCTGTCTGATCCCACAGCTTCACGTCGAACCAGGCGCCGCCTCCCCCGTCGCCCCACAGCACGTCGTTGTCGTCGAACTGCAGGTGATGGCCGACCGGACACCCGGGCAACGCGGTGACCTTACCGGTCTTCGGGTCGTACATGCGGCAACCCCCACGAGCGGTCATCCAGACGCGCCCCTTGCCATCGATCATCGGATTGTGCGGCGCGACGCGCGCCTTCCAGATGATTTCGTCGCCCCAGGACGGCGACGGAACAGGCATCGACGTGGCCCACGTAATTGGCGCATTGGGATCGAGTGGCGGCACGTCGACGCGCCGGGCCGTATGCTTGACGGGGTCCAGCACGGCCAGCCAGTCGCCGCTGAGTTCCTGCACCGCGTACAGTGGTCCGTTGGCGTTGACGGTCGGGTGCTGTCGGCTCGTGGAGATCTCATCGTGGACGAAGGTCTTGGCATCGGCCCATTCCCACTCCGAAACGACGAGGTTGCGCTCCACGCCCTGAGGCCGCGGCGGTGCCGGGGGCAGCTCGCCCTTGGCGATGCGATCGGTCCAGTCGGCGAACACTCTCAAGGAGCGCTGGCGGCCGAGCGGTCCGAACGTGCTGTCCATGAACGCGCCGCTGATACCAACCTGAACGCGTGTATCCCAGGCTTCAAGGGAACTCTTGAACGTTCCGAGCGCCGGCGAAATCTCCCGCGTGGCCTTCGTACCCATCTGGTGGCACTGAGTACACGCGTTGGTCATCTTGATGTTGCCGATCCAGGCGCCCTGCGTCTGCAGCCCCTCCGGAAGTCCGTTGCCTCGGACGCCCTTGCCGGGAAACTCGCTCGCGTGCGGCGGCTCGAGCAGTGAGTACCAGTAGTTTGCGGGATAGTACTCGGCGGCGGCTTTCGCATTCGGCGCGACGACAGCCGACAGGTTCAGCGCGCGGCCCGGAGCCGATTTGACCTTCGCCGAATCCACGAGGCCGTAACCACGCACCCAGACGTCGTAGTTCGCCGTGGGAAGATCGGGCAGGACATAGCGGCCGCGGTCGTCCGTGACCACGATCTTGATGAACTTGGTCGGCAAATCGCGCGTCTCCGCGACGACCCACACGCCCGCTTCGGGGCCTTTCGAAGACGAGACCACTCCACCGATATCGTCCTTGTCGATGGCCACGGCATCGGTCGCGAGTTGCCTGGCACCAACCTGTGGCGACCGCGCCGCAATCATCCAGCCCACAGCGGCGATGCCAAGCGCAACGCCTGTCCAGCGGATCAACCGGTCAACCTTCCTCATCGCCGTTCCTCGGTTTGTGAAGTTCGTACTAGGCTCCCACACGATATCAGCGCGTATGCTGCGCCGCCATGGCGAGAACGTCAACGAGAAACTCGCGTGACGGGAACGCTATCCGGCTTGAAGGGAGAAATCGGGTGAGGCAATCCGAGCATTCAAGCAAAAGGGCCGGCGAGGGCCGGCCCTTCTGCATTTCAATGCCTGCGCGGGTCCTGGACTAGGGCTTGAACGTGTAGGGCTGCGTTCCCGTCACCTGACTCTGCGCGTCGGTTGCCGTAACCGTGACGAGTGGGCCCTGGGTGTCCGGGCCGCGCGGCCCGACTTGAACCTTGCGATAGCCGTTCTCGGTCGCCTGCACGACGTCGCCCACGGCGAAGCGCTCGCCAAGGCTCAGAAGCTTGGTGTCGTTAATCTTCGGCATCGGCGGGACGGGCAGCCCCTGCTTCGCGTAAATCTCGCGAAGCAGCGCCGCCGTCTGCGGCTGCGCCTTGAAGAAACCCGCAAAGAAGAGGCCATCAGCGACGGTGATGGGCTTCCACCCGAGGACATTCTCCACGTCGAGCTTGGCACCGTGGTCCACCAGGAGCTGCGTCACGGAATTGAAACCGCGGTACGACGCGCCGTGGAGCGCCGTCTCCTTGTTGTTATTGAGGGCGTTCACATCGAAGCCCAGACCCATCAGGTAGTTGACCGCCTCGAGCGTTTCCGCTTCGGTTCCCGCATCCTCGTTCGGGTTGAGAATGGCGACGCCCGCCGCCAACATCAACGGCGTATCGCCGTCCGCGTTGATGATGTGGATGTCCGCGCCCTTCTCGACCAGGAGTTTCATTAATGGCACGTCGACGAGCTTGGCGGAGAGCATGAACGCGGTGGCGCCCACGCGATTCATCCGATTGCGATAGCCATCTCCAAAGCTCTTCGTCATCTGGGCATTGATCTTCACACCCTTCGCGAGCAGCTTCTTCGCCAGATCCAGGCTGTCCAGTGTCCCCGTCTGTTCCGGGTTGAGCGGCCCGAATTTGGCGTTGAGACGGCGCGTCCACGAGAGTTCGTGAAGCGCGGTGTACCCTGGGCCGCGGTTGGGATCGGCGCCTCGATCGAGCAACAGGCCCGCGAGCTCATAGTGCCGATTCATCACGGCCAGGATCAGGCAGGTCGTACCATCGCCCGGCTTCTCGTCGTTGACATTGGCGCCCGCGTCGAGCAATGCCTTCACAGTCTCGATGTGCCCTTCCCGGGCAGCCCACATGATCGGCGTGAACTGCAGACCGGTGGTATTGGGCGCCCACGTCGGGTCGCGGTGGGCTCGAAGGCCCAGCGGGTCGTTGACCCGTGGAATGCGGCCTCCCATCCCCCCACTTCCTGCTGCGGGGCCCTTGGAGCGGGCGTTTACGTTGGCGCCAGCCTCGACCAGGACCTTGATTGCGGGGGTATTCCCTTCGGCGGCCGCCCACATGAGCGCGGTCTGCCCTCGGGTCGCCTCGACGATGTTCGGGTTGGCTCCCGCTGCCAACAGTGCACGGACGGCGACCGGATCGCCTGCCCGGGCCACCATCATCAACACGGGCTCTCCGCTGATGACGGCCTTTGCGTCTTCACCCGCGGCCAGCAGCCTCTCGATGACCGCCGCATTTCCCCGGTAGCACGCAAGCCCGAAGGGCGTGGCGCCGTTCCGCGTGACGGCCTTGACGTTGGCGCCGGCCTTGATGAGCAGATCGGCAGCCACCGCATCGTTCAAGTGGGCGGCCCAGTGCAGCGCGGTCGTCCCGTCGAGCTCAGCGGCGTTCACGTCAACTTTTTTGGCGATGAGCGCCCGAACTGACGCCACGTCCCCCTGTTTGACGGCTTCGATCAGCGGAACCTGCTTCGCGGCCGCCGCTGCCGTGTGAGCCGTGACGAAGCTGGCTGCTGTCAGCAGCAACCCTGCGACGACGATACGCATGTGTGTTCGAGCCATCATCAGTGTCCTCGCCCGCTGGCGTTAGATGTCGGTCAGCATGCCGTTCGAATCGCCGATCTTGTCCACCTGCACGCCGGCCTTGTCGAGCAGCGCCATGTGCAGGTTCATCATCGGCGTCTTTGCGGATGCGGAATAGTCGATGTACCGGTTGCCCTTGACCTTCCCGCCCCCGTGTCCGAGGAGCAGGGTGGGGAGATCCAGCGGGCTGTGCAGGTCGCCGTCGCTTTGCCCGGCCCCGTACACGATCGAAACGTGATCCAACAGCGAACCGTCGCCATCCGGCGAGTTCTTCATCTTCTCGAGGAAGCGGTTCAGGATCTGGATGTGATACGAGTTGATCTTGGTCAGCTGCGCCTGCTTGTGCGGATCATTCTGGTGATGCGAGCACTCGTGGTGACCTTCGGGAACACCGATGTTCGTGTAGTTCTTGTTCCCTTGCTCGCGCGCAATCGAGAACGTGACCACACGCGTCAGGTCCGCCCGGTACGCCAGATAGATCAGATCGAACAACAGCCCCACGTGTTCCTCGAACGTCCCCGGCACGCCGGTCGGACGATCGATCAGGGGAATCGGAGAAGCGGCGCTCTGGTGCTCCGCTCTCTGGATGCGGCGCTCGACATCGCGAACCGCCTCGAGGTACTCGTCCACTCGAAGCCGATCGCTCTTGCCGATCGCCAGCCCGAGAAGGGACAGGTCCTCTCGAACCGTGTCCAGAATGCTCCGATCCGCACGAATTCGAGCGGCGCGGGCAGCCGGGTCGCTTTCCTCGCCGAAGAGACGCTCGAAGATCACGCGCGGGTTCCGTTCCATCGGATTCGGCACGGTCTTCGATTTCCAGGAGATGGTGTTCACATACAGGCAGCTGTACCCGTTGTCGCACGTTCCCACCTGATCCGATGGATCCGTGCAAATCTCGAGTGACTCCAGCAGCGTGTCCTTGCCCAGGGTCCGTGCGGCGTACTGATCCACCGTGGTCGCGAGGCTCACGTCGGCTTCGCCCATCTTCGCCAACGCGCCCGACAGCCACGCCGACTGATTCCTGGTGTGGGGTCCACCGCCGTCGCCAAGGCCCGCCACGTAGTTGTTCAGGCCGCCAAGCACGGTGACATGCTCCTTCACTCCTGACAGCCCCTGGAGGATCTGAGACAGCTCGAAGCTGTTGCCAGCGCCAGGTACCTTCGGCTTCCAGAGCGGCATGTGCATGCCGTTCGGCACGTAGAGATAGCCCAACCGTGGTGTGGCTGGAGTGGCGGCGGTCATGGCCGGTGCCATCGCATCCAGAAACGGCAGCGCGAGGACCGCACCAGCGCCTCGCAGAAATACCCGCCGCGGCATCGCCATCTTGGTCAAGACCATCGTGCTCTCCTTATGAAGACTGCAAGAAATCCAATGCCGCTTCAGCGCCCGTTACGAGCGACCTGCGCGGGTGCAGGAGTCGCTGTCGGAACGGAAACGGCTCGCATCTGAAACGGGACGCTGTTCACAATCCCGAGAACGATCACTGAGAACCGATAATTGCTCGCCGCCGCGTCGTTCACCACCTTCCGGATCGCCGGTCCGTCGTACGTGTCCGTGCCACGCCCGAGCGCGTACATCGTCAGCTTATCGGTCATGGTGCGAACGAACTGCTGACGATTCGCAAGGAGCAGCGAACGGAATTCGTTGATCCCCGAGAACTTGCTGCCGTCGGGCAGCGTGCCGGAGGCATCGATCGGTTGGAACCCGACATCCACCGTCCGCCATCTGCCGATGCCATCGAACTGTTCGAGGGCAAAGCCAGTGGGATCGATAATCGCGTGGCAGCTGGCGCAGGTCGCGTTCGCACGGTGCTTGGCCATCAATTCCCGGACGGTGAGCACACGACCATCGGCCTGCTTCTGCTCGGCGAGCGGCGGAACGTTCGGCGGTGGAGCGGGCGGCGGCGTGCCCAGCACGTTTTCGAGAATCCACTTGCCCCGGACGACCGGTGAGGTCCGAGTCGGCTTCGACGTCACGAGCAGCAGCGCACCCTTGCCGAGCAGACCGCGCCGGGGACTATCCTCGGCGAGCTTGACCCGGCGGAAGTCGTCGCCAAACACATTCGGAATGCCGTAGTGCTTCGCCAGCCGTTCGTTGAGGAACGTGAAGTCGGCGTTCAGGAAGTCGATCGCGCTTCGGTCCTCACGAACGATCGTCGAAAAGAAGAGCTCCATTTCGCGTCGGAACGCTTCGCGCAGCCCCTCGTCAAAGTGAGGGAACGTGGCCTCGGCCGGCGACGCCGTTCTCAGATTCCGCACCCACAGCCATTGAGCCGCGAAGCTACTGGTGAGCGACTCTGCCTTCGGGTCCTTGAGCATGCGGCCCACCTGCTGATCGAGAACCGCCTTGTCGTGCAGGCGGCCCTTCTCGGCCAGCCCTAGCAACTCGTCGTCCGGGATGCTGCTCCAGAGGAAGAACGACAACCGCGAGGCCAGCTCGACGTCGGTGATGCGATAGACGCCATTCGCCGCAGCGTTCGCGGGATCCTTTTCGACACGGAACAGGAAATTTGGATTGACGAGAATGCCGCGAATGGCGCGTTCAACGCCAGACTCGAAGTCGCCCTCGGCTCGGCCATCCTTGTAGAGACTCATCAGGACGGTCACGTCGTGATCAGCCAGAGGCCGTCGATACGCGCGCCGGGCAATCGTCGTCAGCACGGTCTTCGCGCAGGCCTCTTCAGCAGCCGTGCGATCGGGCCGGCACACGAAGATCCGCTGGCGACTCGGCGTCTCACCCTTGCCCGTCACGTGGGTCGGTCCCTTGATGACCAGGCTGTCGATCCCCGCCAGTCCGCCGAGATCCCCAGCCGTGCCGCGCATCCGGGTATTCGATCGGCCGCCCTCAAATGGCTGCCGGTCGAACTCGACCTGCACGGTGGCGGCGGACTTCAGGAACGCGACCGTGATCTCTTTGGGGCCGGCCTTGATCGGTAAATGAAGACTCAAATTGTTTGTGGGGTCCGCAGAGGGCGGTGCATCCGGATCGTAGGCGGCGCCACGGCCGCGCGGGGCGTAGTCGAAGAGCTTCACCCGCTCGCCGTCGATCGCCAGCTCGATTTGTCCACGACCCTGCCCGGCGACGTTGATCCCCAAGTCGTACTCGCCATCGACAGGGAAAATGTGATTGACCAGGAGCCCGCCTCGCGTACCGAACGGCATGCCTTCGAGTGGCACATCCTGCCGAAGTTCAGGGCTCTTCTTGAAAATCAGTTCCGCTGGAGGCGGCGTGCCTCCGACGGCGGTCCGGCTTACACGCAGGGCCACTGACAGGTATTGCTCCATCAGGGTCTGGCTGAGTCTGAGCGATGCCGCGATGTTGTCGAAACTCGACTGGCCGCCGCCTGAGTCGTCGATCGGCAGCAGATCGGTGAAGTCGATATCGAGCCCAAACAGGTCGCGAACGACGTTGCGGTATTCGCTGCGATTGAGCCGATGGAAGCTCTCCGTTCGGCCGGGATTGGGCTTCGCCGCGGCTGACCGATCAAGTTCGCCCTCGAGCCAGGATACCAACCCGTCGTAGGTGGCCTTATCAGGACGCGGTGCGCCGGGTGGCGGCATCACGCCCCCTCGAAGCTTCCGGGCCACTTTCTCCCAGACATCGGAGTGCGCCCCCACGTCCGACAAATCCGGCGTGTCGAGCCTCAGCTTGCCCTGCTGCAAGCGCGGGCCGTGACAACCGAGGCAGTACCGATCGACCAGCGCGCGCGACGAGGCGGCCGTCGGCGAAGGCCCTGCGCTCGAGGCGACACCAAGTTGTGAATTAGGTGCCGACTGTGCCGCCGGAACCGGCGATATGGCGGAGGCCACCACAACAAACACGCCGCAACAACCCGCGACCAATGTGGACAGCCGCTTCCCCGTCATACGCGCAAATTCCTCCCTCCGGAGACCCATGGACATGATACCCCAACCTCCTGCGTCCGCGTCTCAAGAAGGCGTATATTTGCCGTTGCGAAAACAGCTTGGCGGCGGCTCAGGTTCACGCCAGAATTTGCGCACTCTAGCCCGGAACGTCTGAACTGAAAACAAAGAAGCGGACACCCTCGTCGACGCTCTCTGGAATGCCGCGACACCAGACCGGAAAGGATGCGGGCGGGCGGCTCATCCTTGCGCGGCCCTGAGGCCGTGACTCTGAGCAGGGCCTGGGGCACGTAAGAGAGCCCGCGGCCCCCCGTCACGAATCCCGGCGCCCAGCCCGGACCATGATGGCGAGTCCGATGCCAGCCAGCATCCACTTCCACACTTCGATTCCCGCGAGGCGAGTATCGGCCGCTACGGCCGCGAGCGCGGCCGCGACCAAGAGTCCCGAGAGGACTCTACGCATGTGCGCCCGGCACCGGTGCGACTAGACGCCGGCGAGGGTCGTCAACTCGCCGTTGCTGTCGCCGAAACTCTCGTCGGCGAACCCCATCTTGTCGAGCATGGTCAGCTGCAGGTTCGAGAGAGGCGTGCCAGCAGGGTATTGCAGGTATCGATTGCCCTTGATGCCGTAGCCGCGGCCCGAGACAAGGAGCGTCGGGACATTTTCGGGGACGTGCAGGTTCGAATCGCTCATGCCGGACCCGTACAGCAGCATGGTGTGATCCAGCACCGACCCTTCGCCGTCGGGCGTCGACTTCATCTTCTCGACGAAATACGCCAGCTGCTTGATATGGAACGCGTTGATCTTGGCGAGCCGCGCGAGCTTGTCCGGATTGTTCTGATGGTGCGAAAGCGGGTGATGCGAGTCGGGCACGCCAATCTCCGGATAGGAACGAATGCTCGATTCCCGCACGAGGACGAACGTGAACACGCGGGTGAGGTCGGTCTGAAACGCGAGCAGCTGCAGGTCGAACATCAGCTTGGCGTGCTCTTCGAAGCTTGTCGGAATGCCGACCGGCTGCTCCACGATCGGCAGCTCCTTGTTCGACTGCTCCTCGGCCTTCTGCACCCGTCGCTCCACGTCCCGCGCGGCGTCGAGATATTCCGCGAGCTTGCGGCGATCGACGGGGCCCAGCCCTTTCTTGAATCCACCAACCTGTTCGGTGACCGAGTCCAGGATGCTGGCGTTGACCTTGAGCAACCGGCGCCGAACGCTCGAATCAGTCGTGTCGGTGGCGCCGAAGAGACGCTCGAACACGTTCCGTGGGTTGTTCTCCATCGGCAACGGCGTGGTCGGCGTTCGCCAAGCGATCGTGTTGTTGTACGCACAGCTGAAACCGTACGCGCAATTCCCGGCGAGATCGGTTGGGTCGAGCGTCAACTCGAGCGACCCGAGCTGTGTTTCCTTCGCGTATTCCCTGGCCACAATCTGGTCGAGCGACACGCCGAGATGGATGTCGGGACCGTCGGTCTTCTTCGCGCGGCACCCGGTCAGCCACGACGACTGGGCGCGCGGATGCTGGCCGTTGTCGGAGGAGTACGCCTGCTTGCTATCCAGTCCGGCGAGCACCACCGTGTGCTCGCGGAACGGCTCGAGGGCCTGGATGATCGGGTTGATCTGGAGCTCGCCCCCCTTGGGCTGCATCCAGACGTTCATGTTCTCGCCCATCCCCACATAGAGCGCCCCGAAGCGCTTCACGGGGGCGATGGCTGCGAACGTCCGTGGCACGAAGGCGGGAATCATGCCGTCGAGTAAGGGCAGCGCGAGCGTCGCCCCCATCCCGCGCAACACCGTCCGGCGAGACAGATGCTTCTTTGTGACGATCATGAGACCGCTCTCCTCATCTGAAACGGCATGCTCTTGACGATGCCGGTAATCAACGCCGACCAACGGTATTCGGCCGCAGCAGCCTCACCAATGATACGCCGTACGGCCGGCATGTCGTAGGTTTCGACACCCCGGCCCAACGCGTAGGTCAGCAGCTTCACGGTCAGGTTGTCGATAAATGCATCCTGATGGGACAGCAGGGCCTTCCGGAACTCGACCGGGCCATTGAACGTCGTGCCATCGACAAGTGTACCTGACGGGTCCACCGGGGAACCCGAGTCCAACAGTCTGAACTTTCCGGTGGCGTCGAAGTTTTCGAGCGCAAACCCCAGCGGGTCGATAACCGAGTGACACGTCGCGCACGTGGGATTCTTCCGGTGAATCTCCATCCGCTGACGAATGGTGCCCTTGACCTCGGTTTTGTCGAACGGCGGCACGCCGGGCGGGGGCGGGGGCGGCGGCGTCCCGAACACGTTGTCGAGAATCCATTTGCCGCGCTGAACGACAGACGTGCGGTCGTTATAGGCCGTCACCATCAAGACGCTTCCCTGGCCAAGGAGCCCGGCCCGCGGCGAATCGTCGGGCAGCGCCACGCGGCGGAAATGGCTGCCGAGCACATTGGGAATGTCGTAGTGCTTCGCCAGTCGGTCGTTGACGAAGGTGTACTTCGCCGTCAGCAGCTCGATGGCGGGCCGATCGTCGTTGAGCTGTGCCTCCAGGAAGAGCGTCGTTTCTTCCTGAAACGCCTTACGCAGGTTCTCGTCGAAGTCCGGAAAGACCTTGGGCGTCGGTTGCGAATTGACCAGGTTCCGTGTCGTCAGCCACTGACCGAAGAAGCTCTCCGGCAGCGCCTTGGCGCGCCCATCCGCCAGCATCCGGCGCACCTGCTGCTCGAGCACAGCCGGGGTCTTCAACTTGCCTTGTACCGCCAGATTCAGCAGCTCGTCGTCAGGGATGCTGCTCCAGAGAAAGAACGACAGGCGTGACGCCAGTTCGAGATCGGAAACCTGGTATGGCGCGCCGGCCTTCACCACGTCAGGATCGCGTTCCAACTGGAAGAGGAAATTGACGTCGACCAGGAGTCGCGTGACGGCCGTCTGAATCCCCGCCTCGAAGTTGCCATCCTGGCGGCCCTGCCGGTAGAAGCCAAGAAGGGAGTCGACCTCGGCCGCGGTCACTGGCCGGCGGAAGGCGCGACGCGAGAGCGTCGAGAGGATCTGTCTCGCGCACGGCTCTTCCTCTCGCGCGTTCGCAGGTGTGCAGACAAACAAACGACGCCGCACGACGCTGCTGTCTGGTGCAAGACTGGCGAACGGCCCGCTGATTTCGACACGGTCGATACCCATGTCGATTCGGCCGGCGCTTGGTGCCGTCTCCCGTCCGCGTGAATATGCGTCGTTGGTCAGCGGCAGTTGCGAAAGTCCTATGCCCTCGACCTCCCAACGGTCCTGCGGAAACGTCACGCCGACGACATGGCTTCCCGCTTTTGCCGCAAAACGAACCTCGAGCCCGGCATCAGTGGCGTCGTCCTGCTGACCGCTTCCGCCGCCTTGCCCTCTGGACGGCCCGCCGAGCGTGAACACCTTGAGGCGCTGACGGTCGAGCCGCACGTCGATTTGATTCGCGACAGCCATCCCACGAACCGCGTATCCATCCGCGAGGTCGCTTCGCTGCACGGCAATCTTGATCAGGTATTCGCCGTCGAGCGGGAAGTAGTGACGAATCGCCACGCCGCCGCGCGATCCAAACGGCAGGTCTTCGCTCATGCGCTCGTTCTGGCCGAGCGACAGATAGGGGACGTTGTAGGTCGCCTGCGTCGGCCGCATCGTCGAATCGCCGACGACAAGCCGGCTGATCTTGGTCGCCGCGAGCAGATAGCGATCGAGCAGACCGGGGGAAATCGTCAAGACATCGCCGATGTTGTCGAAGCCGTACCCGGTGTCGTCCGCCGGCAACATCGTGCGCCCATCGATCTCGAGACCGAACAGATCGCGGACCGCGTTCGTGTACTGCAGCCGGTTCAGTCGATGAATAGGAGGTCGCCCGGGGTTCGGGGCAGCCGCCGCCTCACGGTCGATGGCACCAGCGAGCATCGAGAGAAAGGCGTCGTGCTCGGCCTGATTCGGCCGGCGTCGTCCTGGACCAGCAGGCGGCATCGCGCCAACACGGACCTTCTTCAGCACCTTTTCCCATGTCTCGGCATTGGCGCTGAGGTGCTCGGTGTCGATCGTATCGAGCACGAGTTGCGCCGTCTTCAGCCGTTCGTTGTGGCAGCCAACACAGTAGGTATTCAGCGCGGTGCGGAGAGCAGGGGACGCCGTTGACGCTTGCGGGGCCGAACTGCTGCCCGGCGGCTGCCGGGCAGCTGTCGGTCCGGCCTGACCGGGACGCGTCGCCTGCACCAAACCATGGGGGATCAGCACCAGCGCCGAAAGAACCAGACACCCGATCCACGTCTTGCGGTTCCACATTGAGGAGGGGCTCCTAGCCCGGTATCCAGATTATCATGATAGGCGAGAGGTTCGCCCGCCGATCCTGCTTCTGACCCGGATCCTGGCGGGGCCCACGGCTGGCTCGAGAATCGGTCGAATATCAGGAGTCTTCCAATGTTGTGCCCCAAGCTGAGAAGTTGTGTCGCTGGTGCCGCCATCCTGCTCGTGACAGCGGGAGCCGGTCAGGCGAGGGCAGGCGATAGCAGGCTCGCCGACGCGTCGGAGAAACGCGACGGGAAGGCGATCGCGGCGTTGCTCAAGCAGGGCGCCGATGTCAACGGGACGCAGCCCGATGGCGGGACGGCGCTGCACTGGGCGACGCACTGGAACGACCTGCCAGCCGTACGCCTATTGCTTTCGGCGAGCGCCCGCGTCAACGCCGCCAACGATTACGGCGTGACACCCCTGTTCCTCGCCGCCACCAACGGAAGCGCCGACATCGCCGGCGCGTTGCTCGGTGCGGGCGCCGACGCCAACGCGAGTCTTCCCTCCGGCGAGACGGTGCTGATGACGGCCGTTCGCAGCGGAAGCCTGCCTGTTGTGAAACTGCTCCTCGCGAAGGAGGCCAATCCCAACGCGGCCCAGACGTCGAAGGGGCAGACCGCGCTCATGTGGGCCGCCACCGATTCCCATGTGGACATCGCGAAGGCGCTGATTGCGGGGGGGGCTGACGTGCGCGCGAAGTCCAAGAATGGTTTCACCGCGCTGCTGTCCGCGGCACGTGAAGGCAGCATCGAACTGAGTCAGCTGCTGCTCGACGCCGGAGAGGACCTGAACGCGAGCGCGCCGGATGGCAGCACGCCCCTGCTGGTTGCCACCGTCCGGGGGCACGCGCGCCTCGCGCTGTTTTTCCTCGAACGCGGCGCCAGGCCGGACGGCAACGCGGCCGGGGCCGGGTACACCCCGCTCCAGTGGGCCAGCAGCATGGCCGAAACGCCGGTGACGTACCGCGGCATCGAGGCCCCGGGCGAGTGGCGTGCGATACCTGGCGTACCGGATCCAGAACTGCGAATCAGCCTCATCAAGGCGTTGATCGCGGCCGGCGCCAACATTGAAGCCCGCATCACCAGGCCCATGATGACGGTGGTGGCCTTCGAAGTCCGATCGCGCACAGGTGGCACGCCTTTCTTTACCGCGGCGTCCTCAGGAGATGCGCGCGTGATGCGTCTCCTGCTCGCGTACGGCGCCGACCCAGTCGCACGGTCGACCGACGGTTCCACGCCCCTCATGGTCGCGGCGGGTTCCATGGGCAACAGCCCGCCCAACGTGGATCGCACCGTCATCGTGTCCGAACAGGATCGGATCGAGGCTGTGCAGTTGGCGTGGGAACTCGGGAGCGATCTCGAAAGCGAAGACCGTCAAGGCTATCGCGCCATGCACGTCGCCGCGTCGGCCGGTTTCAAGGGCATCGTGACATGGCTCGTGAAGGCAGGCGCGGACATCAACGCCAAGTCCAAGGATCGGATGGAGGACGTCTACGGGAAGCAGGTCCTGATCCCTGGCCAGACGCCGCGCGGAACGGCCGACGGATACTACGGCGGTGCGCTCTTCGCACGCCCTGACATGTCTGACTTCCTCGGCACGCTCGGTGCTGTGTCGATCGGCAGAGTCAATCTCGAGAACTACGTCGATCAGGTGAAGCCGGGTCAGCCCGCGGCGCCGAAGGGTCCAGGCACAACCGCGCGCTGAACCGAGCTTCACAGTCCTTCTAAGTTTTGAGTTCTAAGTTTTCACTTTCGCATCAGTTGTCGAGCGGCTCGACTTTCGTGATCCGCGCGGTCCGCTTGTTCGCCATCCAGAGGACAACGTTGGACGTCGTCGGATCGAGCGCGATCTTCTTGGTGTCGAACTCGGTCGGAATCAGGTACTCCACAATTTCGCCGGTCTTCGGATCGAGCCGCATCAAGCGCTCCGTCATGTTGCTGGGCGCGTAGACGTAGCCGTTCTTGTCGGGCAACGAGGAGGTGTACGGCGTCGAGTAGAGCGGGGCCGTCCAGCGCTGCGTCTTGCCGGTGTTTTCGTCGAACATGCCGATCTTGTCCACGAGGTACTCGCCGAACCAGTACTTGTCATCCTTCGGATCCATCTTGCCCCGGCGCGCCATCAGACCTGGGACCGAGTACCACTTCACCTCTTTGGTCTTCACGTCAATCCCGATGACCCCGCCAGGGCCACGGTAGGTCGCGACCCAGGGGTTTCCCTTAGAGTCCACGACGTTGTGGTACCCGCTGTTACCGCCTGGGGGCAGCTTCGGATCGCCCTGATAGCTGAACCGTCCCGTGACCTGCATCGTCTTGGGATCGATGCGAGTGTTCCCCGCCCAGATGGAGCCATCGCCCCCGAGCGCGACGAACTGGCCGCCGACGCCAGCCACGCTCGTAATCTTCCCGGTGGCCGGCTCGTACTTCGTCATGACGGCCTGGTTGTTCGCCACGCGCATAGGGAACCAGACGTTGTCGTCCTTGTCGACGACGACGTCACGTGTGCCTTTCATGTTGCCGTCGGGTACCGGCGGCATCGGAATCTCGGTGAACTTCGCCGTCTTCGGTTCGAGTTTTCCGAGTATCTGTCCGCTCTCGTCGGTGTACCACACGACACCCTTCGAATCGATGTCCATGTCGTGAGACACGGTGCCTCGCGTCGGCATGTCGTACTGCGTCACGATGACTCGAGTGGCCTTGCCTCGCGGCCGTTGAACGGTCTTGAGCTCGTAGGGCCACGTCGTCTTGCCGCCGCTCAGATTGACGCTCGCCAGATAGGCCGACAGCTCGGTCTTGGGAATGCCTGGCACGACTCCCCAATTCGGATCGGTCGACATGCTTTCGCGACCCGGCTCCTGCACCCTCGCCGCGCGACCGCGACCATCGGAGCTGACGGCCGTTCCGTCGGCGTAATACGACAGCATGCGCTGGATCACCGGTAGGAACTCATCGGCCGAGTGCTTGGACTTCAGGATCCGGTTCCAGCTGTGGCAGTACGCGCAGCTCATCAACTGATGCACGGCCTTTTCTTTCTGCTCAGGCGTGCCTGGAACGCTGTAGGCCCACTCGGCGGACGTCATCTGCGACGCCAGATCCTTGGTCTTCTGCAATTTCAGATCGAGCGACCCGGGCTTGGCCGCCTCCAGGGTCACGGGCGCTGGCGCGGAGAGGTCGTAGCCAACCGCGCGGATGGTGACCGCGTACTTCCCGGGCTGAAGGCGGGCTGCGGGGAAACTGTAGCGCCCCAACGCGTTGCTCACGACCGTCACGGTAAAGTTCGACCCGTCCTGGCGGGCGTTCACCAGGACACCCTCCATGTTGCCTTCTTCTTGAGAACTGACGACCCCACTCAAGGCGGTCGCGCCGGCTCCCTGAGCGCTGACCCTGGGACGTTCCGTGCCCGCCACGACGCCCGCGATCGCACACACTAGGACGAGAACACGTTTCGTTTGCATTGCGCCCTCTCAACCAATCAAAGTCAGCCGCACCGAACGGGAAAATCCTACCATCCTATTTCGTGATCTCGCACTCCCCGTAGTACTGCTCGGGCCGGGACGTAAATCCTGGAAGCGAAACCTCCGTGAACTCGTGACGTGTGTGCACGGCTCGCAGCCGCCCGGGACGTGCCTCGTAGGGAAAGATCGTGGTCGCGTACAGCGGTCCTTCGCGAAAAGACTGAACGAAGTGCAGGGTGCCGGACGACAGGCGCACGATGATGTCGGAGGGGCCAAACGCGCCGACGACCCGCGCGGTGCCGTCGTCCGTGTCGACGTCCTCGAAACCGAGGGACAGCGTTGCCGGCTTGATTTCCCCCAGCGGTCCGCTGCTGCCCCAGCCGCCGACGGCCATCGTCGGGAATACGCACTTGATCGACTTGGCGGCCGCCAACTTGTCGGCGACGCGTGTCTGCGCCTGCACGAGGCATGGTCCGCCAAGCGCGACGCCCAACACGCCGACCGCCGCCGCTATCCTCATCGTCAGCATGATGGCTCTCCTGTGGGTGTCTGCGGTTGCGATGCGTTGACGCCCCGCCCGAGGGCGATGGATAATTTTCCGATGCCATGCGCGTATCACTGATCGTGGGGTCGTTGGTCCTGGGCTCCACGATGGTAGTGGGATGGCAGCCGAGTCCAGACGGCAAGCTCCTGACCCAGCTCAAGCGGCTGTTTCCGACCGCGGCCGCGTTTTCCGCGAAGGAACCCTCGCCGCCTCATTTCAAGGCGTACGCGAGCGACGCGGCGGGTGTCCGCACGGTGATCGGCGTCGCCTTCTGGACGACCGAGCTGGAGCCGCTCGAGCGAGGGTATGACGGACCGATCAAGATCCTCGTCGGCATGGACATGAAAGGATTCCTTGCCGGCATCGTGGTTGCCGAGCATCGCGAGCCCTACGGGTATTTCTCGGTCGACCGCAAAGAGTTCGCTGCGCAATTCGCTGGCAAGAATATCAGCGATGCATTCAAGGTCGGCGCTGACGTGGACATCATCTCGCGCGCGTCCATTTCGAACCTGAGCGCGACTCGCGCGATCCGGAACAGCGCGCGGCGAGTCGCGAGACAGTTGCTCACGCCCGACGCGTCCGCGCCTCCCAAGTAGCGCGGAAACCCGCTCGCCGATCACTTCGGCTGCGGCAAGCCGAAGTCGCTCGTCCATCGATGCGTCCCCCATGTCAGGACGAGCTCTCCTCCACCGGGCCGGTCTTGAAGGACGGCGGCAAAGCGACCCGTACCGCCCGGCACGCCTTCGTACCGCAGCGGAACCTCGGCAACCACTGATGACGCCTCCAGGTGGCTTCCTAGGACGTCTGGTTCGTTCGTGAAGACCAGCCGCCAGCCGTCCGCGGCCTTCTTAATCCACAAGCCGTACAGACCGGCAAAACCCGTGGCGACGTTCCCGGGCGTGATCCTGGTCGCACCGAAATCGAGCGGAACCTCCGTGCGCAACTTCATGACGGCGCTCACGCGATTGCTCAGCACATCGCCTGGCCTGAGTGCGTCAATGGGGACCACGGATTCGTCCGTGCCGAAGCGGGGAAATGCAACAACAACGCGGTTCGGCGCGCCTGGAAGGGCACTGTCTCCACGCCACCACAGATCCCGATCGACGGCGTCGTACTGCGGCAATCGAACGGGCGCGGCCACCGGTGCGCGCCCGTCGGACGATCCCTCTACGGGCGATTCGTCGGTGTACTGGACGAACGCGATCATCATTTCGTCCATGGCGCGCGGACCGAATCGAACCGGCTGTGATGCGTCGAAGCCGCGTTTGGCTCCTCGAGCGAGGCTGTTGTCGTAGCGGTACGCCGCCTCGAGTCGCGTGCCAGCCGGGACGCGCTTCGGCTCACGGTACCGATACACCTCCTGCCACTCCTGATCGAAGCGGGGCACGTCAAGCAAGAGCTCCGATGTCCCGTCGGGATACGTCGCGGTGTACCTCGCCCCAACCGCCCGGACATGCCCATGCGGCCAGAGCGCAAGAATTGTCGTCTCGCGTTCGAACACGCGGACGGCACCGACAGACCAATTCCCGTTCCCCGGCGGTATCTCGAAGGTGCTGTTTGAAACCGGGTTGAACCGTACGCGGTGGCGAACCGGCGTTTTCGTCACCGTCAAACCAATGACCGATTGGTAGCGAACGGCGGTGTTGGGGCCAGTTCTCTTCTTGCCGTGCACCTCGAAGCGAATGATCGCGCCTTTCGGCAGGAGGAACGCATACCCGTCCGGCAGCATGCGTGGATCGACCCCTGGTGCGGCACACCCGAGCGAAATCTCGCGCTCGGACCCCGGCGTCGACGGCGGCAGAAGGGCCGTGGCGCACATGTGGTGGACGGCCGGGCTGCCGGCACGGAATTCGACTCCCTGCACCCAGATGTCGCTCGGCGCCTCTCCCACCTCGTGCTGGGTCAAGTCGTCGGTGTTCTCGTCGGGGATCACCGTGGGAGCCGCGACAATCGTCACGTCCGGCTCGCCGAGCACCCATCCATTGACGCGCGGGGTCACCACGGGAGGCGGGGGCGCATCCTCGGGACGGCCGCCGAGAGCACCATCGCTCGCCCAGCGCTCGATCGTCGAAATTTCAGCGTCGGAGAGACGGCGCTCGCTGTCGAAGAGGCCGTTCATCTTGTCGCTCGCGCGCCACGGTGGCATCTCGTGAGCCTGGACGCGCCGAACTATCGACGCTGCCCATGGCCGAACCTCGCTGTAGGTCATCAAAGACATGGGGGCGACAAGGCCGTTGTCCCCTGGATTGGCGGGCCGATGACACGACTGGCACTGCCGCTGCAGAATCGGCAGGACGTCGCGATAGAAGGTCGGTGAGGCGGCCACTGGCGGCTGTCCCTGCACGGCGCCCATGGCTTCCGCGCCCGCAACCACAACGACGGTCGTCGGGACGGCGATCGTGGCCAAGACCAAGGCGAACAGTTGACACCTCACAGGCAAAACCTCCCCAAGGCGAGCCTACCACGACGCGGACCTGCCAGTCGGACCCGTCGGCGCCAGAAGACGGTTGCGGCTCAAGGGGAGTTGCCAGACAATCTGATCGGCTACTGGTTCCTGAAGGAGGAACAATGAGGATGGGCACGCGGGGGACAATCGCGGCCGTGGGTGCGTTGGCATTATGCGCCTCGCTCCAGGGGCTTGACGCTCAGGCAACGCGCTCGTACACGTGGTACGCCGAACTGGCGGCAATCGACCAGAACGCGAAAACCGTCACGATCAAGGTGCAGATCCGGGACGGCGTCACCCAGTACGTAGGCAGCTACAAGCCCGGCGACAAGCTGATGCTGACCTGGGTGCCAATCACAGGCGAAGCCGACACCGTGATTTACGCGCCCAAGTACGACGTGATGAAGGGGATCGATGAAGGTTTCATCCTGCCGGTCGAGTTTGTCGCGGCGGATCCGCGGAATCATTCGCTGACCGTCAGAGCGGCCGCTCCGCCCACGGTGCTGCAAAGCCTTCAGACGGTGCAGGCGGGCCGGTGGATCAAAGTCGTCGCGCCGATGCGGCAGCCGACAGACGTGGCGGTACTGACGTCCGCGACGCCTGCGGCAAAGCCGGATCTCAAGCCGCCGGCGCCTCCGCCGGCACCCGCGGGACCCGCGGCAGGACGTGGCCGAGGCCGCGGCGGGCCTCCACCTGCCGCCGGAGCCCCCGCGTCCGGGGCGGGCGCTGCCGGAACATGGGCGGTCAGTGCTCAGATTGCGGGCAACGAGCTACCGAGCGAGTGTGTGTTCGCCGTGCAGGACGCGAAGCTGACCGGCACGTGTTCCGGGCAGCTCGGCCAGGGGGAGGTGTCGGGCGAGGTCGCCGGCACGAGCGTCAAGTTTCGGTACACCGTCAGCTTCAGCGGGATGTCCCTCGATTTAGCGTATGCCGGGAGCCTCGACGCGGCCGGCACAACGATGTTGGGCACGGTGACGGTCTTCGGGATGTCGGGCGACTTTTCCGCGACCAAGAAGTAGGTCGCGGGGTTCAGGAGCAACTCGAGGCAATCGCCTGGATGGATGTGACATTCAGCAACGTCCCGGCCGGTTGCCTCATGAGGAGACCTTTCACTTCGACCTTGTTGCCCTTGTAGTTCTCGGGCCGGGCCGAGGTAACGTCCATCAGCCGGAACGTCTGCGTCCCGAGCGGCGCGCTGGCCAATGCTCCCGTCCCAACGGTGGGTGCTGAGTCTCTGGTCCGCATCGGGTCGGTACCGCGCGTCACGAGCCATTGCGTGTCCGTTTGTGTCAGGCAACCCACCACCAGCACGAGCGAGAAATTCGGCACGGGCGCAGGACCGTTCTTCCCCTCAATCCGGATGGCAGACAGCGCAGCGACGTCCGACGGCAACTCCCCCGAACCGGGTGGAAACCCGTTGACTTGCAGCAGGTAGCTCACGGTATCGATCGATTCGCTCACTGACAGCGATCCCGGGGCATCCGCCGGCATGCGCGCGTGCACTTTGTCGACCAGGCTGCGCACGTCGTCCTCGAGCCAGTTGCGAAGGAACTCGTCGCCGACGAGGGCCGGGCCGTCCGCGCCACGAAGATCCGGGCCATGACAGCTGATGCAGGAGAGGTCGTACTCCTTCTTGCCACGGTCCGCCTGCCCCGTTGTATAGACGCCGCTCCAAACACTTCTCGAGGGCGGATCAGACTTCTGTGGGGCTGGGACCTGGGCATGAACCGAGCGAACCATCCGCGCCTCACACACCCCGCCGACGATGAGCGCGACGATCCAGAAACCACACGTGGAACGACGCGTGCCGCCGGCCCTCATTTCATGACCGCCTGGAAGTACGACGGCAACGTCTTTTTCGTATCCCGCAGAATCTCCACAATCGCTGCCCGATCGGCCCGTGCGAGCCGCGCGTAGGCCTTCCCCGTTTCCTGCCCCGAGAGCACGACCCACATCCGCCGGTACACGGCGTCGAGCAGACCGGCCGGGAGGGCATCGAACGCGGGCGAGTAGATCATGTAGCTGCACGGGTAGCGCATCAGACGACGATCGAGATCCAACTGATGGAGGGACCGCCCACGACTGTCCTTGGGACCCTGCGCCGAAAACTTCTCCGAAAACCCCGAAGACCCTTCAAGCTTGCGCGGCAGCGGGGCCTCGTCGACAAACAGCACGTAGTCGACGAAATCCTGAGCCGCCTGCTGCAGCCGGTTCGCGACCGCCTTCTGACCCGCCGTCTTGTCGTAGTCCGCGACGCGTCCTTCCCAACCGAGCCGCGTCAGGAGGTTCGTCATGTGCGTCTGATGAGCCATCACCATCGACGCCGCGACGTCGCTGTAGGTGGACAAATAGCCGCTCGTATCGAACCGTCCCGCCACCGACTGAAGGACGGGGGGCGAGGGTGGGGGACGCGACAGCTCGCGGTCGGTTCGGACGACGGGAAGGTTCCCAAGATGGCGTGCGGGAACGACCTTCCCCGTGACATACCATCCGCCCCACCGCATATCGAGATCGATCCGGTGATCCACGGTGACTCCCGACGCGTACGCGTTCTTGTCATCAGACATCGGGAACGTGCTGATCATCGTCAAGCCCGGGACACCGAGCGTGTCCCAGGTGAGATGGCACTCGAGACAGGCGTCGCGCCGTCTCAACCGCGGCCGTTCCGTTGCCCGCTGCTCGAGGGTGTAGAAGATCGAGCCCTGACGCGGATCGTGCGCGGAGATTTCCAGCGTATCGGCGCCACGAACCCAGCCCACGGCGGTGACGTCGTTGAAAAAGAGCGCGCGTGGACTTCCAAACTTGATGAGCGACGCCTGCGCACTCGTTTCAGAGAAGACCAGCAGCTGCGATTCGACGGGCACCCCGAGCGCGGTGAGTAGCGACGGCAGATACCCGCTGGCCTTGTCGAACGCCAGGTGAACCTTTCCGGCATCGAGGTCGCGGCTGAGATGTGAGACGCTCGTGTCAAGCGGGGCGGTCGAGTATCGAATCGCCGCATGATCGCGAGAGGCGGTAAAGGCGTCCGGCCGTTGCGCGGCAAGAACCGCGGCGCCGCACAGGCACGCCACGCCGGCGAGGAGCAGCTCTGGCGGGCGCACGCGCATCATGAGGTCAGTCTATGACAGCGGGCGCGAGCGCTCAAGGCGCGACACCGGCGTTGTGGGGTGGCGGCGCTGATATAATTTGCAGCCATGTCTGCACACACTCGGGTTCGGCGCGGGACGCTCATCGCCGTGACATTCGTTTCTCTATTGGCCGCCACCCGTCCGACAACGGGGCAGGCGCCGAAGTTCGTCGCCAGATTTGCCGCCACGACGGCCGGTCTGAATCCCGGCACCGGGGTCGCGCTGAAGATCGACGTCCTCCGCTGGTCGACCGATGAGGAGGCCGACAGACTCGTCGCGGCGTTCAAGGAGAAAGGCGCGAAACAGTGGGCCGATGCTCTCCAGGCCGCGCCATCAGTCGGATACGTCTGGGCGGCCACGAGCAGTCTGGGCTATTCAGTGAAACTCACGCGGCGTGTCGCGCTGCCCGACGGAAGCTCGCGCCTCATCCTCGCGACCGAGCGCCCGTTGGGCAGCTGGGACCGCCCGGCGTGGAAAGCTGTCGGCCCGTTGGCCGCGGACTATCCGTTCTCGGTCATCGAGATTCGTGTCGACCGGCGGGGAATCGGCGAGGGCAAGGCGTCGCTTGCGGCCAAGCTCGTGCTTGACGACGCGATGAAAGCGCCTGTTCTTGAAGGCTATGCGACCGCACCCGTGCTCCTGACGAAGGTCAGCAGAACTGAAGGCTCTTAAGGCTTTGGAATCACGATGAGCTGCAACGCGGCGGGATCGCTCGCGAGCGGCTCCTGGCCGGCCGGGAACTTGTTTGTCTTGAGCAGAAACGCGACGAGATCGGTACTGGCCTCGGCGCTGAGGCTTCCTGGTTTGTCCGCCGGCATCGTGTCCTTGATGACGGCCGCCAGCGCATCCAGTCTCTTGTCCGCCCACACCGCCAGAAATGCGTCGGCCGAGAGCGCCGGAGCGAAGCCGCCGCCGGACAAATCGTCGCCGTGACAGGCCGAGCACTTGTCCTGATACACCGATTGCCCGCGCTTGGACTGCTCTTCGGTGTAGATGCCGTCCTTTGCCGTCTTCAGCGTCTGCCCGGCGATCGTCACGCACATCACTGCCAGCAGCGCTGCCGGGAGAACGACCATCGAGCGACTGTCACGCCCTGGCATCATGTCGCTCCTGCTTCCCCTCAAGGTTTGCTCGCAAAAAAGCGTACGACCTGAAGCGCCTCCACCGTGTCGGCGAGCTCGTGCTCTCCGGCCGGATACGAGCTGGCGCGAAGCACGAACGCCACGAGGTCGGCGGTCTCTCGCGGGGTGAGCCGACCGGGAGATGTGGGAGGCATTGTGGTCTTGATGCGGTCGAAGAGAACCGAGAGCGGACGATCGTTCCAGGCCACCGCGAAGGTGTCGCCCGTCAGGGCAGGCGCGTGTCCTTCGCCGGCGAGGTCGGATCCATGACACGTGGCACAGAACCGTGAATAGACGGCCTCGCCTCGTCCGGCCTGCTCCACGGTGAATACGCCGTCCCACTGCGACTGGGACCGTTGCGCCGACAGACGACTGTCCGACGCCACGATCACCACGAGCAACGTCGCGCAGCCGACGACCAACCTCTTGAACCACATCGCCGAGATCCTACTTGCTCTTCTTCGCCAGATCTCTGAGGAAATTAATGACGTTCCAGATTTCGGTGTCGGAGAGGCGCTCGCCCCACCCGTCCATGATGAGATCCGGCGGCACGCCGTTCTTGATGACGTAGAAAACCTCGCCGTCGCTCGACCCGTGATCGGACTTGTCGTCAATCAGATTGGACCCCGGTTTCAGGAAGTCTTCTTTGGGAGGGCCGCCCTTTGCATCCGCGCCATGGCACGCAGCGCACCGTCGTCTGAACGTCACCGCCCCGGCAGCAATCGACTCCGGCGTGGCGGACACCGGATTGCGCACCTTGGCCGCTTCTGCGTTGCCGCCAGCGGGTTCTTGACGCGCATGAGCCGCAACCGACAACGCGAGCACAAACAGACCGCCGGCCAGAGCCCAACTCACCTTGGAACGCATCAATTTTATTTTGTCTCCGAGGTTCATTTTACAACTGGCGAGCAACGAAACGAGGTGGATCCGGCATTCGGGTCCACCTCGTCCGTACAAACCTGGTGTCGGCGATTACTTCGCGAGTGGATCCGGGCGAATCTGAATGTGTATGACCTTGGGCATCTGTCCCTTGCCGCCTTCCTGATGCCACGTCGCCTGCGCGGCTTGCGCGGTCCAAAGACCTCGACCCTTCCACCCGGCATTCGGATCGTCGATGCGACCATCCATACCACGTGACGCGAAGCCCATCGGATACGGCACCCGGAGGACGACCCACTTGCCACCCACCAACGCCATGATGGAGTCGGATCCGGTTCCGTTCAGAAACGGCGTGTTCTTGCCGAATCCTGAAGTATCAAACTGGTCGACCCAGTTCAGATAGTAGGAATCCGAGGTGCCGGATTCGGTGACCCCCTTGAAGTTCGGACCAGGGGCCTGGTAGAGGGTCCAGCCTTCAGTGCACTGCTGGCCGACGCGCTCCGCCCTCGGGTTGTAAGGCGCCCTGCACTTTCGGCGATCGAAACTGGCGAGGTGACCGCTGTTGAGCCCGGTCCACATAACCCCGTTGGTATCCACGTCGATCCCGTGCGGCAGATATCCCTCGACCTTGGCCGCGGGATTCCGGAATGGGGGCTCATAGATTTCGGCCAGCTTCGTCTTCAAGTCGATGCGGCTAATCGCTCCGGGCACTCCCAGATGCGAGATCCAGACCGAATTGTCCGCCGGATTGGGCATCACTGCGTACGAACCCCCGGGAGTCCCGGGAGAATCCTGCTCGGAAGTCGGTGGCACACCCCGCGCCGGAAGGGGATCCGCCTTGCCGTTCCCGTTGGTGTCGAGCGTGATTGGATAGCGAGTGAACGCCTTCGCCGCATCACCGGTCGCGTCGTAGGCCTTGATGTCGAAAGACGACGCACCGCCTGAGTCGAACCAGGCGACGTCGTTCGCGTCAATCTGTACGTGATGACCTGCCTGGCAACCCTGCAGGAGCGTGAACTTCTTCTGCTTGGGATCGTAGAGCCGGCAGCCTTCGCGCGCGGTAACCAGCACACGACCTTTCGAGTCGAACATGGCGTTGTGGGGGGCTATCTTGCCTTTCCAGAGGATTTCGTCACCCCAGTATGGCGACGGCAGCGGCTGGGTCTGGGCCCATGCGAAGGGCGCGCTGGGATTCGTGACCGGCACGTCCAGCCGGCCCACCTCGTTCGTTTTCGGATTGACGAACGTGACCCAGTCGCCGCTCAATTCCTGCGTGCCGTACACGAGGCCGTAAGGATTGATCGTCGGGTTGGCCTTGCTCGTCGCGATCTCATCATGCACGAAGGTTTTCGCGTCGCCCCACTCCCACTCCGTGACGACGGCGTTGCGTTCGACGCCCTGCGGCCGGGCCGGCTTCGGTGGGAGCTCACCCTTGGCAATACGATCGGTCCAGTCGGCGAACACCCGCAGCGCCCGTTGCCGTCCGAGCGGCGCCAGGGTGCTGTCCATGAACGCGCCGCTGATGCCGACCTGAACGCGCGCATCCCACGCCTCGAGCGAATTCTTGAACGTCCCGAGCGAGGGGGCAATCTCCCGTGTCGCTTTCGTGCCCATCTGATGACACTGCGTGCACGCGTTGGTCATCTTGATATTGCCGATGAACGAGCCTTGCGTGACCATCTGCTCGCCGAGCCCGTTGCCAGTGCGTCCGGTTCCAGGAAAATCGCTCTTGGGTGGCGGCTGCAGCAGGGCGTACCAGTAGTTGGCCGGATAGTACTCGGCGGCTGCTTTGTCGTTCGGGGCGACGGTCGCGGTCAGGTTCAGATTGCGCCCAGGCGCGCCTTTCACCTTGGGACTGTCGACGAGCCCATACCCGCGCACCCAGATGTCGTAAGTGGCCTTCGGAAGGTCGGGCAGCAGGTAGCGGCCCCGGTCGTCCGTGACGACGGTCCTGATGAACTTGGTCGGCAAGTCGCGTGTCTCCGCGATGACCCAGACACCCGCCTCTGGCCCCGACCGGCTTGTCACGGTGCCAGCGATGTCGTCGCTATCAACAGGGATTGTGCCGCCCGCCTGACCTGCGCGAGTCTGAACGGTCGACCATCCCGCTACCACGGTTAGGCCAATGGCCGCCGCGCCCCACCAGCCGACTTTTCTTCGCATCTGGATTCTCCTCTGGACTACTTGCCCTAGCATCGCCGATTCTATACTCCGCCGCGCCGCCCGGGTAGTGTCGAATCCTCCCGGTCGCGTCACCGCTAGCGGCGGCTGCCCGCGTTCCGCAGGTAGACGTCCTCTTTGTTGATCCAATCGGCGCGCGGTGGATTGAAGACGTCCAGGTCGACCGTATCGGCCATGGCTTCGGCTTCGTGCGGCATGTTGGGCGGGATCGTCAACACTTCGCCGGCGTGCACGACGATTTCCCGGCCGTCAATCCGAAACAAAAGCGCGCCCTCCAGGATGTAGGTCACCTGCTCGTTGACGTGGCTGTGCTCCGGAACAATACAGCCCTTCTTCAACAGCACGCGCGCGATCATGATGTCGCGCCCGACGATGAATTGACGCTGGAGCAGGGGATTGAGCTGCTCGAGCTCGACCCCTTGCCACTTCAGGTGTTTCAGTTCCGCCTTCGGGCGGCGGGCGAGCACCACCCCTCGCTGACGGAACACGCTCTTGGGCCGCGAGGCGGCTTTCTTCGTCGTTCGCTTCATCCCTTCATCCTCCACATCTTCCAGATCTTCGCTGCCGGCGGCATTCACTGGCGGCCACTTGGCGGCACCAGCGGATTCATCGCTTCGGCTCCAACAGATCCTTGACCCTGGCATCGGCAACGTCAGACGGTGTCTGCCCTCTCGCGTTCTTCGCGTCAGCCCGGGCGCCCCGTTCCAGGAGGAAGCTTACGACGGAACGATAGCCGCGCGCGGCGGCCCCGTGTAGAGCGGTCTCGCCTTGAGCGTTGGCCGCCTTGACGTTGTTGCCCAGTTGCAACGTCAACCGGACCGTTTCGAGCGCGGCCACGTCATCGGATTCGTTCAGCACGAATATCCGGCCTCTTCGATCGAAGAGGGGGCCCTGCGCGAGAACGCCCGCCGCGACCATCAGCGCCGTCGTCCCGTCGTCTAGCGCGAGACTAGCGTTCGCGCCCTGAGTGACGAGCAGGCGCAGCATGTCGCGCTCTAGGAACTTCGCCGCCAGAAGCAGCGGCGTGGCTCCTGTCAGGTTCTCAGGCAGAACAAAACCCCCTCCCGCGCGAACGGTCGGTGTGCCGTGCCTGATCCGCGCATCGACTCGGGCGCCGCGCGCCAGCAGGCTCCTCACTAGTTCCACGTCGCCTCGGAGCACGGCCGCGTGCAGCGCCGTGTAGCCGGCTCCAGCCGTGTTCGGATCCGCGCCCTTCTCCAGGAGCCAGTTGGCCAGTGCACGGTGGCCGCTGTGAACGGCGATGACGAGGGCGCTCGCGCCGTCGGCGGCGGTGTCATCGACCGCCGCTCCCGCGTCGAGCAGGAGGCGGGCGCATTCGACACTGCCGCGCGCCGCCGCGAACAGGAACGCCGTGCTGCGACCGCCGGAGACCTCCCCGATGACGGCCGTGTTGACATCGTTCGGATCGGCGCGGTTGACCATCAGCCGCGTGAGGCGCGACCGCACGCGAAGGTCGGCACGCGCGGCGAGCAAGAGCTTCACGACGTCGGCGTGGCCGTTGGCGGCCGCCCACATCAGGGCCGTCTGACCGCGAAGCGGCTCTGTGGCGTTGACATCCGCGCCGCGCGCGAGGAGCGACCTGATGGCGTCGACACTTCCGCGTCGCGCGCACAACATGAGCGCCGTCGGCCGTCGCGGCGAGCGGTCGTTGACCTTCGCGCCGGCGCTCAGAAGACGCTCGACCATCGGCGAGCTGCCGTTGTCGCACGCCATCGCGAGCGGCGTCACGCCGAGTTCGTTGGCGACATTGACCTGAGCGCCGGCCCGAAGCATCAGATCGGCCATCTCCACATCGTCCCAGTGCACGGCCCAGTGCAGCGCCGTCGCGCCGTCTGGCTGTTTCACGTTGACGTCGATCCGCTGGTCGAGGAGCGATCGGACCCGACCGAGATCGTGACGCCTGGACGCGTCGATGAGGCGAAGATCATCTGCCGCGCCGGCACGCAAGAACGTCAACACCAACAACACCGAGGCGCAGAACCACCTGGTGGAAATGGCCGAGCAGTTTTCTCTTCGGTGTAACACGTCCTGAGTCCTTCGGCCTTGGTTCCTACGTGCTGATTCCCTCACAGCGCAGACAACGGAGGAGGCGGAGCGAACGGTTCCAACACGGAGCAACGAAGAAACGGAGTCTCAATCTGTACCAAAAAGAATCCTCCGTTCCTTCGTTCCTCCGTGTGAAGCCGTTGCCTCCGTCATCTCCGCTCGCTCGACGCAAAAGCGCGTTAGACACCGGTGAGTTTGCCAGTGCTGTTTCCAAAGTGGTCGAGACGAACCCCGAGCTTCTCGAGCAGCGTCACGTGCAGGTTGCCAATCGGCGTGCCCGCCGGGCATTGGATGTGGCTGCCGGCGGCGGCACGGTCGACACCTCCGCCGGCCAGCAGCACCGGCAGGTTTTCCGGCGCGTGCGAGTTGCCGTCGCTCATCCCGGCGCCGCACAGGATCGTCACCTGGTCGAGCAGCGAGCCATCGCCGTCTGGCGTGGATCGCAGCCGTTCAAGGAAGTACGCGAACTGCCGCATGTGATGGGTGTTGATCGCCGTCAACGTCGCGAGCTTCTCCGGATCGCCTTGATGGTGGGAGATCGGGTGGTGGGCGTCGTGCACGCCAATCTCCGGATACGCGCGGCCGCTCAGCTCGCGGCCCATCATGAACGTGATGACGCGCGTCAGATCCGTCTCGAACGCGAGCACCTGCAGGTCGTACATCAGGCGCGCGTGCTCGGGAAACGTCCGTGGCACGCCGAGCGGCCGTTCGACTCCCATGGGATCGCCATGGTCCTG
>JBGOTP010000005.1:0-38026 GCA_041476545.1 Vicinamibacteria bacterium | reverse complement strand
GGGATCGATCCGGTGTCCCTCGCCACCGCCATGGACACGGCCGAAAACGACTACGCGAACGCCCTCGGACTGGCGCAGGCGGCCGATCGCCGGGCCGACTACCTGGGCGACGCGATCGGTCTGCGGCGGAACCTGTTGACCTCGGCGCGGTCGACGATCGCGGCGCGCCTGCCCAGCGCGATTCGTGGCGACAGCTACTAGGAGAGTGCGTGATGCCCACCATTGTCGACAAGACCGCGTGCGAGCTGGCCGGCCAGGGACAGGAGGGCGGGCTGCTGCCCATCAGTCCGTTCACCGCGTTGCAATTCCATTTCGGCATGCTGCTTGGCGTGGATGACCTCGAAACCGGCCAGGCGTATCCGCGGGGCAAGATCCGCCTCCACAATGCATGGCTTCATCGCGAGGGAGTCGTCTGGGGCTTCAACGTGGCGTTCAACGACCGTCACGAGCTGACCGTCGATCGCGGCCTTGCGATCGATGCCGCCGGTCATGAGTTGCACCTGGATCGTCTCGCGTGCGTCGACGTGGGCCAGTGGTTTGCCACCCATAAGGGCGACCAGGGATTCACGTTCACCGACGTCGGGAGCCGGAAGCGGTTCACGGTCCATGTCGTCGCGAAGTTCAAAGCCTGCCTGACCCGTCCGGTACCGGCGATTGTTGAACCGTGCGCCGGTGTCGAGAACGACACCGCGTACTCGCGCGTCTTCGAGACCGTCGAGCTGCTGCTGCGGCCGGACCTGTCCAAACCACGGGATCCCGGCTATCACAGACTGCGTGTGCTCTTCGAGCTCGAAGCGGATAGCGCGAAGTACGCCGACGTGCAAGCGCGGCGACAGACCGTCCAGGCTCTGCCGATCGAGAAACAGCCGGCGGCCTATCTGGATGCACTGCGCGAGTTCGCGGCGTTCGACGAGATCGATCTGCAGCCGCAGCCGGCCACCGCCACCGATCCGGCTTCGATCTTTCCAGAGGATCCCACCGAGGTACTACTCGCCGACGTGGCGGACATCCTCGTCGAGCCCACGGCCGATGGCGGCTGGGCGATCGCGGCGCCGATTCCGAAGCCCGTCGTCACCGTGCGCCCCTCCCACGTTGCGACGGCGACGATCCAGGAACTCCTCTGTGGTCCCCGATTCGTTGGAGGGCCGCCAACGACACCCGTTGGCCCCATCGTGACCGGCGCGGAGCTCGGCGTCCAATCGATCAGCTTCTCGACCAGCCGCCAGATGGCTGCCACGACGCTGCGACCGAAAGCGTGTTCCGTCACGGAGTACGACGACGCCGGCGGATGGAGCGCGGTCGACATCAAGACCGTCACTGATCTCGGAAGCGGGAAAGTCCAGATCGATCTGAAGAAGGCATTCACAGGCAGTCTCGTGCGGCTCATCATCCGCGGCACCGGTCCAACGCCCCTTCTGGCCGCGGACGACCACGCGCCGCTCGGCGCGCCACGTACCGGCGCGGACGACGGCGCGGACTTCATCAAGATGTTCAAGAGGAGCTAGCGATGGCCCCGAACGGCAACGGCAGCAGCGCGGAATTCGTCGTCGTCGGCAACACCGGTGGGGTGACGGTCGTCGATCCGTCCACGCCTCTCAAACGTCTCAACTACTTCGACGGAAAGTTCCTGCGCGCGAGCGATTTCGAGATCGAGCAGCGCTATCTACGCGGGCTCGTGGCGATTTCGAACCAGGGACTCGGCGCCGGAGTCGTCTACGGGTACGACACGACGCTCGGCGGCGGCGACCTGATCCAGATCGGCCCCGGGCTCGCCATCGACCCATCGGGTCACGTTCTGCTCCTGCAGTCAACCGTGACGCAGAGCATCCAAACGCTCATCGACGCGACCAAGAAGCTCGCGATCCAGCAGCCGGATGCCAGCGGCAAGATCGGATCGGACGCCTTCCACGACTGCGTGGAGATCGCGGCGCCGCCGCCGACGGTCGTGGTACCGGTCAGCGACATCTACGTCATCGCCATCTGCGCGGCCGAGGCGCTCTGCGGACAGCAGGACGTGTACGGCAAGCTGTGCGAGGAAGCGTGCGTCACGAGCACCGAGCGTCCGTACCGGCTCGAGGGCGTCGTGCTGCGAGCCATTCCGCTGCAGATCCTGACGCCGTTCCCGACGTCGAAGGCGGTGGCCATCGACTCGAACATCTATCTGCGGTCGAAAGTCGCGCATTCGTGGTACGGCGACGAAGCGCGGAAACATCCCGACGCGGTATTTCGCGACGGCTTGCTCTCGCACACCTGGTGCCTCGGCGCGGGTTACAACAGCGCCTGTTGCGAGGTACCGCTGGCCGTCGTCGCCCGCGCCGGAGCCACGACCGTGTTCCTCGATACGTGGATCGTCAGGCGCGAGCGCATCGACGCGCCCGCCAAGCGGTACTGGCAGTGGAAGATGCGGATGCGGCCGTGGGACGTGTTTCTCGCGCAGGTGTTGCAGTTCCAGTGTCAGCTGGCGGATCTGCTGTCCGGCGTCGTGACGCCGGGCAGCCGGGCGGTCGATCCCTGCGCGCCGCACCACTAAGCCCTCAACGACGCCGTCAAGTTCGTCGAACAGGTGCGCCTGGGGCTGGCCCACGATCGGAGCGATCCGCGCGGCGTCGTCGGGGCCGATCGTCCGACGTTGCTTTCGCTGTCACTCACTGGCATCACCGACTTGCGCGATCGCATTCGCCGCGTGATCGCGACGGACCTCACGCCGGCGCGGCCCACCGACCGCATTCTGATTCGAGGGGGCATCATCGAGCTGCCGTCAGCGGGGTATTTGCCCGTGCTCACCGGCACCGCGAAGAGCGTCAACGATCAGGTCCGGGCTCTGCTCGGCGATGGCCTCGATCTTCGGTTTTGCACGACCACGGCAGACTACATTGCCCATGCGGTCGAAGAAGCACAGCACATGGATCGCATCTCCCTCCTGCAAGGGCTCGACGATCCGTCGGACAAGCCGAAGGTCGACATTCTCGTTCCCGATGGCAAACCGACCACGATCACGACGCCGACGGCAGGACTCTTTTCCGCCGACGTGTTGTTCAGCGCCCAGCAAACCGGCGGCCTGATCTACAAAGGCGCCGCGCGTGAGGACATGTTGGACTCGGGCGGTCTCGCGTTGTACGCGGCGGCGGCCGGTGTCAGCCAGGGCACCATCGGGAAGCTGCAGACGCTGGCCAAGTCGCTCGTGGCTGGAGGAGCCGGCGCGCGGCCGCTGGAGTTCAACGGGGACCTTTCCACGAACACATTCATCAGGGACCCGAAGACGACGGGCACCAGGCTCGACGAGCTAGTGATGAACACGGCGACCGCGGCGCGGGACTTCATCAGCCGCACCGGATCGGTCGCTGGGCCAGTTGGATTGGCGGGCGAGACCGTGATCAGTACCGGGAATGGAGCCGATGGACTGTGGCTCACCGCTCGGGCCGATCGCGAGATCAAATCGCTCGTGTTGAACGCGCAAACGCCCGTTCACCTGCGGATCGTACTCGGAACCCAGTCGACTTCACCACTGGCGTTCGAGATCATGTTTCACGGCACATTCTTGGTGACGTCCGTGTCGTCGGCTGCCGGGGGACCCGGCGTGTCCGGGACGCTGAACGGCACGCTGTCGATTGGCATTTACCGAGAGAATCAGAACCCGCCACAAACGATCGAGTATCTGATGACGGAGCGTTTCAACTGGCCCGCCAGGTTCAGCTACACCGGCGACGAGTCGAACGGGTTGATCACCCTCGATGTGACTACGGCGCCCGGCCCGTTCGGGCCGTTGCGTTTGGGACGAGCGGTGATGGCCAACGGCGCCAAGGTGCAGTACGCCGGTGACATCATCGGGCAAACGGGGACGCGTCTTGGTGAGCTCGATCTCGTGGCCGACGCCAACGTCGTCAACGTCGCCAATGCCAGCCACCGGTATGCGGAGAGTGGGCTGGACATCGTGCAAGGGGCCCTCGTCGTGAGCGAGCCCGGCTTCAAACAGAGCGCCGATGCCCAGTTGTTCCCCGCGCTGCCGCCGGTTGCCAACGAGCTACGCATCGACGCGGTGCGCGACTGGGTGATGTTCACGCGGCGCCGTCACAAGCAGTGCGCGCTCGACGTGGTGCCGGTGCCGCCGCTGCCGCCCCGCGGCTATCGCGTCATCAACCTCAGGGCCGTCAACGCGGACCAACTCAACAACATGCTCGACGCGATCGCGACGCCGCTCAAAGATCCTGCGCAAGCGGCGGCGGTCATCAGGAGGCTGATCATCCAGGACGACCGTGCAGGAAACAACCTCATCGCGAGATTTGCCGGCGGGAGAGCGACCCCCGTCGACGACGTTGGGGCCGCCCAGGCGTGGAAGAGCGACTGGGAGCACTTCCAGACGCCTCCAGGGAAGACGATCGTCTTCTCGGCCATAGGTGCCGTGGGCGAAAGCGACGCAACACTGCAGGGCAATCGGCTCAACACATTCGAGAACGCGATTCGAGACGACAGCCAGGAGAGCGGAACGACCGACAGAGTCATGATTGTTCCGTATCCGGAAAGCGTCGTGCCGCCCGACGCTGACGGCGTCATGGTGTTCATCACCGTCTCGCCGGCTCCGGCGATTGTGGAGAAGCAGCACGTGTTTGGAGCCAACACCGACCTCTTCCAGTCGATTCGGCGCATGGCGCTGAACCCACAGGCGACGGCCGACCAGTTGATGGAGGTGCTGAAACGAGGCACGGATTTCAAGAACGCCACGTACACCGTTGACGCAGGTGGAACGGCAACAGTCTCCGATGACGATGTGCTGAGGGCATTCAGTGCACACAGTGGACACATCGAACAGGGAATAGTGCTGTTCAATCGAAGCCTCTCTGCTGCAGATGCGGCCATTGTCGGGAAGGTCGGGCAAAAGGTCATCGGCGACCTGCACGGCCCAGCGGTGCCGGCGGCTCTGCCCGTGGCCGGGGGGTTCCCGCTGACTGACGCGAAGTCGATACTGCTCCTGCAGGTCATCCCGATTGGGTGATGGCCAAGGCCTTCGCGCCGGAAAAGGTCGTCGCGCGGGCGGCTCCCGCCCGCGTGGCGCCGCCGCGGCAGCCGGCCGTCGTCAACCAGGTTTGGAACGGCCTGGCGCTCCAGCGAGCCTGTGCCGCGTGCGCTGCCGATGGACGCACCGACCTCCCCGTCGATGAGGAGATGAAGATTGTCCAACCGAAGACGTCGGCTGGATCCGGTGCCGCAGCGCCGCCCCCTATAGATCCGCTTCCTTCGTCGCGCGGCGATCCGATTGACCCGCCTGCGCGAGCCTATTTCGAGACGCGCCTCGGGCACGATTTCTCAGGCGTACGGATCCATCGCGGTGCCGACGCACACAACAAGGCGACGGCCTTCCGCGCCCTGGCGTTCACTGTCGGTCGTGACATCGTGTTCGCCGACGGCCAGTATGCGCCGCACTCCGAGCCTGGGCGGCGACTTCTGGCACACGAGCTCGTCCACACGGTGCAACAGGCGGGTGGAGGAATCCGCCGCGTGTTGCCAAGCCGTGTGACCGTGAGCCGGCCCGACGATCCCGCCGAGCGCGAGGCGGACCGCATCGCCGATCACGTGGTGCGCGGGGCGGATAGGCCCTGGCCGCACGTGCGTTCGGTGCCGGCTGCTGGCATTTCAACCGTGCAACGCAAGTGCGCGACGTGCGAGGAGGAAGAGAAAGAGCTCCACGTGCAGCGGGCGCCGGACGATCAGGCACAGGCCGGCGCCGACGATCCGGCCATCGCCTCGGCACTCGACAACGAGATCGTCGCCGCGAACGTGGGAGCGAGCCAGAACGACGACCTGCTCCTGCGCGCGTCGGCGACGCGGCTGCGTCTGCTGCTGTCGACCCGCACGCGCGCTCCTCTCAAAACCCAGGCCGATCTCGACGCCTTTGTCGCCGATTGCAAGAGGCGCTCAACAACCGAGCTCGATACGCTCGGCGCGTACTCTCCAGACGGAGTGGAGCTGGCCCTCGCGACCCATATCAAGGGCTTCCCGCTCACCTGGTCGGGCCGGATCCAGAGCGCACTGACACTCGGGGTTGATCCCGGCACGCTCATAACCGACTGGGCCAAGTCGTTCCTGGCCCTGATCGCCCAGGCCAAGACTCTCAGTCCGGACATCTATGCTCACGGGCTGCCCGTGCCGTACACCGAACTGGATCGGCTCGACCGTTTTCGGTTGCGACTGTCTGACGCACACGCGAAGAAGCCATCCGCGGTCCGCGAATACGCGCGCGAATCGATCCGCTACATGCAACTCAAGTGGGTGCGGCTCTTCGCGGTGTCGTGGGAGCTCATTGTCAACCAGGTCGCCGAATCGGTGGCCGACGGCAAGCTCGTTCCAAACTATTTCGACTACAAGGATTTCGTCGACAACAAGCAGGCGAAGCTCCGGGAGCTGCCTGTGCGCGCGCACGACAACCTCGCGAAAACGGACGAGGAAGCGCAGCAGATCGAAACCGATGCGCTCAAGCTCACTGACGTGGCGCTGGCCGTCGGGATGACGAGCGCGCTCTATTCGCTGTTCGGACTGCTGAGTGGGTGGAACGACGCGGTTGGGCCCTTTGACGAGGCGCTGGCGGCGGCCGACGCATCGGTTGCGGGCAGCGGCCGCGGCGAGCGGTTCGCCGCCGCGCTCACATGGGCTTGGGACAACGACTACTTCGGCGGCGCCGCTGCGGCCTGGGCACAGAACCTCATCGCCAACGGCCCGGAAATCCTGGCGGAGCTCGCGGTCATCGTGATCCTCGGCATGATTCCACCCCTCGACATCGCCGTCGCCGTGTATCTCGTGTACACGACCGCTCGGGACGTCATCGGCATGCTCGGCGAGCTGGCGGCGTCGCTCAACGACGTGATGCAAGCCAAGAGTGTCGCCGAACTCCAGAAGGCCTCGGCCAGGCTCGCGACGATCTTGACCAACGGGGCCATCTTCATCCTCATCGTGCTCGCCACCGAGGGGATCGGCAAAGCCGCCGCACGGCTGCGCAAGGGCGCCGCCGATTTGCGGGCCGCGGACAGGACGCTGACCGAGGAGGCCGCCCAGAAAAAAGCGTTCGAGCAGATGTCGGCCGAGGAGCGCAAAGCGCTCGAACAAGGGAAAGCAAAAACCTCGAAGCAGCTCGCGAAGAAGTTCGAAGAGTTCGAAGGTGCGTGCTCAATCGGCAGCATCGTCTGCCGCTCGAAGCTCCCCGATCACATCCTCGGTGAGGCGGGCCCATATCCCACCGAGTACGATGTGCCGATGCCCGGCGGCCCGTTCAACGTGCAGAAAGCCATCTTGACGGGGACCGCTCGCGGCACCGAGATGCTCCGGAGCCTCGCTCGCGACAGCCGAGCGCGCTGGCCGCACTTCGACAAAGCGCTCACGGCAGCGGAGAAGCAAGGCAAGCGATGGCCTGAGGAGGGCGGGGTGCCATGGGAAGTGCACCACATCAAGCAGGTCAATATGGGTGGGGGAAATGAGATCGAGAACCTGTTTCCCCTGCCGAGGAAGGCGCACGTTCAGTACACGAACTGGTGGGGCAGACTGCGCAATGCATTCGAACGTCGGTTCACGAAGGAAGAATGGGACCAGATCTACTGGAACGAAAAGGACGTGCCGGGAAGCCGCGTGCCGAAGACGCCACAGCGATGAGCTCTGGCGAATCGAGCGAGAGACGGAGGCCCGCGATGCCGCAGGGGTTGAACGATCCAAACGCGATGACGAGACTGGATGCAGCACTGACGCTGGCGCAGGCCGGAGATTTCTCTGGGTTCGGCGCCGTCGTGGAGGCCTTGAAGAGCCATGATGGCGAGGTCCGGATCAGGGCGGCGTACTGCTGCGAGCGCATCGGATGTGCCGCCGCCATCGATCCGCTCAGTCGCATGGTGACAGACGATTCGATATCGGACAACCGCAACCAGGCGATGTTCGCGCTCGTTGCCATTGGACGTCCCTCCGTGGTTCCACACTTGATCGCGGCACTCAACGACGAGGAATTCGAGCGCCGTGAAGATGCGCGTGTTGCCCTCTACCGTGTCGTCGGCAAGGTCATGCTACGGGTGCTCGCCGACGAGGAGGATGGCGGCGACCGCGACCCCGACGAATCGCGCAAGGTCGCGGCGTGGTGGACGTCGCAATCGGCGGGCTTCGATTCCGCGCTCGTCTATGCGCTCGGCGAGTTGGCCGGCCCCCGCGTTTTCATCCGCCAGTTGAGGGTAAAGCACGCGCCGCTGCCGGACGCGTATCTCGACGCCCTGCGCGATTGGACCGGACAGGACTTCGGCCAGTCGCCGCTCGCAAAGGTTGCCGCGAAGTGGGAGAAGTGGTGGGCCGCGAACAACGGCGCCTACGAGCCCGGACGCCGATACTTCTACGGCCACGCGGTACCGTGAGTAGTGCCGACATGTTGACCCCGGCACGGCGCGAACCGAACGACGGATCGCATCGACAGACCGACCAATCGCGCCAATCAGAAGAGATCGCGCGCGGTCCTGCGACCCTCCCGGTCAATCCCCGATGGACGGGACTCGCACTGGGCGGCCACACGGCGACCGGCGGGAGCCAGAGCAACGATCCGCGCGACCGCGTGAGCCAACCTGGCGATCCGGGCGTGCGGGAGGTGATCGGCGCGCCCGGGGAGCCGCTGCCGGACGGCGTGCGCACGACGATGGAGGGACGCTTCGGGCGCGATCTCGGCGCCGTGCGCGTGCACACCGGCGCGGCGGCCGCCGAGTCGGCCGCGACCCTCGACGCGAGCGCGTACACGGTCGGGCGACACATGGTCTTCGGCGCCGGCCGGTTCGCGCCGGCGACACCGCCAGGCGCGCACCTGCTCGCCCACGAGCTGACGCACGTCGTGCAGCAGGAGGGTGTGCCTGACGTCGCCCCGCACGGACAGCTGCCGGTCACCCGTCCGGGCGACAGCGCCGAGCGCGCCGCCGACGCGACTGCGCATGCCGTGGTCCACGGTCAGGTCGCCCCGCCCGCACTGCTCGGCGCCGCTCCCGCCGCCGGCCCGACGATCGCGCGCGGGCCTCGCGACGCGCTGCCAGCCGCCGACCCGCAGGGCCCGCAGCGGCCGAACATCGCCCATCACAGCTACAGCGAGGGCCGCCGCGTCGAGCGCGGCTCGATCGAGGAGCTGATCGACTACACGGCGCAGGACTACGACGAGCAGGGTGTCGTGTTCGACCGCAAGAAGCTCGTCTACACCCGCACCGTGCGCGTCGTGATGGCGGGCGAGTTCACGGCGGTGATGGAGATGAAGGGCAAGGTCATCCTGCCGCTCTCGGCCGACGCTGCGCGGGTCGCCGCACTGACCGGCGAGGCCGGCCGCGGACACCTCGACGTGAACGTGCACGTGGAGGACATGCGCGGGCCGATGAGCGGAAGGTCCGGCTTCGACTTCGCCTACCGCGCGGCCGGCGGCTACCCACCGGCGAACGACTTCCTGTCGCTGCGGACGATGGCGGCGAGAGGGCCCGACTACGTCCATTTCGACCTCGCGCCAGAGGTCCAGATCGACACGCTCGTCGCCGAGGTGCGCCGTCGTCTCCCACCGCCGCGAGTGCCCAAGCCGGAGGACGTCACCGAGGAGGAGTTCCAGCGGATGACGCCCGATGAGCGCGCTGAGCTCGCGCGTGAGGCGCTAGGCGAGGAGTTCAAGCTGTCGAACGTCGCCAAGGCCATCCTCATCGCACTCGGCATTTTCGCGGCTATCCTCGCCGCCATCTTCCTCGCAACCGTCGGGTGGGAGGCGCTGGTCGTCGGCCTCGTGATCGTGGCCATCGGCGCGGCGATCTTCGCGCTGGTGTCCACCCTCTGGGACACGATCAGCGACGTGATCTCGCGCTTCGCCGACAGCGACATCGGCGGCGCGATCCTCAGCATCCTCAAGGGGCTCGCCATCGCCGCAGGTATCATCCTCGGCGCGATCGCCGTCGTGGTGGCGATCCTCGGCGCACCGCTGGAGGTCGGCGCCGTGCTCTTGTTCGCGGCGATCGCGCTCGGCATCGGTCTGCTCCTGGCCTACCACGACTACAGCAAGGCCAAGACGGCGCCCGACCTGGCCCACTTCAGGAAGGACATCCAGCGCTCCGCGCGCGGGTTCGAGGGGGCGATCAGCGACGCCGTCGTTCTCGCCCTTACGGCGATCGTCGGTGAAGCGGCGAAGCCGGGCGGGCCGTCGGACCCGGCGGGTGGGCCAAGTGTGCCGGGCACGGATGTTCCGTCGAGTGGGCCGATCATCATCGAGCCGCCGCGCGTGGCGCCCGCCGCACCGCCGGTTCCCGAGATCCCGCAGGTCGCGCCCGCGGCGCCGCCGATCCCCGAGACGCCACAGGTCGCGGGGCCGACGGTGATGGTGCCCAACGTCACGCCGCCCGAAGTCGTCACGCCGCCGGCCGGCACGCTGATCAAGCCGGCGAAGCCGACGACCCCGCGTGCCCGCGCCCGCGCAAAGCCGCCGGCACCGACCGAACCCGAGCCTCCAGTGAAGAAACCCGCGAAGGACCCTAGGCCTTCGAAAGGGGACGAACCGGCACGTCCAGGACCGGCAAAGGCGACGGCTTTACCGGAAGATCCGCAACAGGGTGTTCGCGACGCGCTCGCACGGACGAACCAGAAGATCGCTGAGGCTGATAAGGAGATCGCGGCGCACGGACAGGAGGTCACGGACGCCCAAGAGAAGGTACAAACGCTCTACAAGAAAAGGGTAGCTGCGAATCGAAAGGATCCCAGCACCGCACAACTGCAAGAGGAACTCGACGCGGCCCGGAAGCGCATGACGGAACTCAACGAACGGCAGCAGCACCGGATCAGCGAGAACACTGAGAACCGCGCCACGCGAGACCGATTGCAGAACGCACTCGACGAGAAAACCTACGCTCGGCCGAAGTTCACCGAGGCCGAGCGGGCCGAGGTCTGGAAAAACGCGCAAGACGCCGACGGACGGGTGTTCAGTCCGTCAGGCAAGGAGATCAAGCCAGGTGACCGGTCGTGGATTATGGGCCACAAACCAAAATATGAATTCCGGAAGCATGTGGAAAGTGCAGCAAGGCGAGCAATAACGCGAGATCAGTTCCTCCAGGAAAACAAGAAGCTCAGCCAGTATCGCCCTGAAACCGCCGAAGACAGCGCCAGTCACCTCTACGAAGACAAGACCGACGCATACCTTGGGCCTTGATCATGAGTGGAAAAAATACGCCGATTTCGCCTGAGAACAAGAAAATCGCGCGACATGTCGCATCGGTGTTTGGAGGAACGCCGCACGTGGACGACTACGCGAACGCGTCTGAAACGCGGACTGTGGGCATCCTCTCCTGTCGAGATCGACCCGGAAAAGGTGTCATGTCGTATTCGACCATCAAACTCTCGGATCACCCCATGAATTGGGGTGCAAGAGAATTTCCTGCCAGGCTGGAACTGGCTGGCGTCTGCGAGAACGCGTCGATCGGATTCCCCAACCTGCTGGCGTCAGCGGCATTCCACATCATACAGAGCGACGCCGCGTTCCACCCCGGTACAGTCATTCCGGAACTTGTCCGTCAGTGTCGCGTGTCTTCGACCCTTCCGCACCTGTACCTGACCGCGCCGTTTCTGTGGGGAGACGCGCTGAACATGCTCGACTGTGGAACGAAGAAGGTGACCTGGCTCCTCGCCATGCCAATTTCCGAGTCCGAATACACGTACTTGCAGCAGCACGGCGAGCACGCCTTCGAGCATCTGCTCGAAGAGCAGGAGATTGATGTCTTCGACCCGGAAAGACCATCCGCGGTGTGACGTGCGGGAAGGCGATGACAGCTTGACCCGTGGTTTCCGAAACAAGCTCGTCAGCCGACCCTTCTCAGCGTCCCCTCGATTGCGCCGGACGTGTATCCGAGCCTGAGCGCGTACTTGGCGGTGGGGAGGGTGAACTCCAGCGTGTCCCAGTCCTGGATGACGCCCTTGTCGCCGCCGCGTGTCTCGTTGCGGAAAGTGTCCGCCGGCCGGCATCGAGCGTCGACTACCTGGCTGACCTTGAACAGGTGGTCGCTCGCGTAGTACTTGAACGCGACCGCGCCGACCGGACGGTGATCCTCGGTGACGACGACGACGATCGGATCATCCTTCCACTGATCCGTGGTCAGCAGATCGATATCCGCGGCCCCCGACTCCATCGTCACGACACGGCTCGGCGGCTGAGCGCTGAACCATGCTCGACTGCACGGTTCCATCGAACGGGCCGGTTCTCGGGACGACAGCACCTGCCCTCCCGGGTCTTGGCTGAACCCGTTCCACACGGGGCCGGCCGCCAGGAGCAGCACGCCGAACGCGCCCAGCATGGCCTGCCGGCGCCCCGAATCGAGCACGGGGATCTCGATGGCGAACGCCTTGAGTCCGCCCCCGACAATCGCGGCGATGATGCAGACGATGCCCGTTGTGAGAAGCGTGGTCTCCATGCGCGCTTCTAGGATACTCAATGGCCACGATCGAACCGGAATAAGATAATGCGTTCCTCGTTTTTGCCGGGTCTTCCTGAGTGTCAATGGAGGTTCTGATGCGGTTGACGAGATATCCGGTTGCGCTGGCGGCGCTGGCGTTGGTGACGATCGTCGCGGTGCGCGGCGGCATGCTCTCGGCGCAGGGCGCAGCGGCGCTCACCGGGGTCGTGAGTTCGCAGGACGAGGGCAAGATGGAAGGCGTCGTGGTGACCGCGCGGCGTGATGGCGCGAACTTCGACGTGTCGGTCGTGAGCGACGCGCAGGGCAAGTACAGCTTTCCGCGCTCGCACGTGCAGCCCGGCAAGTACGCGGTGAAGATCCGCGCCGTCGGCTACGACCTCGCTGATCCTGGTCCCGTGGACGTGACGGCCGGCAAGACGGCCACGCTCGATCTCGCGCTGCAGAAGGCCAGGGATCTCTCCAGCCAGATTACGTCCGTCGAGTGGGCGATGAGCGTCGCCGGCACCGATGAGCAGAAGGCGATGATGATCAAGCAGATCGCGAGCTGCACCTATTGCCACTCGCTCGAGCGCATCGTCAAGTCGAGGCACTCGGCTGAGGAGTTCGTCAAGGTCATCGATCGGATGCAGGGCTACTACCCCGATGGGACGATCGCCGGCACCGAAGGCCGCGGTCGGGCCCAGTTCGACAAGGCTGCCGTGGCGAACGCCGCGAAGAACCCGAGCTGGGGATATTCGCCCGGCGTGACGAAGACGGACCTCTCGGCCTATCTGGCGACCATCAATATGAACGGCGGCAGGAGCCTGCCGACCGACCTCAAGACCCTGCCGCGACCGAAAGGCAAGGGCACGCGCGTGATCATCACCCAGTACGATATGCCGCGGAGAGACACCGTGCCCCACGACATGGACGTCGACTCGAAGGGCACTCCCTGGTACACCGATCAGAGCCGGCCGTTTCTCGGGAAGATGGATCCGAAAACCGGCGTGTTCACGGAGTACCCGCTGCCACCGGTGACCAAGCACGAGTTCGCGGGCGGAAGCGACGTGCAGGTGGGCAAAGACGACACCATCTGGTTCCCGCTCACGCACGACTCGGTCAACAACCACTTCGGGCTGATTCACAGGTTCGATCCGAAGACGCAGCAGTTCACTCCGGCCGAGATGCCGGCCAACGCCGCGACGCAGTTCATGTCGATCGGTCCCGACGGGAAAATCTGGTCGGGCTTCGCGACCTTCTTCCGCATCGATCCGGCGACCATGAAGTCGGACTTCCAGTTCGACTGGACGAAGGCACCGAACGTGCCGCCGGGACCACATTCGGGGTACGAGCTCGCCGTCGACCCGAAGGGCAATCCGTGGATCACCGACTTCGCCGGCTCGTACATCGTCGGCGTGGATGTGCCGACGAAGACCGCGAAGTTTTTCAAGACGCCCACCGCATTCTCGCAGCCACGCCGCGGCAAGATCGACGCGCAGGGCCGTTACTGGTTCGGCGAGTACACCGGTGACAAGGTCGGTATGCTCGACACCAGGACCGGGACGTTCACCGAGTACGACCCGGGCATCAAATGGATGGCGCCGTACACCGCATCCGATCTGGACAGGAACGGACGCGTGTATGCACCGAGCAACACGTCGGATCGCGTCCTCCGGGTGGACCCGAAGACGGGGGAGATCGTGATCTATCTGATGCCGGTCCGCGACTTCGACGTGAAGACGATGACGGTCGATCCGGTCAGCAAGAACGCCGTGTGGATGGCCAACACCCGCAACGCGCGGCTCGTCAAGCTCGAGCCCCTCGACTGATGCGGTCGCGCCGGCGACGGGAGCGCCATGGGCGCGTCCACACGGGCCGCGCGCGGCCGATGGCTTCAGACGCCGGCTTGGGTGGTGGGTCAGTTTCCCGGGGTGGGCCTGCTGCCGGCGGACGAGACCACTCGGGGCCTCGCCGCCACGAATGTCGCCGCCCGGCGACCCGTTGGCCGCGACGAGGGACCCGGCCGGGCGCGGCGCATCACGCCATGGCAAAGTGACCCACCCCCGACGCTTGACACGGGCAGCCGAGCCGCGTACTTTCACTATCGGGTGAAGCGTAAGGACTGGGGCGGAGCATAAAGATGATGGAAAGACTCTCTCTTTTCGGCGCGGCGGTCGGGCTCATCGTTGCCGCGGCGTCGGTTTCGGCGCACCACTCGTTTGCCGCCGAATACGATCAGAGCAAGCCAGTGACCCTGCAGGGCAAGCTCAGCAGGGTGGAACTGACGAATCCGCACGGCTGGATTCACATGGACGTGAAAGGCAAGGATGCCAAGGTCGTGGATTGGGCGATCGAAACCGGTCCAACGAATGTGCTCATCAGGGCCGGCATACGCAAGGCCGATTTCGTGCCCGGGAGCGAGATCGTCGTCGAGGGATTCCTGGCGAAGAACGGCACACCCACCATCAACGGCCGGGAGATCAAGTTCGCCGACGGACGGCAGTTCTTCATGGGTTCGTCAGGTCCAGGCGCCCCCGAGGGCGGACGCGCGCGATAGCATGTTCGCGCGTACGCGGGTCTGGTCCTGGCGGATTGTGGTGTTGTTCGTGTCGGCGCTGGCCATCGGCTCGTTCGAGTCCGCCGGCTTCGGCGGCCAGCCCGCAGTGGCGCAGTCCCTGTCCGCCGCGTTACGACGGACATCTGACGGGAAGCCGGACCTCTCAGGTATCTGGCAGGCGATGAACGCGGCTGAATGGGATCTCCAGGACCATGCAGCCGCAAAGGGCATACCCGCGGGGAGAGGCATCGTCGAGGGGAACCAGATCCCGTATCGTCCTGAGGCGCTGCTCAAGAAGAAGGAGAACTTCAAGAACCGCGAGACCGCGGACCCGGTGACGAAGTGCTTTCTGCCGGGCGTGCCGCGCATCATGTACCAGCCCTATCCGTTCCAGATCGCGCAGGGCCCCAAGCAGATCACGATCCTTTTCGAGTACGTTCATGCCGTCCGGAACATCTTTATGGAGGGCTCGCACTACCCCGGCCAGATCGATTGGTGGCTCGGCGATTCCCGCGGCCGATGGGACGGCGATACGCTGGTCGTCGACGTCGTCCATTTCAACGACGTCACCTGGTTTGACAGGGCCGGCGATTTTCACAGCGACGCGCTGCACGTGGTCGAGCGCTACACACCGACGGACCTGGATCACATCCAGTACGAAGCGACGATCGAGGACCCCAACGTGTTTACGGGACCGTGGAAGGTGAGCATGCCGCTGTACCGTCACAAGGAAAAGGACGCGCAGCTCTTGGAATACGAGTGCTTCGCGTATTGACGCGCGTGATGCACGCCCTTCTGGTGAGCCGCGCGGCACGACACGATTGGCCGGATGTGCGAAGGAGACTCGCGATGACCAGACGCTCTCTCGGTTCCACCATGCGAGCGGCGACGATCCTGCTGGCCCTGGCATGGGCCTCTGCGCCCGCGGCCGGCCAGATGGCCAGGGCGCGCACAATAGCTGGCTGTCCTCCGACGGCTGCCGCCTTTCATCCTTGCGCGCTGGAGAAGGCGAAGGCCTTCAACCCTCCCCGGACGCCCGACGGCCATCCGGACCTTCAGGGGTTGTGGGAAGCCCCTATGGCGAGCGGCCTCGGAAACATCGAGGGGCGGCGTGCAGCCGACGATGAATACCAGACGGGATCGCCAACCTCACTCGTTGTGGACCCGCCGGCCGGCGTCATCCCGTACCAACCCTGGGCGAGGACGCAACGACGCGAGAACGCCGCGAAGTACGTCGACCCGTACACGCACTGCTTGCCGATCAGCGCGCCGCGAATCATGGCCAGTCCGCGGACCCGTCAGATCGCCATGTACTCTGGCCACCTGACCGTCGTGAACGAGTCCGGCGGTCACCCGTTCCGCGTCATCTATCTGGACGGCCGTCCGCATCTGTCCGCCGACCTCAAGTTGTGGAGAGGTGACGCGCGCGGCCACTGGGAGGACAAGACGCTCGTCGTCGACACGACGAACTTCAACGGTCTGTCGTGGTTCGGATCCGGAGGCGACTTCTTCAGTGACGCGCTGCATCTGACAGAGCGGCTGACCATGGTCGACGCGAATACCATCGATTACGCCGTCACGGTCGACGACCCGAAGGTGGCGACCCGGCCGTGGACCATCGCGTTTGCGCTCGAGCGGAACCAGGAAAAGGGTTACGAGCAGATGGAGGAGGGATGCTTCGAGAGCGACCGCGACACCGCGGACCTCCTGCTGACCGGCTTCCAGATGTACGCCGGGCCGCGGTTTCCGAAATGAGTGTGCGCTCTTGGGTGGTGGGTCACTTTGCCATGGCGTGATGCGCCGCGCCCGGCCGGGTCCCTCGTCGCGGCCAACGGAACAACAACTGAGCAAAGGGGGGCGGACAGCGCGTCTTCCGCCTCGTGCGCTACCGATCCTGCGGCGGTCAATGGGTGACTCGCAGGGCGGTCATATTCGCGGGATCGCATCGGGATGACCTCGACGACCATCGCGCGTTCGGCCGTGACCGCCGCCGTGCCAGAGGCTGCAGCCGGCTGTCGTGCGAGCCGGCGCGCGCATTTTTCCGCGCGACATTCGTGGCGGCGAGGCCCCGAGTGGTCTCGTTCGCCGGCAGCAGGCCCGCCCCGGGAAATTGACCCAGTACCCGCTCTTGACTCGCGTGGTCGAGGTGTATAGTGTGAAGGTCTCCCATGGAATGCCAGATGCCACCTGCGGTGCCGATCGACTCGCCTGTCACGTATGATGACGGCGGCGCCTGCCGTCTGCGCATCGTAGGTATTCGAATTATCGGCATCGCCCCGATTCGGGGCTGCCCGCGTTGGCGGCAGGTGATGTAGACCCAAGCGAGATCGAGCGCTACACGAGGCCATCACCTGCGGGGTGATGGCCTTTTTTTCTGTACGGGTTCTTCCCGTGCAGCCTGTCGGTAAGGACGTATCTATGATGCGAACCGGTGCGCAGCTGATTTGGGAGTCGCTCGTCAGGAACGAGGCGACCACGGTTTTCGGGTACCCAGGCGGGGCCATTCTCCCGGCGTACGACGCCCTGCTCGACTATCCGATTCGGCACGTCCTCGTGCGTCACGAGCAGAGCGCTGCTCACATGGCCGACGGCTACGCTCGTGCCTCGGGCCGCGTCGGGGTGGCCGTCGCCACATCGGGTCCCGGCGCGACGAATCTCGTCACGGGCATCGCGACCGCCATGATGGACTCATCGCCCCTCGTGTGCATTACGGGCCAGGTGTCCAGTCACGTGCTGGGTTCTGACGCCTTTCAGGAGATCGATATCGTGGGCATCACGATCCCGGTCACCAAGTACAACTGTCTCGTGAGGCGCGCGGAAGACATCAGCCCCGCCATTGATGAGGCGTTCCGGATTGCCGCCGCGGGCCGGCCCGGGCCTGTCCTTGTCGACATCACGAAGGACGCGCAACAAGCGGCAATCGAATGGAGTAGCGCGAGAACGACGCCGTCCGCCGCGCGGCGACCTGTGCAAAGGCTTCCGGAAGAGGACATCGATCGCGCGCTCGCACTGATTCGCGGCGCCACGCGACCCGTGATCCTGGCGGGTCGCGGCGTGATGCTGAGCGACGCCTCCGCGCAACTCCGCGAGTTCGCGGAGCGAACGAAAACGCCCATCGCGGTGACCTTGCTCGGCATCGGCGCCATCCCCGCCAGCCATCCGCTGAATCTCGGGATGATGGGGATGCACGGCGAAGCGTGGGTCAATCAGGCGATCCAACAGGCGGATCTGCTCCTGGCATTCGGGATGCGCTTCGACGATCGCGTGACGGGCGACCCTCGACTGTATGCACCGCTCGCCCGAAAGATTCACGCGGAGCTCGATCCCTCGGAAGTGAACAAGATCATTCCCGTTGATGTCGCGCTCATTGGCGACCTCGCCGGCACGCTCGACCAGCTGCTCGAGCGCGTCGAGAAGATCGATGACACGCCATGGCTGCGCCACGTCGCCCAACTGAGGGGCGATGCCGCGGTGAAGGACATTCAACACATGCCGGATGACGGCCATCTCTATGCCGCGCACGTCATCCACGACATCAGCCGCCTGACGGAAGGCCGCGCCGTTGTCGCCACCGATGTCGGACAGCATCAGATGTGGGAGGCGCAGTATTACCGGCACGAGAGCCCCCGTTCGCTCATCACGTCGGGGGGACTCGGCACCATGGGGTTCGGTTTCCCGGCTGCTCTCGGAGCCAAGTTCGCGCGGCCCGACGCGGAAGTATGGGCGATCGTGGGCGATGGCGGTTTTCAGATGACGCAGGCCGAACTGGCCACGGCGGCTCAGGAGCGCGTGAAAGTCAACGTCGCCGTCATCAACAACGGCTACCTGGGCATGGTCCGGCAGTGGCAGGAGTTCTTTTACCACCGGCGGTACTCGGCCACGCCGATCAGCAGCCCCGACCTGTCCACGCTTGCTGCCGCCCACGGTCTCAAGGGCGTGCGGATCGACACGCGAGCCCAGGTTGAGCCGGCAGTGCGATACGCGCGCGACGCCAAGGAAACGGTCGTCCTCGATTTCCGCGTGGAACAGGAGGACACCGTGTACCCGATGGTTCCAGCGGGCGCGGCGCTCGACGCGATGATTCGTCGCGAGCATCCGAGCGCGCTGGCCGAAACGGCGGCGGACCCGGGGTAACGTGCCATGACCTCGATCCTCGTCGCATCAGTTCGAGACTCTCTTCAGGCGCTGAACCGCGTCGTCTCGCTGCTCCGCGGTCGAAATTTCCGCATCGACTCGCTGACGCTGGCTCAGTCGGAGCGGCCGGGCGTGGCGCGGCTGACGGTCGTCGTCGACGAGTCGCACGTGCGTCCCCAGCGCGTCGCCTCGTGTCTCGACAAGCTCGAGGAAGTGTGGAGCGTGAGGGAGGCTCAGCCCACCGACGTGGTGCGGCGCCAGGCGGCGCTCGTGAAGGTGAGTGATTCGGAAGCCACCCGGGCGTGGATTGCCTTGCTGCCCCCCTCGGGGACGGTTCGCGTGGTGGAACGGGGGGGTGGCGCGGCGATTCTGGAGCTGTTCGGCTCTCCGGAGGACGTGGACCGTACGATCGCGTCGCTTCCGCCGGCGTCGGTCATCGAACTCGCGAGGCCCGGCCCCTTCGTCATGCGGCGCGGAGCGCGGGAGACCACGGACGTAACGCCCGCGTGATCGGCCTTCATGTTACGGTGTCCAGACGCCCCGCGCGTCACCGCGGCAAGGGATGGGGCAACACCGAGAAGGCCCGCTTCACGCATCGCAGTGTGAAGCTCGTGCGCGAATGATTGATGCCTGGAATCTTGTACAGTTTCTCCCGCAAAAACCGTTCGTAGGCGGCCGTTCCGGCGACGGCGACTTTGATGAAGTAGTCGGCTTCTCCACTCACCAGGTACGCCTCCAGGACTTCCGGCAGCTCGGCGATGTGCGCTTCGAAGCGATGGAGCGCGTCGTCATCGTGGTGCTCCAGCGTGAGGTACACAATGACCGTGTCCGGCAAACCGAGCGCGTCCTGATTGAAGATCGTGACATATTTCTGGATGATCCCTTCCTGCTCCAGGTTTCGTACCCGATTCCAACACGGGCTCGGGGACAAATTCACGCGCGTCGCCAGCTCAGCGTTCGACAAGCGCGCGTTCCACTGCAGTTCCTTCAAGATTCGATAGTCGATCTCGTCCATGGCCTCGCTCCAAAGTGAAGGGGATCAGAATATCGCCAGCGGATTGATCGGTGAGCCTGTCCCGTTCACCACCGGATTGGGCGCGGCCGTGACGAGAAAAGTCCAACGCTTCTGTGCCGCCGCGGTCTCGGCCAGCGCCTCGAGGTCAAGGTTGTCGAAGAGGTTGGCACCAAGGGCCACCAGGGCGAACTTGTGGATGGGCAAGGCCACGCCAGGGAGCGTTCCAACATCTTGAACCCCATCGCTCCCGATCAGCGCAACGTCGCGCTCTTTCAGGAGAGGTGCCACGGACGCATCGAAGCCCGCGAGGTTCGTGAACGGTCCCTTCGCGTTGCGGTACGCCCAGCGGCCCGTGCGCAGAAAGATGGCGTCGCCCGGCTGGAGCTTCACACCCGCTTGTTTTTCCCACGCCTCGATGTCCTCACGGTATACGTGGGTTCCGGGCGCGAGGTAGGGGACGCCTTTCAAGCGAGCGATATCAATCAGGACGCCTCGCGTGACCAGCCGATCCTTGATCCCGGCGACGCCCATCCGAAGGCACCCCCGCTCCTCACTTACAGTTTCCTGGAACGAACGGCCGTTGTAGATCTTGCCTTTGTACCCGACATGGCAGAGCGCATCCAGATGCGAGAAGGTGTAGCCGTGAAAGTCGATGTCTTCACGGTCGAACGCATAGAGATTCGGCAGACTCAGTCGTGGCCTGAGTTGAAACGGGTTGGGTGCGTCAACGGCCTTCTCGGTCAGCAGATTGTGCGCAAGCGAGACGACGACGCCGGTTCTGGCCAGAGCTGCCGCGGCTCGACGTCGCGCGGGCGTGATCAGGTTCACGGCGCCCAACTCGTCTTCGGCGCCCCAGCGTCCCCAATTCGACAGATCGGTCATCCACCGATCGAATTGTTCGGGCGTCGTTCGCGTGTCGTTGACGGCAGGAGGCGGCTGTCCCTGCAATGTCGGTACGGCGCCTCTCGCGTGTCCGTATGCCGGCAGTCCCAGCATGGCCACTAGAGTGAAGCCAGAAGCGACGACAAGAGCGAGACGACACGATTTGGCTATGTCCATGGTTCGATTCCTGAGTGTCAAGGTATTGTAGTCGCGTGCGAACGCGACCCGAGCGCTGCGAGCATTTCTGGAGTCCGTATGAATAGAGTCTGGCATGCAGGCCTGGCCATCGTTCTTGCGCTGCCATTCGTCCTTGGTCAGGCGCGCACCGGCGCACAGGGGAGGGGCGGCTCGGCCGCGGCCATCCCACGCGTGCGTCCCTTCCGGCCCGTGACGACGGCGATGCTCGAGAAGCCGGATCCGGGGGACTGGCTGCACTGGCGCCGGACGCTCGACAACTGGGGCTACAGCCCTCTCAATCAGATCAACAAGACGAACGTGCGCGAGCTCCAGCTGGTGTGGGCCTCGGCAACACAGACGGGCATCAACCAGGCGGCACCGCTCGTTCACGACGGCGTGATGTACGTGCCCGAGACGCCCGGGATCGTGCAGGCTCTTGATGCCGCAACCGGCGATTTGTTGTGGGAGTACAAGAAGACCTTCGAGGCGTCTCCGGATTACTCGTGGGGCGCACGGACACGCACGATGGCCATCTACGGCGACAAGGTGTACATCGGGACCCCCGATGCGCATCTTGTTGCGCTCGACGCCCGGACCGGCAAGGTCGTCTGGGACAAGACCGTGGCCGACTACAAGCTCGGATATCGCTATACCAGCGGACCCATCGCGGCGGGCGGGAAGATCGTGGCGGGCATGACCGGATGCGAGCGCTACAAGCCGGACATGTGCTTCATCACCGGCCACGACCCGGAGACCGGCGCCGAGCTCTGGCGCACATTGACCATTGCCAAGCCTGGAGAGCCGGGCGGAGAATCCTGGGACGACCTGCCAGTGAACCGGCGCTCTGGCGGCGATGTGTGGATCCCCGGCAGCTACGATCCACAGGCCAAGTTGATGTACTGGTCGACCTCGAATCCGAAGCCCTGGGCTCGCGTGTCGCGCAAGAGCGAAGGCACCGCGCTCTATACGAACAGCGTGCTCGCCTTGTCGCCCGACACCGGGAAGATGGCGTGGTACTACCAGGTGCTGCCGGCGGACACGCACGATTTCGACGAAGTGTTCGAGAACATTCTGGTGGATCGGGGCGGCCGGCCATCACTCTTCAAGATGGGCAAGCTCGGTATCCTCTGGGAAATCGACCGGAAGGAAGGCACGTTCCGATCGGGCACCGATCTCGGGATTCAGAACGTCCTCGAGTTCGATCGGCGGTCGGGCAAGATTACGTACAATCCGTCGTCGATTCCAAAGCTGAACCAGCCGCTGGACATATGTCCGGGGATGACTGGTGTCCGGAACTGGCAGGCAAGCGCGTATCATCCCGAAACGCAGGCGTTCTATATCCCTATTCGACTTGGATGCGAAAAGGTGAGCTTCGGCGCGGTCAAGCCCGAGAACACCGGCAACTTCCACTTCTACGGGAATCCCGAGTACAACGGCGCGACGCACCTCGGACTGAGTCCATTTCCGGGGAGTCCCGAGCGCGGGCAGCTCGTGGCGATGCACATCACTGGAAAAATCCTGTGGCGGCACACGCTCACGGCCGGCGGGGCCCCTTCGGCGCTGACGACCGCTGGTGGGCTCGTCGTGACCGCGGATTCGGACCGGTATCTGTACATCGACGACGTGGTGGATGGAACCACGCTGTTCAAGACGAGGCTGCCGAGTGCCGCGACCGGGTTTCCGATTAGCTATGCGGTGAACGGGAGACAGTACCTGGCCGTTTCCGTTTCGGCCCGTGCCCCGATTGCGGGAAACGCGATGTACGTGTTCGCGTTACCCGAAGTCGGCGGCGCGCCGGCGCGCGGGCGGTGACGGGGTGCACAGGGGAACAGACTCAAGGATCACGGCGACCATGAACAGGCGAATTCTGAAAGCTGTTGCGAGCGCGGCCGCGCTCGTGCTCGTCGTTCATGCGGGAACGGCGAGGCTGTCTGGACAGGCGGCGCCTCCGGCGAGAGGTGCGCAGCGGACCGCCTCGGCGCGGCCCGATCTCTCCGGAATCTGGCAGGCGCTGACAACGGCGAATTGGAACGTTCAAGACCACTCCGCAGAGCCAGGCGTACCGGCCGGAACGGGCGTCGTGGAGGGCAACGAGATCCCGTATCAGCCATGGGCACTGGCAAAGAGGGCCGAGAATTTCAAGGGTCGTGGGACGCTCGATCCCGAGAACTCCTGCTACATGCCGGGTGTTCCCCGCGCGATGTACATGCCCTTTCCGTTTCAGATTCTTCAGAGTCCGACGTTTGTGATGATCGCGTTCGAGTACGCGCAGACCGTCCGGCGCATCCATGTCGATCGCACCGCGCATCCCGAGGGCATTCCGACATCCTGGATGGGCGATTCGAGAGGGCGCTGGGAAGGCAAGACGCTGGTCGTCGACACCGTGAACTTCAACGATCAGACCTGGTTCGACAAGGCCGGGAACTTTCACAGCGACGCCCTGCATGTGGTTGAACGCTTCACGCTCCGAGGACACGACCACATGGACTACGAGGTTACGATCGAGGATCCCAAGGTCTTCACCCGGCCCTGGACGATGAAGATGCCGCTCTACCGCCGGCTCGAGAGTCATGTTCAACTACTCGAGTACCCATGCGTGTCGTTCCTGGAAGACGAGTACGTGAAGAGTCGACAGAAGTAGGAAGCGACTTCTTGGGGGGTGTCACGTGAGTCGTACGAGTCGTCCATTCATCACGTTGCTGATTGTCGGAGGCGTGCTCGCGACCAGCGCACCGATCACCGGACAGCAGGCGCCGGCCGGCGCGCCGGCGGTCTCCAAGCCTGCCGCACCCGCAGTCTCCAAACCTGGCGCGCCCGCTGCGCGTCCTTCGAAGCCGTGGACGCCCAAGCGGACACCTGACGGTCAGCCCGACTTGCAAGGCTACTGGCAGACACAAGGAACGTCCACGGGCAGACAGGACAGGAACATCGACCTCGGCAACGGTAAACCAGGCGGTGATGGATTCTGGGCCTACGGGACCGGGTGGAGCAGCGATCAGCAGCGACAGCTTCCGAACAACCTGCCACGAGGTGTCATCGATCCGCCCGACGGGCGGGTGCCGTTGCTGCCCTGGGCCGCCGCCGCCAAGTCCGAGATCATCGACAACGCCGAGAATCCCCGGTCCCTTGCCGACGTCGATCCGCACGCGCGATGCCTCTCGTCCGGCGTCCCGCGGACCAACTACGCGCTCGGCTACGTGGGCTATCAGTTCATGCAATCACCGGGCTATGTCGTGCTGTACACAGAGCTGAGCCATCAGACTCGCATCATCCCGCTCGACGATCGTCCACATCTCGGCAAGGACATCAAACTCTTCCTCGGCGACTCGCACGGGAAATGGGAAGGCAATACGCTGACCGTTCGCACGAAAAACCTCCGCGTCCCCGCGTCCACGGGATTTGGCTGGCTCGATATGCAAGCGACGTTGTACAGCGACCAGCTCGAAGTCGTGGAGACGTACACGCTTGTCGATCGCGACACCATTGCGTACCAGGCCGTCGTCACCGATCCGAAAGTGGCCAGCCGGCCATGGACAATGGCAGGGATGTTCATCCGAGCCGTGGATGACTACGAGGTGTACGAGTACGCGTGCCATGAAGGCAACAAGGCGATTACCAACATCCGCGAAAGCATCGAGCTGCGGAATTCTTCGAAGAAATAGGGGACTTCAAATGTCGCTGCCAGTTGCACAACGGACCTTCGTCGTGGCGGCCCTCGCGCTCGCCCTCTGCCAGATGTCGGTTGCGGCTCATCACGCGTTTTCGGCGGAGTTCGACCGCGAGAAGCCGGTGAAGGTGCAGGGCAAGGTCACGAAAATGGAGTGGGTGAACCCGCACGCCTGGCTCTATCTCGATGTCGTCGGCGACGATGGCAAGACGGTCAACTGGGGCATCGAGCTGGGGGCGCCCAACGCGCTCGTCAGACGCGGCTGGCGAACGGACGCCGTCAAGGCCGGTGTCGATCTTGTCATCGAGGGATACCAGGCGAAGAACGGTAAGTCAGTGGCCAACGGCCGGAACGTCAAGTTCCCTGATGGCCGCGAGCTGTTTGTCGGTTCGGCCGGGACGGGTGCTCCGAGTGATTCCAAGTAAGCGATCCTGACAGCAGTTTTCGCCGACAGGAGATGCGATGCCCATCAAGAGACTGGCTGCTCCCGTACTCGTTCTGACGATTGTTCTCGCGGCGGTTGCGTGGACAGCGGCCCAGCCCAAGCAGGTGGGCAGGCTGTCCGCCGAAGACTTCGTCGAGATTTACCAGCTGTACACCTACTACGCCGAGGGAGTGGACCTGGGAACCGACAACCCCGCGTGGACGTTCACAGACGACGGCACCTTCGAGACGCGCGCTCCGGGCCGGCATGACGTTCCCGGTAATCCGCGGAAGGGCCGCAAGGCCCTTGAAGAGACATACGGGAATCTGGCCAAGAGCAATCAGGTCAACAAGACCCGACACGTGGTCACCAACGTCTCGGCCCGTGCCGCGGCCGGTGGCGCGAAGGCGTCGGCCTACATGTTCACCCTTGACGGACGAGACAGCACGAAGCCGGCCGTCGTCACGCAATACGGACGGTACGACGATACGCTCGTCAAGACAAGGAATGGCTGGCGCTTCAAGTCCCGCCTGTTCTATTTCGATCTCAGTCAGCCGCTCACGACGCCCGCTGTACCGCCGGTTCCTCGTTGACCCGCCGCGTCGAACGATCGTGCGTGTAGCGCTCGAAACAAAAGCCGTAATCACCTGGGATGAGAAGAAGAATCTTCCGCTATGAGCCGAAGCGTGCAGGAGTAAGAAAGGATATTTTGGGGATCCCACCGTAGAATTAACTGTGGCCTTTCGGACGAGCACTGTGAACGGCACGCTGACCAGTTCGTATCTCGAACTCGCGAATCTCGACCTCACCCGCGATCTCGAGGGTCACGTCGTACGCATCACCGCGGAGGGACTCACTCGCGAACCGCGTTGTCCTCCTGAACTCGCCGCCGCGGAACTGCTCCAGCTTTACTACCACATGGCGCTCACCCGCGCCGTCGATCTCGAGGTCGTGAAACTTATCCGGAAAGGATTCGCGCACGGCAAGCATTTGATGTGTACGGGCAATGAAGCGACGGTCGTTGGCGCGACCTCTGCCCTCAGAGCGACGGACTGGGTCACGCTTGGCATTCGGGACCTGGGCGCCTTCATGGTGCGGGGCGTGTCACCGGCACGGGTGTTGGCCCAGGCGTGCGGGCGGCTGAACGGGTTGACCAACGGCTGGGACGGCAGCCTGCACATGGGCAGTCGCGACCATCGCATTGCGGGCCTGGTCAGCCATCTCGGCACCTTGCCCGCGATCGGCGTCGGCTGCGGCTTTGCCGAGTGGTACCAGGGGACCGACAACATCGTGCTGTCGTTTGTGGGCGAAGGGACGACGAGCACGGGCGACGTTCATGAGGCGCTGAACATTGCGTCCGTCCTGCACCTGCCCCTTGTTCTTGTGATCGAGAACAACCAGTGGGCATTTGGCACACCCTCGCGATTGCAATATGCGGTACCGACGCTTGCGCTTCGAGCGCTGGCCTACGGCGCGCACGTCGAAGGCTGCTGCATCGACGGAACCGACGTCCTGGGCGTCTATCAGACCGTTCGCGAGGCCGTCGTCCGTGCCCGGACGCAGCAGACGATCACCATCATCGACTCGGTTTCCATGCGTCTCGAAGGGCACTCGCTGGCCGACCCGTTCACCCGGTATGTGCCGGCAGAGCAGTTGGAAATCTGGAAGACGAAGGATCCGATCGCACGATTTCGCCAGCGGCTGCTCGAAGCCGATCTCGTCGGTGTCGATGAGTTGCTGGTGCTCGATCGCCGGATTGCGGCGGAGGTCACGGAGGCCGCACTGGAAGCAGAAGGCGGGCCCGTACCCGATGGCAAGGACCTCGAGGCACGCATCTTCGCTCCCTCGCCTCCGCAGTGCGAGCCACCGGCCGAATCGCGGCGCGGCACGTGCGTTCCGTACTACCGCGCCATCCAGGATGGCCTGCGGGAGGAAATGGACCGGGATTCCGCGCTCTTCATGATCGGCGAAGACATCGGGATCTCGGACGGGGCCTTCAAGATTACCGAAGGGTTTTCGAAGCGCTATGACCATCTGGACTGGCAGGACTACTGGCGCACGTCGCGGCGGTTTGTTCAACGGCGGGTGATCGACGCGCCCATCGCTGAAGCCGGTTTCAGCGGACTCGCACTGGGCGCGGTCCTCGCGGGTCTTCGAGCGGTCGTCGAGTTCCAGTACGCGGACTTCGCGTCGGAAGCGTTCAAGATGATCGTGAACTACGCTGCCACCCAGACCGTCCGGTGCATGGGTCCGGTGCCGGTCGTCTTTCGCATGCCGTCGGGCTGGGCGCCCAACACGTCGCTGTATCACTCGGTCAATCCCGAATCGTGGTTCGCGTCGACACCGGGATTGAAGATCGTCGCCCCCATCACGGCCTACGACGCGAAGGGACTCATCAAGGCGTCGATTCGGGACGACAACCCCGTGCTCTTCCTGGAATACAAGGCGCACTATCGGACCGCCCCCGAGCGTCTCCACCCGGCGCTTCGCCTTCCGGTACCGGACGAGGACTATGTGGTGCCGATTGGCAAGGCCAGGGTCGTGCTCGCGGGCTCGGATGTGACAGTTGTCACGTACGGGTCGCAGGTTCACCGGGCGCTTGCGGCGGCCGAACAGCTGGCGAAGGAAGACGGCGTCACGGTCGAGTTGATCGACCTGCGGACATTGGTTCCCTACGATCGTGCGTGCGTGCAGACATCCGTGCGGAAGACGAGCAGGGCGGTCGTGACGTGCGAGGCGCCCCGCACGGGCGCATTCGGCAACACCCTGGTGACCGACATCATCCACGACAGCTTCGACCACCTCGACGCCCCCGTCAGGCTCGTGGCGGCGGCGAACACCCCGGTCCCCTTCGCGCCTTCACTCGAAGAAGCCCATTTGCCGACCACGGCGAAGCTCGTGGCCGCCATTCGCGACGTGCTCGCATACTGAGCTCCCGATGACCACAGCGATCGCACCCGCCTCGCTCGGGCTCGCCGAGGACGAGACGCTCTTTTTCAACAGCGTGTACGAGTTTGCGGACCGCGAAGTCCGGCCACATGTGCGCGAGATGGACGAGCACGCGAAGCTGCGGAAGGAATTGATTGCCGCGCTCTTCGATCTGGGCGTTATGGGGATAGAGATCCCCGCCGAATATGGCGGAGCCGGCGCGACGTTCTTTCATGCGGTTCTGGCCGTCGAAGCCTTGTCGCGGGTAGATCCGTCTGTCGGGGTTTTCGTCGACGTGCAGAACACCCTCTTCATCAACGCGCTGTTGCGGTGGGGCTCGGCGGCTCAGAAAGGGCGGTACTGTCCGTCGCTGACCACGCACGCCGTCGGTGCGTACGCGCTCTCCGAGGCCGGATCGGGCAGCGACGCCTTCGCGATGGCGACGCGAGCCCGGTTGTCGGGCGACGATTTCCTCCTCACAGGACGCAAGTTGTGGATCACCAACGCCTATGAGGCGGACCTGTTCATCGTGTTTGCCAATGCCGACCCAGAGGCCGGCTATCGCGGCATCACCGCGTTTCTGGTGGAGCGGGGCTTCCCGGGGTTCACCGTCGGGAAGAAGGAGGACAAGCTCGGCATCAGGGCGAGCAGCACGTGTGAGCTGCTCCTGGACGAATGCCGCGTTCCCCGGGAGAACGTGCTCGGCGAGGTGGGCAAGGGGTACAAGGTCGCGATGGAGACGCTCAACGAAGGGCGTATCGGCATCGGCGCCCAGATGGTCGGGGCCGCCCAGGGCGCGCTGGATCACACGCTACGGTACGTGCGCGAGCGGCGGCAGTTCGGGAGGCCGATCGCCGAATTCCAGGCGGTGCAGCATCAACTGGCGCGCGCCGCGACCGAGCTCGCGGCAGCCCGTCTGATGGTGTATTCGGCGGCACGATTGAGAGACAGCCAGCAGCCGTTCCTGGTGCAGGCCGCGATGTGCAAGCTGTTCTCGTCGGAGGTCGCGGAACGGGTGACGTCGCTGGCGGTGAATCTCTTCGGCGGCAACGGCTTCGTCAAGGACTATCCCGTTGAGAAGCTCTGGCGCGATATGAAGATCGGGCAAATCTACGAGGGAACGTCAAATCTGCAGCTGCAGACGATTGCCAAGCACCTGCTCGGCTGAGGGGCACCGCCCAGCGCCGTTTTCACTACGAGATAACGACAACCGCTCTAGTGGTCGTGCTCTGCCTCAATGCGCCTGATTTCTTCGACCTCGGCGTGCTTCCTATCTCTCGCCTCTGGCGCCCCGAGTCTTCGCGCTTGTTGCAGATGCGTCTTCTGCGTCGCCGCCGAATTCACGGCAAACGCCGATAGCAATCGCTCGAGATCCTGGCTCTCGCAGGAAGGACAGGACGGGGCGTCCGGTGTTGTCGTGCTGGAAGGCCGCACGAAAATCTCGAAGACCTCCCGGCACGCGCGGCACTGATATTCGTAGATGGGCATCCTGAATGGTCTCCGTCCGCCGCGGGATGTCAGCTCGCGGGTTTCTCGGTGACGACGATTTTTTCGAGCACGTCTGAATTGGCGGGCAGGTCGGACGTGCCGACCGGGACGCCGTTGAACTTGAAGAGAAAGCTGACGATGTCCAGGTAGGTCTGCGGGTCGAGGCTGCCTGGATTGCTCACGGGCATGGTGGCTTGGATTTCGTCCAGCATCTCGGCCACCGTCTGTTCGCGCCACCTGATGAAGAAGTCGAGGCCTCGGAGCGGCGGCCCGTCGCTGCCGGTCAGATCGTCGCGATGACACACCGTGCAGGATTTCTTGTACAGCGCTTCGCCGCGTCCCGCCTGGGCCTCGGAGAACACGCGATCCCACACCGTCTTCCTGGGCGACGCGGAGGCGGCAGCCGCCTGATCGATCCGGGTGACGGCGGCCGCTCGTGCGGCAGTCGCCGCAACGGCGCCGGCCACGAGCATCAGCACAAGCGGCACGGCTAGGCGCGCGGGTCGTGGTGCCGTTAGAAGAGGTCGCTTCGACATGATGTTCGACTCGGAATTATACCCGTGATGCCGGTGCCCCAACCGACGCGACCGGCGTCGACGCCGATTGGCACCGAGGGGCGCGATTATTGTGTTCTAATCTGTGAATTGTGATGTGGAGAGTCCCGATGAAATCGTTGCACATAGTGGCGACAACAGTCGCAGTCGCGTTGGTCGCCGGAACGATGTGGCATCAGCGGGTCGCCGTGAGCGCCGCGCAGCGCGATAAAGCGGATCGGATGCCGGTGTTCGAATTCGATCCGACCTGGCCGAAGATGCCGCTGCCGAACGATTGGGCGCTTGGCAACGTCACGGGCGTCGACGTCGACGACCAGGAGCACGTCTGGATCGTGCAGCGTCCGCACACGCTGTTGCACAACTACGAAGACGGTCTCGAACACAAGCCGGCGACCGCGTTGTGTTGTCGGATGGCTCCGCCCGTGATCGAGTTCGACAAGGCGGGTAACGTCTTGCGGTCGTGGGGTGGCCCAGCAGCGGGCTATCAATGGCCCGAACATGCGCCCGCCGACATGCACGCGCCGAGCAACAGTCTCACGGCCTCGTGGAACGGCGAGCACACGATTTACGTGGACTACAAGAAGAACGTCTGGATCGGCAACAACGCCGGCGCCGGCAGCGACGGCCATATCTTGAAGTTCACGATGGACGGCAAGTACCTGTTGACGGTGGGCAAGGTTGGCAAGGGCGGCGGGAGCAATGACACAACCACTCTTGGTAAGCCGACAGGCGTCGCCGTGTACGCGCCGACCAACGAGGTGTTTGTCGCCGACGGCTATACCAATCGGCGCGTGATTGTCTTCGACGCCGACACCGGAGTCTACAAGCGCCATTGGGGGGCGTACGGCAAGAAGCCAGACGATGCGGCGCGAGAGCGGTACGTGCCAGGCGGCCCTCCGCCGCAGCAGTTCAATACGCCCCATGGGCTCGGCATCAGCAACGATGGTCTCGTGTACGTGACCGATCGAGGCAACTGCCGCATCCAGGTGTTCAAGACCGACGGCACGTACGTGAATGAAGTGTTCGTCGCGCCCCAGACGCCCCAGGGCTCGGCGTTCGATGTCTCGTTTTCCGCCGACAAGGAGCAACGTTTCCTGTACATGTTGGATGGCCGAAGCGACAAAGTCTGGATTCTGCGGCGCGCGGATCTGCACATCCTCGGGAACTTTGGCTGCGGCGGGCATTTCGCGGGCTGCTTCACGACGCCCCACAACATGGCGACCGACAGCAGGGGGAACATCTACGTGACCGAGAGCACCGAGGGGAAGCGCGTGCAGCGGTTCCTGTACAAAGGCCTCGCCCCGGCATCCACGCGCTGATCGGAGAACACCATGATGCTTCGCGGTCCCGTACGTCTCGTGGTTGGTCTTGTCTTGGCTCTGACGGTGGTCGTAGGGCCGCCGCGGCCGGTGCAGGCCCAACGCGGTGTGCAGAATGGCGAGTGGCGAGACTACGCCGGCGACGCCTCGGGGATGAAGTACTCGCCGCTGTCGCAAATCGACAAGGGCAACGTGCAGCGCCTGGAGATCGCCTGGCGCTGGGCGTCAGCGGACATCGGCATTCAGAAGGCGGATCAACGGCTCCGCGCGTCCCGCTACGAGGACACGCCGCTCTTCGCGAATGGGGTGGTCTACACCGCGACGCCCCTCGGGCTGGTCGCCGCGCTCGATCCGGCGACCGGCAAAGAGCGCTGGGTGTACAACCCGGAGTCCTACAAGACCGGGCGCCACTTCAATACCGGATTCACGATTCGCGGCATGTCCTATTGGACCGACGGCACGCGGGAACGCCTGTTCCTTCCCACCGTCGACAGCTACGTGATCTCCGTTGATGCGAAAACGGGTAAACCCGATCCGGCCTTCGGCCAGAACGGTCGTGTGGATTTCGCCGACGGGATCGGCGGTGTTGACCGGGCGATCAATTTCGCGGCTCGCCGCGGCGTCGTGGCCGGCGATGTCGTCGTCGTGGGCAGTTCGATCTCCGACACGCCGGTCAAGTCGTCGCCCAAGGGCGATATCAAGGCGTTCGACGTGCGGACCGGCAAGCTGCTCTGGGTCTTCCACACGGTGCCGCGCAAAGGGGAGTTCGGCTACGACACGTGGCTCGAGGGATCGGCGGAGTACACCGGCAGCGCGAACGCGTGGGCGGGCATGGCGTACGATCCGGAACTCGACTACGTCTACATTCCGACGTCGACGCCGACGAGCGATTACTACGGCGGGTATCGTCCCGGCAGCAACCTCTTCGCCGAAAGTCTGGTGTGCCTCCAGGCGAAGACCGGGAAGCGCGTCTGGCACTTCCAAGCCGTGCACCACGGGTTGTGGGACTACGACTTTCCCAGTCATCCGACGCTCGGGGAGGTGACGGTCAACGGCCAGCGGATCAAGGCCGTGATGCAGATCAGCAAACAGAACTTCACGTACGCGTTCGATCGACGAACCGGTCGGCCCTTGTGGCCGATCGTCGAGCGACCCGTGCCGCAATCGAACGTCGGGAACCTGGAGCACACCTCGCCGACGCAGCCGTTCCCGACCAAGCCGCCCGCCTACGATCTGCAGGGCGGCGTGCCCGAGAATGTGATCGATCTCACGCCGGAACTGAAAGCTCGGGCCCTCGCGCAATTGAAGCAGATCGATGCGAGTCCGCTCTATGCCGCGCCAACCGAGCGGGGTGTGGTGACCGTGCCTGGATCTCTCGGGGGCGCGAACTGGGGTGGTGCTGCGTTCGATCCCGAGACGGGGATTTTGTACGTGCCGTCCAGAACGACGTACGGGATTGCACGCGCACGGTACCCGGGCTTCGATCCCGACACGCCGATCGTGAACTCGCGGCCGACTCGACCGGGTGCGGCGCCGCCGGCGCCGCCCGCCGCGGGCACTCCGCCGGCTGTGAATCCGTCCAGTCTGCTTGCCATGGACGGCCTGCCGATCTTCAAGCCTCCCTACGCCCGTGTGACGGCTATTGACATGAACAAAGGCGAGCACGTGTGGATGGCGGCGCTTGGCAACGGTCCTCGCAGTCACCCGCTGTTGAAGGGTCTCGATCTGCCGCCACTCGGAGATCCGATCCTGGGCGCGTCGCCGCTCGTGACCAAGACGCTGCTCTTTGTCGCGGTCACCAACTTGTTCGTGTACGGCCAGCCGCAACCGACTTCGTGGTCCCGGTTCGTCGATCCCGATGCCTCTCAGAAGCTGATTTACGTTTTCGACAAGAGCAGCGGCAGCCTCGTGCACGTCATCAAGATGGCGGATCAATCCAACGTCTCAGCATCCGCGCCGATGACGTACATGCACGCGGGAAAACAGTACGTGGTCGTCGCCACCGGCGGCGGCGAGGACTGCGAGTTGATCGCGTTCGCCCTTCCCGGTTCGACACGCTGAAGGGGCTTAGCGAGGAATGAGAAGTGAGTGCCGAGAGGCCCTCAAGCGGCAGCTGCAAGGCATGAAGAGGTCGGCGGGCGTAAAGAGTCGTTACCCAATTTCAACTACGAATAGCATTGACTCAGGAATAAACTTCACAGAAAACGGTCGGCCGAAGAATAACGTCCTTCCAAATAGCGTTTCTCAGGCTGAATTCGACAACATCTTTGGCGCTTCTGCTCGTAAGATTCAAGATCGAGAGCGAGACAGCACAGCTTGCTGTTCGCGTTCCGAAGAATCACCCCGTGGGCACCGTCAATGCGAGTGGCCGAGATCAGGCCCCAGCGCTAAGAGCAATGAAACCGCTCGCACCACATCCGGTGGCGATGCTCTTTCCAGAGCTCTCTGCGGCTGACTACGCCGCGCTGAAGGAAGACATCCGTCAGCACGGTGTGAAGGTGCCGATCCTCGTGCACGGCGGTCAGATTCTCGACGGACGCCATCGATACCGGGCGTGCCGGGAGTTGGGGATTCGCTGCCTGGTCGTCGAATGGAATGGGCACGATCCGTGGCTCGAGGCCCAGTCGAGAAATCTCGTTCGACGGCACCTCGCCAAGGACCAGGTATATGCGATTCGGAAGCTCGCCGCACAGCAGTTCCCCGAATTGGCCGCGCCGATCGACGCGGAGCGGGCCAGTGCGAGGGCTCGCAAGGCACAGGCGAAAGGGCAGCCTCGAGGACACAAGGCTCTCCTACGGTCCGGGGACCGTCACAGAGAATCCGCCGACGCGATTGGCAAGCTGATCGGAGTCTCCGGGACGACCGTCAAGCGTGTGGATCGCGTGGCCCGCGAGGCGCCGGGACTCCTACCCAAGGTTGCCGCGGGCGCGATTTCCGTCAAGCAGGCGCTTCGCGTCATCGCCAGGAAATCGGCCGAGGGCGCCCAGGGTGCCGGTGCGCCAGTCGCTGCGGGGTCCGGCACGTTCTCGGTCGACCGGGCCAAGCAACGGCTCGAGCACCTGCTGCTCGATGAGTGGAAGAAGTGGCCCCGCGAGCGACGGGCAGTATTCCTCCATGCGTTACAGCTGCAACTTAACCGCCTGATTGGCGAGTACGCGGGGAGTGCCGCGAATCAGCGCCCGGCGGCGCGCGCCGCCGGAACCATCAAGCCCCGTGATGAGGCCCTGACTTCGTCTCACTAGACTTGGCGCTCGTGCGCCGGATCACGAGCGGACGGGATGGCTCGGAGCCGCGACGCGTAGAACGCGCGCGATCGGCGTGCGTGGATAAAACGTGCGCGGTGATCGGAAGGTCGGGCTGGAGCGCGCGCTTTTCCGCGCACGTTCATCGCGGCGGCGGCTCCGAGCCGTCCCATTCGCTCGAGTCACGTGTTCGCCGTGCGGCGCGACCCGAGAACATCGGGCCGCGCGACGGGCGATCGGTGTGACGTAAGAGGCCGCCGGCCCTATTGTGCAGGAGGCCTGGCGGGCGTGAGCGTCAGAATGAACTCCAGTCCTGGTGCGACGATGACGTCGCCTTTTTCAGGAACCCTGTTGTCGCGCATGGTCAGCCCGGGAATCCGCGTCGTGCCCGGGCTCGCCCACCCTACGGACGCTCCACGGAAGAGACCTTGCGCGGGAACGGTTCCAGACAGTTTGAATGTATAGACCTGCTTCTCGGCCGGCGCATAGCGCGGCGCCTTCCAAACCATCGTGTCCATCTTTGTTGTCGCGTCCCGGCTCACGCCCTGATAACCGGCGCCCGTCGCGTTGGCGACGGTCGTTCCCGGCGGAACCGGCACCGAGATGGTCACGTCGTTGGCAGTGAGGCCTTTCCCGGCGATGGCTTCGTTCCAGACGGTCAAGGTGTAGGTGCCCGCCGCCGTCCCCGCCTCGATCGTCGCGGAGACTGGCACACGAAGCCCTTCGTCCATCATGAACTTGAAGATGTCGCGGAGGAGCGGCTCCGCGAAGCGCTCGGGAGAAAAGACTCCCATCTGAGCGGGGGCGGTCTTGTAGATGATGTTCTTGAACTCCTCGAACGTGACGCCGTTGCCCTGCCGGCCGAGATCGCGCCGCGGGTGAATCAGTTCCTCGCCGTGACACTGGCCACAGCCCATCGAGATGAATTCCCGCTGTACGACGGGCCCTCCGGCCGGCGGCATCGCGGTGCGCCACTTGCCAGGCTGCGGGGTCTTGGGCGCGCTCTGGACGAACGCCCACAGGTCCGCAATCTTCCGATCGTCCAGGTACGGGAAGGTCGGCATGATGCCCCAGGGCTGCTTGATGGAGCGCGTGAACTGCTCGAACGTCAGACCGCGCCCTCCTGCCAAGTCGGGCCCCAACCCGCCTTCGGCGTTCGACCCGTGGCAGAGCATGCAGTACGCTCCGCCAGCCTGACCCGAATAGAGCTGTCTACCCTTGGCCGCATCCCCCGGCGTACCGGCGGCGGGCGCCTGTCCCTGGGCAGTCCCAGCCATCTGAGCGCAAACGATCAGTAGTAGTCCGACCAGCAATTCTCTCTTCATGGACGTGTCCCACCTCTCAGCGGATACTCGATAAGACCGGAAACGACGTGAGCGTTTATCGACTATCGTCGCAAACGTTGTCAAGTAACGGCATGGATCCACAGACTTGGATTTAGGCCGGTCGCGGAAGGATCGTATAGTCCATGCGCGGGATTGACTTCCAGATTGCCTCCCATATAGTCCTTGCTGTACTGAGAATCTGCGACCTAAGATACGGCGCGATTGACTGGACGTTGGGGGGAGGGTTGGCCCCAGGTTTGGTTTCCGGCGCGCGGAGAGCCGGAGTAGGATGACGAGGTGATTTGGCGCGCCGTCGCCCAAATGCACCCCAGGAGACTACAGATGATGATGATCGAGAGAAGGTGGCTCGGGTTGCTCGGCGTATTGATGTGCGCGTGGCTGGCCGTTCCTGCCATCGCGCATGGTCAGACTGTCGGAGGCGCTATCGCCGGAACAGTCAAAGACACAACGGGCGCGGTGCTGCCCGGTGTGACGGTCGAAGCGGCCAGTCCCGCGTTGATCGAGAAGGTGCGCGTGGCCGTGACAGACGGTCAGGGTAACTACAAGCTCCTTGATCTGCGACCGGGCGTGTACACCGTGACGTTTACGCTGAGTGGCTTCGGCACGGTAACACGCGACGGCATCGAGCTCGTGGCCGGGTACACAGCACCAGCCAACGCCGATATGAAGGTCGGCGGCGTCTCCGAGACGATCACCGTCACGGGCCAGGCCCCTGTCGTGGACGTCCAGAGCCCAAGGACGCAAAACCTGCTTCGAGCCGAAACGCTCAACGCGCTCCCGTCCGGGATGAAGGATCTGACGGCGCTGGTGACGCTCACGCTGGGCGCCACGACCTCGACCCTGCACAACGATGTCGGCGGCAACCAGGGCGAGTTGAGCACCGGCATTTCGATTCATGGCAGCCGCGGCGACGACACGAAAACGAACTACGACGGGTTCAACACGAACGTGTTCTACGGCGGCGGCGGCGGACAGCAGCGGACCTACAAATTCAACACCGTGGGTGTCCAAGAGACGCAGATTGACACGAGCGGCAACGGTGCCGACACCGAGACCGGCGGCGCCAACGTCAACATGGTGCCGAAAGACGGCGGCAACCGGTTCAGCGTGACCGGAAACGCGAACTACACAAGTGCCGGCCTTTCGTCGGGCCGCACACCGTCGTCGCTTCTGGAACGCGCCTGCATTGGCGCCGGGCTGGCACCCGGAACGACGTCCTGCACGAGCCCCCAGACTCAGAACTCGATGAGGAAAGTGTACGACTTCGGTGTCGGCGTAGGCGGCCCGATCGTGAAAGACAGGGCGTGGTTCTTCTCGGCGAATCGGAAGTGGGGCAACGAGGGGTACGGCGCGAACAATTACTTCAACAAGTCCACCGTGTTCTACCAGCTCAATCGGGATCAGAGTCGCCTGGTCTACAGCGATCAGTACTACAAGGACTTTGGCGGCCGCGTCACCCTGCAGGCGACGCCGAAGAACAAGTTCACCTTTTCCGAGAATTACCAGACGGCCTGCGCCTGCTGGATGAGTATTGGCGGCACGACCGCGCCGGAGTCCACAAATAGCTTCGTGTACGGACCGGAGTACCTGACCCAAGCCAGCTGGACATTCCCGGCGACCAACCGCCTCTTGTTCCAGGCGGGCTACTCGTATTTGAGACAGCAAGTGTCGTTCACCAGCCAGACGGGGAATCCGCCTGTGCCCGGGGCCGTCACCATCAACGACACAAATGCTCTCGATCTCGCGACGGGTGCCACTATCGGTGCGTACCAATGGGGCGGGCTGGGGGCGAGCGTCATCAACGACAACTTTCAGCCGCAGCGCCAGGACAACGCCAACTATCGTTTCAACGTGTCGTACGTCACCGGATCCCATGCCGTGAAAGTTGG
>JBGOTP010000004.1:0-40851 GCA_041476545.1 Vicinamibacteria bacterium | reverse complement strand
GTCGTCAACAAGCTGCGCGGCACGCTGCAGGCCGCGGCCGTCAAGGCGCCCGGCTTCGGCGATCGCCGCAAGGCCATGCTCGAGGACATCGCCACGCTCACGGGCGGCAAGGCCATCACCGAGGATCTTGGCCTCAAACTCGAGTCGATTAAACTCGAGGACCTTGGCAAAGCGAAGAAGATCACGATCGACAAGGACAACACGACCATCGTCGAAGGCGCGGGCACGTCGTCCGCGATCGAGGGGCGCGTCAAGCAGCTCCGAGCGCAGGTCGAGGACACCACGTCGGACTACGACCGTGAGAAGCTGCAGGAGCGGCTGGCCAAGCTCGTCGGCGGCGTTGCCGTCATCAAGGTCGGCGCGGCGACCGAGACCGAGATGAAGGAGAAGAAGGCGCGCGTCGAAGACGCGATGCACGCGACCAAGGCGGCGGTCGAAGAGGGCATTGTGCCGGGAGGCGGCGTGGCGCTCCTCCGGGCCGCGAAGGTGCTGAAGGACCTCAAGCTTGGCGGCGATCAACAGATCGGCGTCAATATTGTCGCGCGGGCAATTGAAGAACCGATGCGGCACATCGCGACCAATGCCGGACACGAGGGCTCGATCGTCGTGCAGAAAGTGCGCGAGATGGGCCCCGACGAGGGCTTCAATGCGCTGACCGACACATACGAGAACCTCGTCAAGGCGGGGGTCATCGACCCGGTCAAGGTCGTACGCTCGGCGCTCCAGAACGCGGCGTCCATCGCTTCTCTCCTGCTGACGACCGAGGCGCTCATCTCAGAGATCCCGGAAGAGAAGAAAGATGCACCGGCAATGGGTGGCGGCGGCGGTATGGGCGGGATGTACTAAAAAGTTAGAAGTTAGCAGTGAAAAGTTAGACGTCAGAAGTAGTGCAGGGCTTCAGCCCTGGCATAGAAGAGCAACGGCCCGGCGGGGAGAGCACCTCCTCGCCGGGCCTTTGTCTTTGTCGGGTCTGCTGCGCGGTTCGCGGCGCGTTCACGCGCAACAAGACTATCTGAGGCGGAACTCGACCTCGACGCCGATGATCACGTCCACGGGCTGCCCTTGAAAAGTGCCGGGCCTGAAGCGCCACTGTCCCACGGTGTTGATGGCTTCCTGATCAAGGCCGTACTTCGGATCGAGTGAGCGGGTCACATGGATGTCGGTACAGATGCCGGCCCTCGTGACGGTACATTCGACCCACACCACCCCTTCGACATGCGCGCGCATGGCCTCCCCGGTGTATCGAGGCTTGGTCTCGACGAGGAGAGCCGGCGACGTGACGCCGCTGCCCGGGCGATAGACACCGCCACCGGTGCCGCCACCAGATCCTGGACCGAGGCCAGAACCCGTGCCCGGCCCAACTCCCGTGCCTCGACCGGTTCCACCGCCGCCGCCACTGCCCGAACCCTGGGACAACGTTGGCAGGCCGGAAGGCGCCTGCATGCTGCCCGGCAGCTCGACCTGCGCAAGCGTGGTGACGGGAATATTGAACTGCGGAGTCGGCGTCGGGTCGATCTTCTCGATCACCGGGGAAACCGCCGGTGTCTTCGGCTTCGGAATCTCGGCCTTCTGGGGCGGCTCCTTCATCTGGTTGCCGCCGCCACCGCCGCCACCGCCCGGCCCCGGCTGCACGAGGAACACGACGTCGATCGGATCTTGAGGGAGCAGACCGACTTTTTGAAGCCCAATGCGACCAACGAAGATCACCAGCGCAAGAATGCCCGCCTGAAACGCAAAAGACGCAAGCACCGCCAGCCCGAGGCGCCCTGGCTGGCGCGCGAACTGAAATTGGACTTCGGGGCGACCGTCGATCCGGACAGAGAGATGCCCTGTGGACAAATCGACGTGATCCTGTCGGGCGGTATCTGGCATCGCGTTGTTCAGCGTGTATGTATTCTCGCGCACGCGCTGGCAGGTCGCAACTGCAAAAGGAGTACCCCCCGGAGTCGCGCGAGACAAATCGCGCTAAGTCTTACGACACTGCACAATAAGACGTTCAGGCCGGGAGGGTGGTTCTAGACGCGTCCTGTCCAGGCGCCAATGGCCGCGTTCCCGCCGCCATAGCAGTGGAGAATCGCAAGAGAATCGGCCGCTCGTGGTTCACTGTGAATCGCGACCAGCACCCCGCCACGGGCCGTGAGTGCCTCGAAGATTCTCCCGTCGTGTGATTGGAAACCGACGCGCCGCATCGTTCCCGACAGGCCGAGTTTCGGCAGGTCGCGCGGCGTCCCTTGGAGGGCGGCAATCATCGGACCGCGGGCCAGAACGGCACCAGTTCCCACGAGTTCGAGGCGATCGGCGGACGCGCCCAGCGCCTGCTCAATCAACGCGGCAACCTCCGGACTCTCCTTGGCCACAATCGTGAGAGACTCGGCAGGCAATCCAGCTGCTTTGAGCGCCTCAATCCCTTTTTGCGCCCACGCGACATCCTGAAACACGCCCACCGTGAATCGTCCGGTATCAACCTCGATCATGGGGATGTAATGTATCACGCTCCCAAAGAGCTTCACCACGGAGGACACAGGGGACACCGATAGGGGACGCAAGGGATAATCCGCCTTCCGGTGTTGCCCGATGAAGGTTGACGTCGCGGTCATTGGCGCCGGCCCAAGTGGCGCCTTCGCCGCCTGCCTACTGGCGCGGGGCGGCGCGCGCGTGCTGCTGTTCGACCCGTCCCACCCTCGCGAGAAGCCGTGCGGAGGTGGAATCACCGGGCGCGCTCTGGCACTCGTCGCCGGAGTGCTCGCGGTCGATGACATCCCCGCAGTCCGCGTCCGGACTGCGCGATTCGTCGACACCGCAGGCTGCCGCGCAACCACCGTAAGCGCTCCGGCGCGCGCCGCGGACTCGGCGGTCGTTGCGCTTCGGGCCGGCGGTCAGACCGGGGTCGGACCGCGGCCTGACCCCGACACCGCGTTGATGGTGGCCAGCCGCGAAGGGTTCGACGGAAGACTCCTCGACGCCGCCTGCCGGGCGGGCGCTGAGCATATCGCGGGGCGCGTTCGGCGCGTCGCGGATGCCGGCGGCGCGTTCCGACTCGAGACCGCCGATGGACACGTCCATACGGCGTCCCAGGTCATCGGCGCCGACGGGGCAAACAGTCTCGCGCGGCGGCGTTTCGCCAGCGCCTTCCGACGCGATCAACTGTCCATCGCCACCGGCTTCTTCGCGCACGGCGTCACGAGCGACGAGGTCGTAATCGAGTTGATGTCGGACCCGCCTGGCTATTTCTGGTCGTTTCCACGGCCCGATCACCTGGCGGTCGGCATCTGCGCACAGGCGAACGCAGGTGTGGAGGTGAGCGCGCTCCGCTCACTGTGCCGCGACTGGATCCGCCGGCTGCACCTCGCGGACACTGCCCAACTCGAACCATACTCATGGCCGATACCGTCGCTAGCCTCCGCCGACTTCCGGACGCTCGACGCGGCGGGTACCGGCTGGTACCTTGTTGGGGATGCGGCTGGACTCGTGGATCCCATCACACGCGAAGGGATCTTCTTCGCCCTCCAGTCGGGGCAGTTCGCGGCCGACGCGATCCTGGGCGGCTCCGCGCGCGCTGGCCGGACCTACAACGACCGGGTGCGGCGCGAGATCGCCACCGACCTGGCCCGCGCCGCCCGACTCAAAACGGCCTTCTTCCAGCCGGGGTTCACGCAGTTGATGGTGCCTTCTCTCGCACGGAGCGGGCGGATTCGCGCCGTCATGGCGGACCTGATTGCGGGCGCTCAGAGCTATCGCGGTCTCAAATGGCGACTCGCGCGAACGATGGAAGTGGGCGTGGCGTGGCGATTGCTCCAATCGATGCGATAGGACGTCCTTCCCGGCGCGATTGAGGCCATAAGGAAAGAGCGAAGACTTCGAACGGTGCGTGATGGTACAATTCCACGAAGGAGTACCGCCATGGGAAGCCTCGGATTGCCTGAACTGCTCATCATCCTGTTCATCGTCATTGTGATTTTTGGGGCCAACCGACTGCCACAGCTCGGCAAAGGCATCGGCAGCGCCATCAAGAATTTCAAAGAGGGCATGAAGGACGACACGAAGGAAAGTTAGTTCTACCTTCTTCCTTTCGACTTTTTCCTTTCCCTCCGTCCCGGCCTCTGCGATCGAGTTCGACCTTCGTGCTTCGGGTTCGCTTTCGAGCGCCGTGTTCCCCGTTCGCCGGCACGGACCCGCGCGAGAATGTCGACCAGGCCCAGTTCGATTTGCCGAAGGTCCATGTTGACGCGGATGACCTGCACCTTCACCTTGTCACCCAGCCTGTACGCCTTCTGTGTGTTCTCGCCACGCAGCATGTGCGCCGTCTCGAGAAATCGATAGTAATCGTCCGCCATCGTCGACACGTGCACGAGTCCCTCGACGTAGTGCTCGATGAGTTCGATGAACAGGCCGAACGCGGCGACGCCGGTCACGTATCCTTCAAATTCGTCGCCGACCTTGTCGGCCATGAACTTGACCTTCTTCCACTGCAGGAGTTCCCGCTCGGCATCGTCGGCTCGCCGCTCCATCTCCGATGTATGCCGGGCCACTTCGGGCAGGTCTTCGGCCCATTGTTCCCGCGCCTCCTCGGTCAGCAGCGAGTGACGCGTCGCACGGAGCGCGCGGTGGACCACTAGATCCGGGTACCGGCGAATCGGCGACGTGAAGTGCGTGTAGCTCGACGCGGCGAGGCCGAAGTGTCCGAGGTTCTCCGGCGCGTACCGAGCCTTCTGCATCGTCCGGAGCATCAGGAACGCAATGGGCCTCTCCTCGGGCTTGCCGTGAATCTTTTCGAGCAGTTTCTGGAAATGTCGCGGCCGGAGGCTCGTGAGCGGGGCACCGAGACTGTAGCCAAAGCCGGAAATGAAGTCTTCGAACTTCGCGACCTTCAGAACGTCCGGCTCCTCGTGAACGCGATAGAGGGCCGGTGCGGTCTGCGCTTCGAGGTACGACGCCACGGTTTCGTTGGCAAGGAGCATGAACTCCTCAATCAGGCGGTGGGCGACGTTGCGGTGCAGTGCCGTGATGGCTTCAACCCTGCCGCCCTCATCAATGGTGACTTCGGCTTCGTTCAGGTCGAAGTCGATCGACCCGCGACGCCGACGGGCATCGTGCAGGACGTGGAAGAGTTCGCGCATCAGCTCGAAGGTCGGCGCGAGCGACTCGTACTGCTTCACGAGCGCGGGATCTTTCTCGGTCAGAATCCCGTTCACGGCGGTGTACGTCATCCGCTCGTTGCTGTTAATGACTCCGTCGTGGAACTCGTGACGCAGCACCTCCCCGCGCCGGTCCACTTCCATGAAGCAGGACTGCACCAGGCGATCGACCCGCGGATTGAGGCTGCAGAGGCCCGTCGCCAGTTCGGACGGGAACATGTGCACGGCGCGCTCGGGAAAGTAGACCGACGTCCCGCGTTCGTACGCATCGCGATCGAGTGCACTGCCGTCGCGCACGTAGTGCGAGACGTCGGCGATGTGTACGCCGAGCCAGTAGTGCCCGCTCGGGAGTTTCTCGATCGTGATCGCATCGTCGAAATCACGGGCATGCTCGCCGTCAATCGTGACCGTCAGGAGATCCCGGAAGTCGGAGCGATCGCGGATGTCTCGCTCGGACACCACGACACCGAGACGGACCGCTTCCGCGACGGCGTCCGGCGAGTGCGCATCGGGAATCGAGTGCTTGCGGATGATGATTTCCGTGTCGACGCCCGGCGCGTCGATCTCGCCGAGCACCTCGGCGACGCGTCCCGCGGCCGCTCGCGTGGCCGTCGGCCAGCGCGTCAGTTCAACCGTGACCATGTCTCCCGGCGACGCGCCTCCTTCCTCACCCGGCAGGACGACGATGTCCATCAGCAACCGGCGATCGAATGGCGCGACATGTCCCATGCTTTCGTCGTCCCGGTCGTACCGGCCGACGACCCAGGTGTGACTCCGTTCGAGAATGCGGATGATGCGCCCTTCGGCGCGCCCGCCGTCCTTGATACGCTCGATCCGCGCCACAACGCGATCCCCGTGCATCGCGTCGTTCATAAGGGGACCGGAAACATAGATGTCGCCACCGCCGTCCAGCTGGCGCGATTCAGGGATGACGAAGCCGTACCCGCTCGGATGCGCTTGCAGGCGGCCGACGTAGAGATCCATCTTCTCGGGCAATCCGAAGCGATGCCCGCGAATCTGAATGAGGTCGCCCGAGGCGACGAGTGATGTGATGTGCCGTTTGAAGGAGGCGCGCTCCTCGCGCGGCACTTTGAGCAGTTGAAGCAGTTCGCGGATGGCGGCGGGGTAGTGCACCCGTTCACGCATCGCGGCGAGGATCTGATCTCGAGAAAGCATGTGAATTTAGGCTAACAGAATTATCTGAAGGTCGCCCACGTTCGTGCCCGTGGGACCGGTGTGAACAAGATCGCCCATCGCCAGGAAAAAGGCGTAGGCATTGTTGGCGGCGAGGAACGAGTTCGACGAGAGGCCGGACTGGCGGGCACGCACGGCCGACCTGGAGTCGACAATCGCCCCCGCCGCGTCGGTCGGGCCGTCAATTCCGTCTGTTCCCAGACTCGCGAGGGCGGCGCACGCTCCCAGCAGGGGCATTCTCTCGACGAGCGCGAGCGCGAACTCCTGGTTGCGACCGCCCCGGCCGTTCCCGGTCACATGGACCGTGGTCTCGCCGCTCGAGACAACACAGATCGGGTCTGGGGGGCTGTCGCCCCGCGCGATGCGTGCAGTCACAGCGTCCAGGTGCGCGTGGGCCGCCACACGCGCTTCGCCGACCACCGCTTCGTCCATGCGCAGCACGTGATAGCCGCGCGCCGCCGCCGCAGTTGCCGCTCCTCTCATGGCGTCACGACGGCTGGCGATCACGAGAGCCTCGCCGAGAGCCAAGCGTGGATCGTTCGGCTTGGGGGTGTCCGCCAGCTCTCCGCGAGCGCCTCGCATCAGACGTGCCACCGACCGCGCGGGATAGCAATCGACCGTGCCATCGCCGTGACGCCGCAACACGTCGAGCGCATCCTGAAAGGTGCTGGCATCGGCAACCGTGGGTCCCGATGCGACCACGCTCAGGTCGTCGTCGACGACATCCGAAACGACGAGCGTCCGCCAATCCGTGGAAGAGGCCGCGGCAAGCTGTCCTCCCTTGATCGCAGACAGGTGTTTGCGCACCGTGTTGAGTTCGTGGATGTTCGCTCCGGCGCGCAGCAGACACTCGGTCGTTCCCTGCTTGTCGTCGAGCGTCACACCCTCCGCGGGGAGCGCCATCAGCGCCGACGCACCGCCCGACAGCAGAAACAGCAGGCGTTCGTCCGGCTGCGCTGCTTGAACAATCGCCAGCGCACGTTGACCGGCTCGCACGCTGTCCTCGGTCGGAATCGGGTGTCCGCCCCCCATCCACTCGACCGGCTCCTGTCTGCCCTGCCGGTCCTGCCCACCCTGCCCACTCTGCCTGCCTTGCCCACCCGCCCTGCGCTGCCCGCCCGGACGAATCACCAGCCCGCCGCGAACGCTGGCGCCAAGCCCACGTTGCGCGGCTGCCGCCATGGCTGGAGCTGCTTTCCCCGCGGCAACGATCCACACGTCCGGCCGAGCACCTGCGTCCGATGCGGACGCGGGTCCGAGCGCGCGCTCGACACGCTCGCCCGCATCGCATGCATCGATAGCGGCCCGGACAATCGCCAGGAGATCGAGTCGGAGGATTTCGAGAGACTTCGTCAGTGGGTGCGCTTGGGATCTGACCAGACGGAAAGGCGGGTGACCACGTCGAACTTCTTGAGGAGGCAGCCGACGACTTCGTCGGCGTTGTCCCTGGAACACAGCTGCTCGAGCTGTCCCATGATGCGAGTCAGTGCGACCTCGACGTCGGTGATGGCGCTTTCAGAGTAATACGGGCGATGATGCTGAAGACAGCGATGATGTTTGATGAACTCTTGTCTGTAGAACTCGGTGAGCGTGTGCTGCGCGCTGGTCGGCCTCGAATCGGTCACGAAGCGTGGCATGCAGGGCCTCGAAAAGAATACCGCAGACGTCTTTCAGTGTAGTGCCGCCAAAAAGGAAGTGTCAAGATTTCATATCGCGATCACGTGCGGCCGGTCGCGGCCACGATGCCCCCCAGGCACCCCACCATCATCCCGCCCGCGACGAGCATCAGGCAGAGCTCCGGCGACAAGAACCGAATGGATGACAGATTGACCGCAGAGGCCAGCGGCGCCAGATAACGTGCGCGCGTGGCCAGGAACAGCGCGGCCAGGAGCGTCAGCGCGGCCAGCGCGCCGATCCCCCCCTGGAGCACCCCTTCCATCACGAACGGCCCGCGGATATACGACCGCGGCGCCCCGACAAGCTGCATGATTTCAAGTTCGTCGCGCCGCCCGTCCAGCGCAAGGCGAACCACATTCGCTACGGTGAGCGCGGCAGCGATCGTCAGGACGGCACCAAGCGCCAGGCCGACGCGGCGAATGATGCCGACCGCCGACAGCAGACGATCGAGCCACTCGCGGTCGTAGCGGACGTCCGAAACCCCGGCGCTCGCGCGCAGTTTGTCGACAAGGCCGTCGACCTGCCCCTGGGCGTCGGCGGACGGCCGAAGGCGCACCTCGTACGAAGCCGGCAGCGGATTGTCGTCGAGCGTGTCGGCGGTGGCGGCCAGGTCAGCAAACATCAGCTTGAACCGCCGCAGCGCTTCTTCTTTCGACACGAACTCGTAGGCGGCCACCGCGCCGCCCGGCGCCAGCAGACGTTCCACGTCGCCCCGATCGGCGGGTGTCACATCGTCATGCAGGTATACGGAGATCTCCGCCGCACGGCTCCACTCGAGGCTCAGGCGATCGAGATTCGACGTCGCGAGCAGGAAACCGCCGAGTACGAACAGCGCCACGGCAATCGTGGCCATCGACAGCAGGCCGGACTGCCGCCCGCGCCAGAGGCTGCCGACGGCTTCGTCGAACGCATACCGGATCGCGCGCATCAGGCCACCTCCACCACGCGACCGTGATCCAGGGTAATCGCACGGCGGCCGACCCGCCGGATCAGTTCGCGGTCGTGGGTGGCGACGACCACGGTCGTCCCGCCAGCGTTGATCTCGCGGAACAGATTCATGATGTCGAGCGAGAGGTCGGGATCGAGATTGCCGGTCGGCTCATCCGCCAGGATGAGTTGCGGGTCGTTGACGAGCGCGCGCGCAATCGCGACCCGCTGCTGCTCGCCGCCGGACAGATCGTCGGGCAGGGCGTTCATCCGGTGCTGCAACCCCACCCACTTCAGGACCTGAAACGTCTTCCGCTGCTGAACGGCGACGGCCACGCCGAGGACGCGCATGACGAAGGCGACGTTCTGAAACACCGTGAAGCGCCGAATCAGGCGGAAGTCCTGAAAGACGAAGCCGACCGTCCGGCGATAACTCTGCACCTGGTCTCGACTGAGATCATTCAGCGGACGCCCGGCGACCGTGATTGTGCCTTCGGTTGGACGATCCTCGCGCAGGAGCAGCCGCAGCAGCGTGGACTTGCCGGCGCCGCTCGATCCCGTCAGGAACAGAAACTCACCTTTGTCGATGGTCAGGGAGAGATCGCGCAGCGCATAGACGCCGCGGCTGTACAGCTTGGAGAGGTGATGCGTCTCTATCACGCCTGGAGCGTGCGACTATAACATGGGGCGAGGCTCAGGCCTCTCGGTCCAGCGCCTCTTTCAGTAGTTCGTTCAGCCGCTTGGGATTGGCGTTCCCGCCCGTCGCCTTCATCACCTGACCGACGAGAAAGCCGAGGGCATTCCGCTTGCCCCCGCGATACTGGGCGACGGCCTGCGCATTCCGGCCAAGGACCTCGGCAATCTGAGCAGCGATCTGCGCAGCGTCGGTCATCTGCGCCAGTCCCTCGGCCTGCACGATGGCGTTGGCATCGCGGCCCGAGATGCACATCTTCTCGAACACACCCTTCGCCATGGCCCCGCTGATCGTGCCGTTGCCAATCAGCGTGAGCAACTCCGCCAGCCTCGCGGGCGTCACCGGTGAATCGGCGATATCCTGACCTGCGGCATTGAGAGCGCGCGCCAGCTCCCCCATCATCCAGTTGCTGACGATCTTGGGGGCACCACCGGCCCGGACGGTCTCCTCGAAGAAGTCGGACGAGGCGCGCGACTGCGTGAGCTGAATCGCGTCGTATTCGGGCAGTCCGTAGACCTGGACGAATCGCCGTCGGCGGGTATCCGGCAACTCCCGCGGCATAGCGGCGCGAACCGCCGCGACCCGGGCTTCGTCGACAAGGAGGGACGGCAAGTCCGGCTCGGGAAAGTACCGGTAGTCGTGGGCTTCCTCCTTGCTGCGCATCGAGACCGTTTCGCCACGGACCGGGTCCCACAGGCGGGTCTCCTGCGCCACACGACCACCCCGTTCCACGACCTCCGTCTGTCGTTCGATTTCGTACGCGAGTGCTTGCTGAAGGAAGCGAAACGAATTGAGATTCTTCACTTCGGCCTTCGTGCCGAGCACCGCGGCACCGGCCAGGCGCACCGACACATTGGCATCGCAACGCAGACTCCCCTCTTCCATGTTGCCGTCGTTGACGCCTAGCCACACGAGCACCGCGCGCAGCCAGCTGAAGAATTCCGCGGCGTCGGCTGCTGACCGCAAATCTGGCTCAGTCACAACTTCGATCAGCGGCAGGCCGCTACGATTGTAGTCGACGCCGGTCTTCCGTACGAAATCCCCGACCCCCTCGTGGACCGACTTCCCGGCGTCCTCCTCGAGATGCACGCGGGTGATGCCGACCCGTCGTGGGCCCGCCGTGGCCACGTACTCGACCGTGCCATCACTCGCGAGCGGCTGCTCGTACTGAGAAATCTGATAGCCCTTGGGGAGATCCGGATAAAAATAGTTCTTGCGCGCAAAAATTGAGGTTGCGTTGACCCGACAGCCGAGCGCCAGCGCCGCGCGAATACCGTGGTCAACGGCCGCGCGGTTGAGAACGGGGAGCGCGCCAGGCAGTCCCAGGCACACCGGACACACATGGGTGTTTGGCGGCGCGCCGAACGTCGTACTGCATCCGCAAAACATTTTCGATCGCGTCAGCAGGTGCGCGTGGATCTCGAGGCCGATCACCGCTTCGAATTTGCTCATCTCGTCATCTGGGCATTTCATCGGGTTATTGAAACCGGCCGTCTCGCCGCGTCAATGATTCAACCACCTGACCAGATGTTCAAATGGCCAGATGACCAAATTCAGATTCAGCGTGCGGCGGGCCCGGCGGCCCGCACGCCGGCGCTGACGTGGGTCTCGAACGCTCTGAAGTTCTCAACGAACATCCGCGCAAGGCTGGCGGCCTGCCGGTCGTAGGCATCAGCGCTCGGCCATGTCGCCCGCGGATCGAGGACCTCGTCCGGCACGCCTGGACAACTTGTCGGGATCTCCAGATTGAAAGCCGGCTCCACCTTGTAGGCCACCGTGTCGAGCGCTCCGGAGAGCGCCGCGTTGATCATCGCGCGCGTATGCCCGATCTTCATCCGCACGCCGGTTCCATAGGGCCCGCCGGTCCAGCCCGTGTTGACCAGCCATACGCGCGAGCCGTGCTGCGCAATGCGCTCGCCCAGCAGCCGCGCATAGAGGCCCGGCGACAGCGGAATGAAGGGCAACGCGAAACAGGTGCTGAACGTCGCCTTCGGCTCGGTGACACCCTTCTCGGTACCGGCGATCTTCGCGGTGTACCCGGACAAGAAGTGGTACATCGCGGCGTCCGGCGTGAGACGCGCGATCGGTGGCAGCACCCCGAAGGCGTCGGCGGTCAGCATGACCACATTCCTCGGATGATCTCCCATGCCCGACAGCACCGCGTCCTCAATCGCAGAAATCGGATACGCGGCGCGCGTATTCTCCGTGAGCCGATCGTCGTCCAGATCCAGTTCGCGGGTGTCCGCGTCGATACTCACGTTTTCGAGGACCGTGCCGAAGCGCCGCGTGGTCGCATAGATCTGGGGCTCCGCCGCCGACGACAGGCGAATGGTCTTCGCGTAGCAGCCGCCTTCGAAGTTGAACACGCCCCGCTCGCTCCACCCGTGCTCATCGTCACCGATGAGCCGCCGCTCCGGATCGCTCGACAGCGTTGTCTTGCCCGTTCCTGATAGACCGAAGAACAGCGCCACATCGCCAGCACGGCCCACGTTGGCCGAGCAGTGCATGGGCAGCGCGCCCTGCATCGGCAGCAGATAGTTGAGCACCGTAAAGACCGATTTCTTGATTTCACCGGCGTAGCTGGTTCCGGCGATCAGCACCAGCCGCTCGGCCAGGTTAATGGCGATGACGACGTCAGACCGGGAGCCGTGACGTTGCGGATCGGCCTTGAAGCTTGGCGAATCGATGATGGTAAACGGCGCCTGGGCTCCGGTCACCATTCCACCCGAACTCCGCGTCTGTCCAGCTCTCAGGAGATTGCAGGCAAACAAGCTATGCCAGGCGTACTCGGTGACCACCTGAACGGGAAGGCGAAATTTCGGATCGGCGCCCGCATAGCGCTCCTGCACGTACAGCTCGACACCCTCGAGTGACGCGAGCAGATCCTGACGCAGGATGTCGAACCGGGACGGATCGAGCGGCCGGTTGACCGTACCCCAGGCAATATGCTGCGCGCTCGACGGCTCCGTCACGAAGAACTTGTCGTTGGGAGACCGGCCAGTGTGCGGTCCCGTCTGACACACAAGCGGCCCGTCGATCGCAAGGACGCCCTCCGTTCGCCGCAGAGCCTCCTCGTACAGGGCGGCCCGGGACAGATTCCAGTGAAGGCGTGCGCCGGGGATAGGGACCTGAAGCGAACGGACCGGCTTATCCGAAGTCATTTACGCTCCTAACATCTAGTGGCGCAGTAACATACGCTGGACCGGGATCGTACCCGGCGGATTCAGATGAAGTCAATCCACGGAACCTCTCATGCGGTACACTGTCGAAAACGGTAAACAGTTGGTACGGCTCATCGTAATGACTCTATGAGTGACCATAAGTTGCGTCCGGCCGACGAGAGCCAGAGGGCTGCTTCGCTCGTGGCACTGGCTCCTCGACGTCAGCCGTCAGGCGGGCGACCGTCGGAGGACACGCGGATTGCCGTCGAGATTCGGGATCTGGTCGCCACGGGCGACATGGCGGTGGCCCGCGAGCGTTTCAGCGAGATCGTCGTGCTGCATCAACGACGCGCCCTGCGGATCGCGTATCAGTACCTTCGGAATGCCGCCGACGCCGATGAAGCGGTCCAGGACGCCCTCCTCAAGGCCTTTGGTCACATCGGATCCTATCGCGACGCCTGGCCGTTCGAGGTGTGGTTCACCCGCATCCTCATCAACGGGTGTCTCGACCGCCGCAAGGCTCGCGCGCGGCGCGAACGCCGGTTCGCACCGGCCGACGACGCCGGCGCCGCTGATGAAGCGCGTCCGACGTTCAGCAGCGCGCCGCCGCTCGATCCTGAGGCTCGGCTTCTGGCCCGCGAACGCCAGACCCGGCTGGCGAGCGCGATCGACCGGTTGGGCGGACGTCAACGGACCGTGTTCATGCTCTGTCACTACGGCGATTGCACGCCTCGGGAAGTCAGCGCCATGACCGGATTGAACGAGTCCACCGTCCGCGTACATCTGTTTCGTGCGGCACGAAAGCTGCGCGGCCTGCTCGGTGGAAAGCCGTAGGCATGTCTGGAGTCCGTGAAATGCTCGGCCTGGCGCGCCATCTCTCGGAAAGGCGGCTATTCGAGTGCTATCTTGCCGAACGTGGTGGCGAAGGTGTCGCGCCGCCTTTGGCCGAACATCTGGCCGATTGCCGCCGGTGCAACGATGCGTACGCGCAGTTTGTGACTTTCATGGACGACGCGTGGGTCACGGCCGACGCGGAGACATCCGAGGTCTTCACTAGCGATCATTTGCACCTGCAGCAGGCGGAAATCGCGCGCCGCCTCGAGGTGCTCGGACACGGCGGGCGCGTCTTGAGCTTCCCGTTCGGCCCCGACGCCCGCTCCAGCCCGAACCCGGGAAGGCCGGCCGGACAGCCAGCGCCGGTCGTCTCCGGGGTGACCTCCCGCTGGGTCGTCTCGGCCGCTGCGGCGGGCCTGTTCATCGGTGTGGCGGCGGGCGTGATCTACGATCAGCGCGCGCGGCCCGCGGCAACCGTCGACCACGGTGCGACGATGCCCACGCCGGTCGAGAGCACCGTCCCATCCAGATCTGACCACGTCGAAACGTCCCTGCCAGCGTCCGCCGGCGTCGACCCCGGCAACGATGACACCGTCTTCATGTCGGAACTCGAAGCCGCGCTCAATCGTCCTCGCACATCGGAGCTGAGGGCGCTCGACGCCTTCACGCCTCATACGCGGGAAATCACGTACCGAATCCGGTAAACTTGAAACTCAGAACTCGAAACTTCTTGGTTTTCAGTTCTGATTTTTGAGTTTCTTCCTATGTCCTCCCTCATCTTTAGAAAAGGTCTCGACCTGAAGGATGCCGTGGCCGGCATGCTGGCTGAGAACTATCACAGCGGTCTCATCGAACGCGTCAAGGCCGACGATTTCATGTACCGGGCCGGCCGGCTGACAGTGCACCTCGCTCGGGAGTTTGGCTTTTGTTACGGGGTCGACCGCGCGGTTGACTACGCGTACCAGACACGCCGCCGCTTCCCGGATCGTCAGGTGTATCTGACTGGCGAAATCATTCACAATCCGCACGTGAATGAGAACCTGCGCTCGATGGGGATTCGGTTTCTGAGCGACCGGAGCGATCGAGACGCCGACCTCGGTCCCGAGGACGTGGTCATCCTGCCGGCCTTCGGCGTCACGGTTGCGCTGCTTCAGCAGCTCGACCGGCGAGGGTGCACGCTCATTGACACGACCTGCGGCTCGGTGTTGAACGTCTGGAAAAACGTCCGGCGGTACACAGAGAATGGCTACACGTCGATCATCCACGGCAAAGTGTGGCATGAGGAAACCCAGGCCACAGCCTCGCAGGCGGTCGCGCATGGCGGCCGGTACCTGGTCGTGTTCGATGCCGGTGACGCCCAACCGCTCTGCAACTACATCCGGCACGGGGAAGACCGCGACGCCTTCGTGGCGCGGTTTGGCGGCGCCGCCTCGGCGGGCTTCGATCCGGATCGAGACCTGCAGCGTATCGGCCTCGCGAACCAAACGACCATGTTGATGTCGGAGTCGCTTGAGATTGGCGAGATGTTGAAGGCGGCCATGGTCGATCGCTATGGACACGCCAATCTTGCCGCCCACTTCGAGACGTTCGACACCATCTGCAGTGCCACGCAGGATCGGCAGGACGCTGTTGAGATCCTGCTCCGCGAAACCCCCGTTGACCTGATGATCGTGATTGGCGGCTATAACAGCAGCAACACGTGCAACCTGGCCAGAATCTGCGCAGCCGCCTGTCCGACCTTCCACATCGAGGACCCGGACTGTCTCGTGTCTCCCTTGGAAATCCGTCATCGCCCAGTAGGCCGTAAGGAGCCAGTGACGGCTCGGGGCTGGCTACCCCCCATCGGGCCGTTGCGGATCGGGCTCACCTCGGGTGCCTCGACGCCTGACAATCTGGTTGGCGATGCGATTCGCATCCTCGATCGATTTGCAAGATCTGAGGCAACTCCATGATAATCAGTGATTTGCAGTATGGAGAACGGCGTATTGGCCCGGCATTGTGACATTTGTGAGAACTCGACCCTCCAGCTAAACACTTGGCCGGCTCTCAACGTATTTCCTCACAGATTCCTTTCTTCATAGGCCCGTCGATTTCATCGAAAATGCCAGCTCCTTGCCTCATGCCGTTTTATAAGAGGTGCTCGATCATGAAGTCCGCGTGCCGCTGGGTGCTTCCAGTTGGGTTTGTGCTGGCGCTTGCACTACCGGTGAGCACCCAGTCGGGTCCGCCGGCGTCGGCCCAGGTCCAGGCGGGCAGTCGTGGCCCAAGGCCGAGCCGGGGTCCTGAACTCTGGTGGAGAGAGACATCCCCCATCAGCAAGGAACTGGGCCTGACGAAGGCTCAGGTAGATCAGATCGAAAAGATCTTTCAGAACACGAGACCTGACCTGATCAAACAGGATCAGGATCTGCGCAATCGAGAGGACATGCTGTCGAAGACCATTCTGGACAATGCTCCCGAGTGGATGGTCTCGAAATGGATTGACCGCGTCGAGGAGACGCGGAGCGCGCTGAACAAGACGCGAACGCTGATGCTCTACCGCATGCGTCAGGTGCTCAACCCCGCGCAGCGGGCGCGATTCGAAACGCTGCACGCGCAGTTCGAGATCGAGCTGCAGCAGGCCGAGGTCGAGCGGCAGAAACAGGATCAGAAGCGAAAACAGGACGAGAGTCAGAAGTCCACTCAGAACCCGAAGCCGGACCAGAGGCCGGCGCCTGACCATCGTGGACGTCCAGGAGCATAGCAAGACCTTTGGCAACGAGGACCTAGAGGACTCACATGAAACGGAATCGATCGATCGAACTGTTGACCGCCATCGTCGCGACCTCGCTCCTGGCGGGAGCGTCCGCCCACGCGCAAGTGTCCGAGGCGCGCCTCAGGGAACTGGTCCAGGCGGCGCTGCTGAATCAGGCTCAGGGGCCTTTCACGTTCTCGGCGCAGGCGCCGACCGGGAACGGACCGACGGTTCCTCTCACGATCGACGACGCGGTGAAATTTGCGCTCGAGCGTAACCTCGATATCGCGGTTCAGCGCGTCAACCCGGAAATCCGGGACATCTCCGTGGCGGCCGCGCTGGCCGTCTATCACCCGACGTTGACGTCCAACATCAGCCGTTCGTCCTCGACGAGCACGCCGACCAATCAGCTCACTATCGGATCGACCGGTTCGACCACTGTTACGGGCACGACGACGTACAACGCCGGCATCACGCAGAGCCTGCCCTGGTGGGGATCGTCGCTGAACGCGCAGTTCCAGAACAATCGACAGGACAGCACCAGCAACAACGTGACGTTCAACCCCACCTACACCTCGACGTGGCAGGCGACGTTCACGCAGCCGCTCCTCCGTGGGCGCACGATCGACGCGTCGCGCCGTACCATCTTCGTGTCGAAGGTCAATCGCGACATGTCGGACATCCAGCTCAAGGCCTCGCTGAGCAATCTGGTGTCGAACGTGCGGAACGCCTACTGGGACTTCGTGTACGCCACTGAAGCGGTCGATGCGGCTCGGCAGTCGCTGACGCTGGCGACTCAACTCGTCGAGGACAACACCATCAAGGTGGAGGTGGGCACGCTGGCGCCGCTCGATATCGTCTCGGCCCGGGCGGCGCAGGCGCAGCGCCAGCAGACCCTGACCACCGCGGAGGGTACCCGTCGAACCTCAGAGCTCGCGCTCAAGCGTCTCATCGTCGGCGGTACGGACGATCCGAACTGGATGGCCACGCTCGACCCTGTCGATCGACCGGAATTTCAGCCCGCGCCGGTGAATGTCCAGGCAGGTATTGCCCGCGCGCTCGAGAACCGGACCGACCTCGCGATCGTCAAGCAGAACCTCGCACTCAACGACGAGTCGCTGAAGATGTACCACAACAGCACGTTGCCGGCCGTGGATTTCCAGTTGTCCTACGGGCTCAACGGTGTGGGCGGCACCCAGCTCATTCGCGATCCCAAGCAACTCGGGAGCCCCATCACGCAGACGATTCCGGGCGGCGAGGGTGATGCATTGTCGGCGCTCCTTCGCGGGAAGAACCCCCGATGGACGGTGGGCGTGAATGTCACCTATCCGCTGGGGTTGAACTCGTCGGACACGACGCTCGCGACCGCCCAGGTTCAGTTGAGCCAGGTCAAGGCACAGCTCAAGACCATCGAACTGCAGGTCGCCAACGACATCACCCAGGCGGCCATCAACCTCCAGAATACGGCGGAGGCCGTCCAGGCGGCCCAGCAATCAACCATCCTGTCGCAGCAGCAGCTCGAGGCCGAAAGGAGCAAGTTTGACGTCGGGATGTCGACCAACTACACGATCGTGCAGTACCAGCGCGATCTGAACGACGCGAAGAACAGCGAACTGCGCGCAATTCTGAACTACCGCAAGGCGCAGGTCGAATGGGACCGGCTCCAGGAAACCACGCTCGCGAGCTCGAGCATTCAGATTCTGTGAGACTCGGCCATGACGCTCGTGCCGGTTCCTACTGTGTACACCATTTTCGAAGAAGGTCTTCCGGGCCTTCGGCGAAAGCCGAAGACAGCGGAAATTCCGCGCTGAGGTTGAGGATTCGATGAAAAAAGTGCTGCTACTCCTCGTCGTTCTGGCCGCTGGCGGAGGCGGAGCGTACTGGTACTTCGTGCTGAACGCGAAGAAACCCGAACCGATCGTCAACACCGGAATCGTCACACGAGGCAACATCGTGGACACCGTCGGGTCCACCGGCCAGCTGCAGCCCGTCTCGCAAGTGGTCGTCGGCTCGCAGGTGTCGGGGGTCGTCCTCCAACTCGGGGCGGACTTCAATTCGATTGTGACGAAGGGGCAGGTGCTCGCGAAGCTCGATCCCCAGACCGTGCAGACTCAAATTCTGCAGGCCGAGGCGAACGTCGTCCGCTCCCAGACGGACATCGACAAGGCGAAGGTCACCCTCGATGACGCGCGCAAGAAGTATGAGCGGTCCAAGGACCTGAGCGCGAAGGGCATCGTCACGCAGGCCGATCTCGATACCGCCGAACTCAATCTGCACTCCGCGGAAGCTGCCCTCAAGTCGTCGCAGGCAGCCCTTCAGCAGTCGCAGGCCTCGCTCGAGCAGAACAAGGTGAACCTGGAACACACGATCATTCTCTCGCCGATTGACGGTCTCGTTATCTCGCGCGCGGTCGACGTCGGGCAGACAGTGAACGCCAGCATGAACGCACCGGCCATTTTCACGATCGCGGCGGATCTCACGAAGATGAAGGTCATTGCCGGCGTCGACGAGTCGGATGTGGGCAGAATCCGTCCGGATCAGCACGTGACGTTCCGCGTGGATGCCTATCCCAACGAGGTCTTCAACGGGACCGTGGAGCAGGTGCGGCTCGAGCCGAAGATGCCGCAGAACGTCGTCACCTACCAGACGGTGATCTCGGTCCCGAATCCGGATCTCAAGCTGAGGCCCGGCATGACCGCAAACCTCAACGTCGAGATTTCGCGGATCGATGATGTGCTCCGCGTGCCGAACGCGGCGCTGCGCTTCCGTCCGACAAACGACATGTACACGGCGCTCGGCCTGGAACCGCCGGCGGACACCGGGCGCGGCGGACGCGGCGGTGGTCGCAACGCCGGTGGCGGTGGCGCGGGTGGACCAGGACGCGAAGGAGCCGGCGGCGCGACCGCCGCGGGCGCGGCCCCGGGGACCGGACCGGCGGCCGCCAGACCCGCAGCGCCAGCCTCGGGGGCGTCGGCCGGAGCCGCGCGTCAGTCGGCAAACGCACGACCATCGGGCGAGACCACGGGACGCAATGGCGGCGGACGGGGCGACTTCGGCGCCATGACGCCGGAACAGATGGCCCGCTTGCAGAACATGACGCCCGAGGAACGGGACAGGATGGCTGCCGGTCGAGGCGGACGCGGTGGGGATCAGAGTGGTTTCGGCAGCGGGAATAACGGAGGCCGCGGTGACAATCGCGGTGGCGGCCAGGGCGGTTTCGGAGGACAGTATGGCGGCGGGCGCACCGCCGGTGACCGCACCAGTGGTAACCGTAACGCGGGTGGCCGTAGCGGTGACGGGCGCGGTGGCAACAGTCAGGGCCGAGGCGGCCGCTCCGGCACGCCGAGTGCGGAGGCGCTCGCCGCCACCCGGAGGAGCGCTGGCGCCTCGACCATTGATGCCCTGTTCCCCGCCCTGTCACGGGTCGAGACCCGCGGCCGCGCGTGGACGTGGGACAAGGAGAAGAAGGAGCTGAAGCAGGTGAGCCTGCGCCTGGGCATCAGCGACGGCCAGAACACGCAGCTCATTGAAGGCGACCTCAAGGAGGGCGCCGAGATCCTCACGAACATCATCGTCACGTCGGTTCGAACCCCGCTCAACCAGCAGCAGGGCAACCCGTTCTTCCAGGGTCCGGGCGGAGGGCGCGGTGGCCCCGGCGGCTTTGGACAACCGGGCGGTGGTGGTGGCGGTGGTGGTGGTGGCAACCGCGGCGGTGGTGGTGGTCGAGGAGGCTTCTAGTGTCACCAGTCATGACGCTTCGGATTGCGTTCAAGGCGCTCGGCCGCAACAAGATGAGGACGGGGCTCACCATGCTCGGCATGATCATCGGCGTGTCGGCGGTGATCACGCTGGTTGCGCTCGGGAACGGCGCGCAATCGGCGATTGAAGATCAGATCAAGGGCGGCGGCACCAACATGATTACCGTGCGGGCCGGAAATGCCACCCAGGGCGGTTCCCGGGGAGGCGCTGGCAGCTCGACCACCCTGTCCGTTGCAGACGCCGAGTCCATTCGGAAGAATGTGGCCGGCGTGGAGTATCTCGCCGTCCAGGTCTCGTCCCAGCAGCAGATCATCTTCGGCAATCTGAACTGGTTTACACGGGTCACGGGGACCGACGTTGATTTCCCTCTGATCCGCGCGTGGACCCTCAAAAGCGGGTCGTTTTTCAGTGCGCAGGACGTCACGGGCGGCTCCAAAGTGTGCGTCCTGGGCGGGGCGGTCAACGATGCGCTCTTCCCCGATGGCGACGGCACGGGCCAGGTCATTCGCGTACGTAACCAGCCGTTCCGCGTCGTCGGTGTGATGGCGACGAAGGGGCAAACGATGGGCGAGAACATGGACGATCAGATCCTCGCGCCCTACACGACCGTCCAGAAGCGGCTCATCGGCCAGCCTAACCTTCAGCAGATTACGGTCTCGGCGGCCTCCGCGGACAACGTGCACAAGGTCGCGGACGATATCGCCTTGCAGCTCCGGGACAATCACAAGATCATTCCCGGGATGGACGACGACTTCATGGTGGGCACGCTCGAGGAGATGGCCCAGATGCGCGCATCGACCATGGGCACCATGACCACGCTGCTGGCCGGCATCGCCGGTGTGTCGCTCGTCGTCGGTGGCATCGGCATCATGAACATCATGCTGGTGTCAGTCACGGAGCGGACGCGCGAGATCGGGCTGCGGATGGCCATTGGTGCCAAGGGCAGCGATGTGCTGCTGCAGTTCCTCGTGGAAGCCATCGTCCTCAGTCTGTTCGGCGGAGGCATCGGCATCGCGCTGGGCTTCGGTCTCGCCTCGGGTATGGAGGGATGGATGGGTTGGCCGGCGAAGGTGCCTCCAAACGCGGTGGCCATGTCGTTCGGATTTGCCGCGGGCGTCGGCGTCTTCTTCGGATTCTATCCAGCCCAGAAAGCTGCCCGGCTGGATCCTATCGACGCGTTGAGGTTTGAGTGACGACGGAGCCGCCTGTTATTTCAGTCAAAGATCTCGTCAAGCGATACATCGTCGGAGAGGTCGAGGTCCGCGCGCTGCGCGGACTCTCCATGGAAGTTCAGCGAGGTGAGTTTCTCGCGGTCACCGGGCCGTCAGGGTCCGGCAAGTCGACGTTGATGCACATCCTCGGCTGTCTCGACAAGCCGACGTCGGGCCGGTACGTCCTGGACGGCGAGGATGTTTCCCGGATGAGCAAGGACCAGCTCGCCGAAGTCCGAAATCGGAAGATCGGTTTCGTCTTCCAGGGCTTCAACCTGCTGTCGCGCACCACGGCCATCGACAACGTGGAGCTGCCGATGCTGTACGGCCCCACCAAATTGAGGACCAAGGAACGGCACAGGCGAGCCACGGAAATGCTCGCCGCTGTTGGCCTCGGCGAGCGGACGGACCACCATCCCAACCAGCTGTCAGGTGGTCAACAGCAGCGCGTCGCCATCGCGCGGGCGCTTGTCACGAACCCATCCATCCTGCTGGCCGACGAGCCCACTGGCAACCTCGACACGCGCACGAGCATCGAGGTCATGGGCATCTTCCAGCGGCTGAACATCGAGCGCGGCATCACCGTCCTCCTCATCACGCACGAACACGACATCGCCGAGTATGGCACCCGCATCATCACGTGCCGCGACGGACATATCGTCTCGGACCACAAAGTCGCCAAGCGCCGCAACGCCGACGAGGAACTGGCGGCCCTTCCGAAGGAAGAAGACGAGCCAGCTGCCGCGCCAGCCGCCGCAGTGGCCTCGTAGGCGTTTGTGAGCGACGGTGCCTTCCGCATCGAACCCGCCACCGAACACGACCTTCCACTGATCCTGCGCCTCATCACGGATCTGGCCGAGTACGAGCGGCTTGCCGGGGATGTGGTCGCGACCGAGGCGAGCCTTCGGAAGTCCCTGTTTGGACCTTCTCCGGCGGCCGAAGTCGTCATTGCCTACGCCGGGGCCGAGCCCGTCGGTTTCGCGATCTTCTTTCAGAGTTTCTCGACGTTCCTCGGCAAGCCGGGCCTGTATCTCGAGGACCTCTTCGTCCTGCCCAAGTGGCGTGGCCATGGCTGCGGACGCCGGCTCCTCATCCATCTGGCGGGACTCGCGGTCGACCGAGGGTACGGGCGGATGGAATGGTCGGTGCTCGACTGGAACGAACTGGCGCTCGGCGTCTACCGGAAGATTGGCGCGCAGCCCATGGACGAGTGGACTGTCCACCGTCTCGCTGGCGAGTCCCTGCGCCACCTGGCCGAACAACACTAGCTCAGCGCTTGCGGGGCGCGTTTGTGGCGTCCGACTTCAGCCGGACCGATAGCGCACTGCTTCCGCCGGACCTGAGATCAAAGCCGCCAGCAACTCCCCCACCGTCCGCCCGGTTACCGGATCCCTCAGACCAGACGCGACCTCAGCCAAAGGCTCCAGCACGAAGGTCCGCTCGCGGAACCGCGGATGGGGCACGCTCAGCCCCGGTTCGTGCAGGATCTGGTCGCCGAGCAGAATCAGGTCCAGGTCGAGCGTGCGGGGTGCCAGGGGGTACGGCCGCTCCCGTCCGCGCTCGCGCTCGATGGCCAGCAGCGCGAGCAGGAGGTCCCGTGCGGACAGCGAGGTTTCGCCAACCGCCGCGGCATTCACAAAGTCCGGCTGAGGGGACGAGGTGCCCGCCGGCGTCGTGTGACGGAATGACGAAACCCGAATGTTCGCGAGGAGCACGCTGAGGCGGCGGCTGGCAAATTCGACATGCGCGACACGGTCACCGACGTTCGACCCGAGCGCAATAGCGGCAATTACTCGATTACCCAATTCTCCAATTATCCAATCGACTGACCTACTCAATCCACCGCGAGGAAAGCACTTCCCCGACGCGCGCGCCAACCTGCTCGCTGCGCCTGCCGAGCAGGTCCACGTTCCCTGCGCGCGCCTGCTCGAAGAAGCGCTTCTGCTCGAGCGTCTCTCCGAGGATGACCCGCAGCATACCGCGATGCCGCGCATTGGCCATGGCCTCGACGCGCGGCCTCCAGCGATCCACAAAGGCCTGCGCGTCGCGCGTGTCTGCTTCGAACAGTGCGTCGGTCCGATGTGGCCCTTTTCCGGATGCCTGCCGGACAGGCTCCAGGGCCGTGCCGTCCGCAGTGGCACCAAGTTCCGCGATCGCCGCCGCCAGCCACGAGAGCTGTGTCTCCTCGCGATTGACGATGTATTGGTAGGTATTGTTGATGTCGTACTGACCGACGAGTCGCGCCCCCGCCTCGTGGCTCAGGAGAGCGGCCAGTTTCTCCCGATGGAACTCCTGAAGCAACGCAAGGAGATCGGTCACGCGTTCTGTTTCTCCTTGCACGTAATGCAGACACGCGTCCAGGGAATGGCATTGAGCCGCGCTGCCGCGATCGGCTCGCCGCAATCGCGACAGATGCCATAGGACCCTTTGTCGATTCGGCCCAGCGCCTCCTCGATGGCGGTGAGGATCTTGGCGTCCGTCTGCTTCAGCTTCAGCGCGATATGGACTTCGTTGTTACCGCTCGCCTGATCCGCCATATCACCCTGGCGGGTGTTGTTGTCCATCGTCGCCTGGAGCGGTTTGATGCCGCCCGCCCCCAGGAGTTCGTCGCGCTTCTTCACCAGCGCGTCTCTGTAGGTCTGCTCGTCCATGCGACGCTCAACTCCTGCCCCTCGTTTGATTCCGTGGGCCTGAATAACAAATTATCATAGCATTTCCCGCCGCAACCGTCCCCTACTCGGCCCTGAGCGTCGACAGCGGTTTGTGGCGCAGCACATCGAGACTGGACAGCACGCCGATCGCCGCCACGAGCGCTGCCGTGGCGACGACGCTGCCGATCTGTTCCCGGAGAAACACGCGCCAGGGAATGTCGAGCGCGTACCGGCTGACACCCCACGTCAGCGCCATCGCGGCCACCGACCCCACCGTGCCGGCGAGCAGTCCGAGCACTCCGTACTCCAGCAGGAGCATCCGGGCGATGACGCGGGTCGTGGCCCCCAGTGTCTTGAACACGGCCGCCTCGTACACACGCTGGTATTTCGTCATGGCGACCGCACCGATGAGAATCAGGGCGCCGCTGAACAGCACCAGGCCGCCGACGACCGTGATCGCGAGCGTGACCTTCGACATGACGTCCCGCACGTTCGCCAGGATTTCGTGGAAGTCAATCACCGAGACATTCGGAAACTGCTCAACGAGCTGATGCTGAAACAGGGCGCGCCCCTCTTCATTTCGGGGTCCCTTCAGTGGGGCAATGACCAACTGCGGGGCATCCTCGAGCACGCCCGGTCGAAACACGATCATGAAGCCACCGCCTCGTGCGTCTTTCCAATCGACCTCTCGAATGCTCGTCACGCGAGCGGTGACGATACGGCCGAGGATATCGAAGCGCATGGTGTCGCCCACATTGAGCCGGAAGCGATCGTGCATTCCCTGCTCCACGGACACCTCGGCCTCCGTCGACGGCGCATTCCAGAACACGCCCTCCACGATTCGCTCGTTGGACTCGAGGTGATCCCTGTAGGTCACGGTGTACTCGCGCGCCAGCGATCCTCGCGCACGTACATCTTCGAAGCTTTCGAGGTTGTTGTCCCGACCGTTGACACCGGTGATGCGTGCGCGGAGCACTGGGATGAGCCGAAACGGTCCCGCGCCGTGGGCCGCGTCCGTGAGAAACGCCCGGACACCGTCGGCCTGATCACGTTGCACGTCCATCAGGAACATGTCCGGCGCATCAGGAGACGCCTCGATCGAGAACTCCGCCAGCAAGCTGGCTTGCAGCGACCTCACGCCGATGATGAAGAACGCGCCCAGACCGACCGCCAGCAGAATCGTGCGCGTCTGATTCCCCGGGCGCGACAGGTGCAGCACCGCGTGGCGGAGCGGAAACGATCGCGAGCGTGTGAGGGGCACCAGCGCCTGCACGAGCGTCCGGCCTGCCACCATCAGCACAACAGCGACGCCGCAGAACCCGGCACACACGATGAGACCCACCTTCACGGAAGAGGCCTGCCAGGCGGTCAGCGCGACGAGAGCGGTGGAGACGAGGACTGCCGCCACGACGCGTGTCCAGTCGACTCCTCGCGCCGATGACTCGTCGCGCAGCAGCAACGACGGCTTCACGAGGCGGATGTGCAGCAGCGGCACCACCGAGAAGAGCAGCGAGACCAGCGCGCCCACGCCAATGCCCTGTGCCGTCGCGCTCCATGTCACGCCGTAGTCGACCTCGGCCAGAATCGAGGAGGACTCCCCCAGCGCGAGTGGAATGGCGGCAATCGCCAGCCGGGCCAGACCCACCCCCAACAGACTTCCCGCGAGGCCGAGGGTCAGCACCTGCACGAGGTAGACCGAGACGATCTGCCGGCTGCTCGCGCCCACGCACTTCAGGACGGCGATGCTTCGCATTTTCTGCATCACGAACACCCGCGTGACGCTCGACACCGCGATCCCGCCCAGAATCACGATGATGAGTCCCACCAGGCTGAGATAGTTCTCCGCGCGATCGAAATCGCGCCCCACTTCGTCATCGGTCGCGCGATACGACCGCGCGCTGACGAACTCCTCCTTGAAATCGTTGTGAAGGGCATCGACGAGCGGCTGGATGCGATCCTCCGGCACCCGCGCCAGCAGCACGTGCCGTGCCCGGCTACCAAAGCGCAGCAGCCCTGTCGACGGGATGTCGTCGTAATCGATCAGAACGCGGGGCCCGAGACTGAAATCTCCGACGCGCCGGCCGGGCTCGTTCTTGATCACACCACGAATGTCGAAGGTCGCTTGTCCGATCGCGAGCCGGTCGCCCACCTGAAGCCCAAGCGCCGTCAACAATTCCGGACGCACCAGCGCTCCATGATGCTCGACGAGCGCGTGCGAATACGCGACGCCCCGATCGAGATCCATCGTGCCATACAGCGGAAATGCCGTCTGGACGGCCCGGAGCTCCACCATCCGTGTCGCAATCCGTGCCTCGTCCGCCGGACGCGCCATCGTCGCCATTTCAATCGTCTCGGTGCGCTCGATCGTGGCGGCGTCACGCAGGCGCCGGTCGATGACCGTACGAGCTTCCGGCGTCCAGTCGCGATTCGTGGCGATGAGCACGTCGGCGGCCGAGAGGGAGCGCGCCTCGCTGCCGAACACGGCCCGGACATTCTGAATGACGGACCGTAGCGCGACGATCGCCGCCACGCCCACCGCGATACAGACGAAGAAGAACAGCAGACGCCTCCATGCCGATCGCGTCTCCCGTACCGCCATCTTGAGGACAAACGGCATCATCATCGCGGGTCCTCGACCACCCTCCCGTCGCGCAGCACGATCCGGACATCGGCAAGAGCGGCCAATTCGGCGTCGTGCGTCACCAGGACCAGGGTCGTCCCTCGCGAACGGTGCACGCCGCGCAGCAGGTCCATAATGTGCCGGCCGGTCGCGCTGTCGAGATTTCCGGTCGGTTCGTCGGCGAGGACGATGGTCGGATCGTTGGCAAGAGCGCGCGCCAGGGCCACGCGCTGCTGCTCGCCACCGGACAGTTGTGATGGATAGTGATGCGCCCGCCCCGTGAGGCCGACTTCCTCGAGCAGCACTCGCGCGCGACCCGCGGCATCGGCGGCGCCCGCGATTTCCATTGGCACCGCGACGTTCTCGTACGCGGTCAGCGACGGGATGAGGTGAAAGAACTGGAAGACGAATCCGATCTTCTCTCCGCGCAGTTTCGCGAGCTCGTCTTCGCCGAGCATTGTGATGTCCACGCCATCGATCAGGACGGACCCGGATGTGGGCGCATCGAGGCCGGCGATCAGGCCGAGCAGGGTCGATTTGCCGCTGCCAGAAGGTCCCACAATCGCCAGAAACTGTCCGCGGGGAATGCTGGTGGTCAGTGGATGGAGGATGGTCAGGGGCTCGTTGCCGCTCGCGACAGTCTTCGAGACGTTCCGCAGTTCGATCATGCAGTCTTCAGCTTTCAGCGTGCAGCATGCAGCGTGCACCTCTTAGCTCTCAGCCTTCGGCTCTCAGCTTTCAGTTCTCGACTTCGGGTCGGCTGGCGGCGCCTTCAGCGCTGATTTGAGGACGTCCCAGACGTTGTCCGCAACGATCCGCGCGCCAGCCGCGGTTGGGTGCAGGCCGTCAGACTGATTCAGCCACTCAATCCCGGCGACACCCTGCAGGAGGAAGGGAATGAGCGCGACGCCGTATTCCTTTGCGAGCGACGGATACACCCGGCGGAACTCGGTGGTGTACGAGGGGCCGAAGTTTGGCGGCGCCTCCATCCCAGCCAGAATCACGACGATGCCTCTGGCTTGCGCCCGCCTGATGATCTCACTCAAATTAGCGCGGAGTTCGTCCACCGGCAGACCACGCAGGCCATCATTCGCGCCAAGCGCAACAATCAGAACGCGAACGTTGTCATGAATCGACCAGTCGAGCCGCCGGAGTCCTCCCGCTGAAGTGTCGGCCGACACGCCAGCGTTCACCACCTCGTAGCCGAGCCGGGCGGCATCCACGCGCTGTTGCAGGACGACCGGGTACGCCTGATCAGGGGCAAGTCCCAAACCGGCGGTCAGGCTGTCTCCCAGCACGACAACCCGGGGCCGGCGGGAGCGTTCTGCCGGGGACGTGGCCGGAACCGATCGGTCGGCAGCCGACTGGCGATCACTCTGGCCTTCGCGCGATCCGCAGCCGATGGCGAAGAGCAGCACGGCCGCGATCGCGGCGCGACGATCCATACGGTATTCTACCGTCATGCTCAGCACCGCTCATCTCCTGATGCGCTGGCCGGCGCTCGATGTGGCCGCCAGGCAGGCGCGGCTGACCAACACGTGCCGCGTAATTGCCGGGCCGATCGACGACGCGATCGCAGCAGAGGCCGCGGCGGCAGCGCGCGCGGCCGCAGGTTTGTCGCGTCGGGACGCCTCGGTCTGGAGCCGTGACCCCGGTGTTCAACAGACCATCGCGAATCGTCTCGGCTGGCTCGATTCCCCAGCACTCATGGCGGAGTCGATCGATCGATTGCGAGCGTTCGCCGACGGCGTGAGACGGGACTTCAGTCACGTGGTCCTGCTTGGCATGGGTGGGTCGAGCCTGGCCCCTGAAGTCCTTCGCGCGATCCTGGGCACCTCACCCGGTTATCCCCGCTTTCAGATGCTCGACTCGACGGATCCGGCGGCTGTCCTCGCCGCGGCCACCCCGGTCGATCGCACGCTCTACATTCTGGCCAGCAAGTCCGGTGGAACGATTGAGCCCAACTCGCTCGCGGCGCACTTTCGCAGGCTTCTCGAGGACGCGCGCGTCCGGCGCTGGGCCGATCACTTCCTCGCGATCACAGACGCGGGCACCGAACTGGCTGAACGCGCCAGGGTCGATCGGTTTCGCGACACCTTCGTCAATCCGTCCGACATCGGGGGCCGCTACTCGGCGCTGTCCTTCTTCGGGCTGGTGCCGGCGGCCCTGATGGGGCAGGACGTGGCGGCACTCGTCGGTTGGGGCCTTGCGATGCTCGCGTCCACGGAACCCGGACCCGGCGATGCCGCCGATACCACCGCCACCGACACCATGTCCAGGCCGGCCGTTGCGTTGGGCCTCGCTATCGGCGCAGCCGCACTCGCGGGTCGCGATAAGCTGACGCTGGTTGTGCCGCCCGCCCTCGAACCATTTGGGCTGTGGGTCGAACAGTTGGTCGCCGAGAGCACGGGGAAGAGCGGTGTAGGTGTGGTCCCGGTCATGGGCGAGACGCGTGGCGGCGCCAACGCGTACGGCGCCGATCGGCTCTTCGTCACCGTCCGCCTCGCTGACGCCCCACATACAGCGGATATTCGCGAGTTCCAAACCGCGCACGCGCCGGTCGTCGCCATCGATCTTCCCGAACCATACGCACTCGGCGCCGAGTTCGTCCGCTGGGAGATTGCCACTGCTGTGGCCGCGGCGCTGCTCGGCATCAATCCCTTCGATGAACCGAACGTCAGGCAGGCAAAGGACGCCACGCGGGTCCTGTTGGATCAATACAGGATGAAGGGGCAGCTGCCCGCATCGACACCTGATCGGATCGGATCGGATGGCGTCGTACTCACATTGAGCCGGGCGGCACGGGGCGACGAAGGCCATCAGAATCCGGAGCGCTTGCTCACGCAGCTTCAGCCTGGCGACTATCTCGCCATCCTGGCCTATCTTGGTCCCGGGACCGATCTGGCCGATGTCCTGCGTGCCTTCCGCGGCGCGGCACGCGACAAAACGCGCGCAGCCACGACGATGGGATATGGGCCTCGCTATCTCCACTCAACCGGGCAGCTGCACAAAGGTGGGCCGAACACTGGTGTCTTCATCCTGATCACGGCGTCTCCCGCGAACGACGTGGCGATTCCAGGCGAGGCGTTCTCCTTCGGCACGCTGGAACACGCCCAAGCGCTTGGCGATTTCGCATCGCTCGATACCGCAGGGCGCCGCGCGCTGCACGTGCACCTGCCCGCTCCCGATGCGCACCTGCTGCGAAACGCGCTACAGGGACTGCTGGCCTTCTAAGTTCTAAGTTCTAAGTTCCAACTTTTCACTCTATACTTTCGATTTAGTGGCGTCCTCCTCACTACAGACGCTTCTTGCCCGCGCCGGCGCGTCGATCGAGCGAGGTCGCGGGCCTGAAGCCGCTCAGCTGCTCGTGCCGCTGCTCGGGTCCTCGACGCTCACGCGCGAGGACGAACTGGCGGTCCGATCGGGCCTGGCGGAAGCTTGGCTGCTTCAGGACGACCTTGATCAGGCGGCGACCGCGCTCGGTCGCCCTCCCGACACGTTCCGCGAGACCGTGTCATCAGGTCGCCTGTCCACGCTCTGGCGACTGCACGGCCGTCTGGCTTCCGCGCGCGGCGACCAATCGCGCGCCATCGCGCATCATGGACGCGCACTGAAGCACGCCGAGGCGGCACACGACTCGCGCGCGATCGGCCTGGCCCACTACGAACTCGGACGCTGCTACCGCCAGGTCGGCGACATCGCCATCGTCCGCGAGCACATCACAAAGGCCGCTCCCGCCCTGCACGCGGCCGGCGACCGCCGCCACCTGGCGCTGGTGCACTCCCTCTCGAGCATCTCGCTGGCCCAGCTCGGACGGTACGACGAAGCGATGAGTGCGCTCGGACAGGCCGAACGTCTCGCGTCCGTCGTGCAGGCGGACGATGTGCTGGCGACGGTGTGCGGAAACCAGGCAAACGTGATGATGCTGGAGCATCGCTACGAGCAGGCGCTCGCGCTGGCCGAGCGCAGCGTGGCGCTCCACGAAGCCCACGGATCCGGCCACGGCCTCGCCGTTGCGCTCGCCACGCTGGGGCAGATCTGCGTGAGGCTCGGCGATCTCGCGCGCGCCGAGCAGGCCCTGCACCGGGCGCTCGACGTGCGCAGTCCGATTCAGTTTCACGAAACGACGGGAGCGGTCTTCGATACGCTCGCGCAGATTCACCTCATTCGCGGCCACTACGATGCCGCGAGCGACTTCCTCGGTCGCGCGGGCGAGGCGTACGGGGCGTACGGCCGTCAGACCAGCCACTGGTATAAGTGGTCGGTCAGGGTGCTCGAGGCCAGGCTGGCCTTGCGGCGCGGGACGGTCGACGAGGCCGTGACTCGAGCGAACGAGATTCTGGCGGACGGCGCGCCGCCATTCGACGCCCTTCAGGCCACGCTCATCGCGGCCGAGGCGCTGACAGCCGGCGGTCATCTGGCCGAGGCCGCCGAGCGCCTGGCCTCGGCGGCGGACGCCCTCGACCCGCAGGTCGCGCCCGCGACATGGGGCGAATATCTCAGGCTGCGCGGCGTGCTGCACACCCGGAATGGCGCTCCCGCTGACGCCTATCATGATTTCGCTCAGAGCGCGACGCTGCTCGATCTGCTTGGTGAACGCTATCAGGCGGCGCTCAGCCGTTTGGCACTCGGTCGTCTGATCGCCCAGAGCGGAGCGCGCTCAGTCGCGGAGCGCTACCTCCATGCAGCGCAGGCCACGTTCGAGCAGCTCGGCGCGGAACGCGATCTCGTGGACACACACGCCGCACAAACCCTGCTGACCAATGTCGGGTCCGGCGAGTACGTCATCTCCCCCGCCGACGCGGATGATGCCGTGGTTCGGCGTATCGTGGACGCGGCGGCTCTCCCGGATCTGCTCGGACGGGAAACCGCCGCGGCGCTGCTCGATGCCGCCGGCGGAGACAGCGCCGGCGTCTTCGTCCAGCTGACCGGCGGTGACGTGCGCATGATCGCGGCGGCCGGCTGCGATCTGGAAACCGCCCGGGCGCTCGCGCGAACCGCGTCGCACCAGATGGGGTACGGCCGCGGCGGCACCCTCGTCGTGGAGCCCATCGGCCGCGATGCCGAAGGGCCGCGGTGTGCGTTCGTCGCATCGCCCCGCCCACTCGGCCATCCCGTCATTCGGCGTCTGCGGATGATCGCGACGGTCGCCCGCCAGGGCTTTGCCCTGTGCGCCGCGCGCGACCGCTCCACGTTGGATACCGTCGGCCCCGCGGTCGACCGCTCGCTCGAGCCGCTGCTGCCGGGGTTTGTCTCCGTCGGCGCGGCCATGGCTCGCGTAGTCGAACAGATCCAGCGCATGCAGGGAAACGACCTGACCGTACTCATCACCGGAGAGAGCGGCACCGGCAAGGAGCTCGTCGCGCGTGCCGTCCACGTGGGATCCCATCGGAGTGCGGCGATCTTCCTTCCGTATAACTGCACCACGACCGGGCGGGACCTGGCCGACAGCCAGCTCTTCGGTCATCGTCGAGGCGCCTTTACAAGCGCCGTGTCCGACCAGCCGGGACTCGTGCGGTCGGCGGCCGGCGGCACACTGTTCCTCGATGAAATCGGCGATCTCCCGATCGACGTACAGCCCAAGCTGCTCCGCTTCCTCGAGCAATCTGAAATCATGCCCGTGGGCGAAACACGTCCGCAGCGCGTAGACGTGCGCGTCCTGGCGGCGACCAACGCCGACTTGGAACAACGCGTGGCCGAGGGAAAATTTCGCGAGGATCTGTTTTACCGGCTCGCCGTCATCCGGATTCACGTGCCGCCGCTGCGTGAGCGTGGTGACGAGATTCCCCACCTGAGCACCTTCTTTCTCCGCGAGGCGTGCGAGCGGCTGGGGAAGCCGGACATCCAGCTCAGCTCCCGCACACTCGATGTGTTCTCGCAGTACTGGTGGCCAGGCAACGTCCGGCAGCTGCGGAATGAAATTCAGCGGGGCGTGGCCTTGAGTGCGCCGGGCGACACGATCGAGCCGTCGCATCTCTCGCCCGAGATAGGGACGCCGCGTCTCCCAGGAGAGTCGGGCTCAATGACAACGGTGCGGCGATCGGCGACCTCCCCGAACCTCGCCGCCGCGATCGAGCAGATGGAGCGAGACCTGATTCAGACGGCCCTCGACCGCAGTGGCGGCAACATCTCCGAGACTGCGCGAGCGCTCGGGTTGACCAGGCGTGGGCTCTACCTGAAACTCCGCCGACTGGGTCTCGAAAACCGCAGTGAATCCGAGGTCGACGCCCACTAACAGCCCACCTGCGGCGCCGGACCAAGCCAACTTGTCTGGATAGTGCATATCCAGTTCACACCGTATATGGATACATAGTATCCTGAGTCCGGCGCTCCTGCGCCACGGCTACAACGACTCAAGTCATTTGGACATAGTAGTTTATGCCACATGACCATGCCCCAAGGTCCGCCACGTGCTCGCGGCCCTGAACTTGATAGACACCAGGGCAGAAACCTAACCCTGGGAGTTCTTCGTGAAGCACATCTGGAGCGATAGCCTGCCACCCCTTCGTCCGGCACCGGCACCGGCGCCGTATCTCGCGCCGAAGACGAACGGGAATTCGCGCGCATCGGAACGGCATCTCGTCACGCTCCCGGCGAGACTGATGTGGAAAGACCACCGAGGAACCACCCGGTTCGCGACCGTTGTGACCCACGATGTGTGCGAGTTTGGCATGTACGTGGAGTGTCAGTCGGTCGTCTCGCTGCCCTTGTATCGCCTCGTCCAGCTCCAGCTCGAGCGTGACGTCAGGGACTCGGATGGTCTGCCCGCGTCGCTTCGTCAGGGCCGTATGCTCGCGGCCGTCTATCGGGTGTCTCCGCCGACCCGCGGAGGCACGCGTCAGGGTTTCGCGCTGCGTTTGATGGTGGACCCCAAGCGGCAACCGGCGCAGACGCAGACCGCGCTCAGCGCCTAGCCTCCCCTTTTTCTCCAGTAGCGGGCCAGTCCCCGCCAGTGCAGGTCGAAGCGCCCGGCGGCTTCGTAGGCCCGGACCTCTTCCTCGCCCATCCATCGACGCAATTCGCGAACGAGTTCCGCGAGGAACCAGGCCTGACGGTCCTCGTCCGATCCCTCCCGATCCAGTGACGTCCGTGCGAGCCCCGCCACCAGTTCCAGGTGCTGACGGCACTCGTCCAGATGCGGATCGCACGGCGCGGCCGGACCGAAGTGCGTGAGAAAGAGGGTCTGCGGCCTCCATGCGGCGATGCGCGTCAGACTCGCGCACCACGCCTCCACATCGATATCCGGCGGAGGTGTCGGCGGCAGGACATAGCCCTGGGGCCGCAGGCTCACGCCGGCCGTGTCGCCAACGAAGGCGATGCCGGTCTCGGCGCTGAAGTAGCTGACGTGGTGCGACGCGTGCCCGGGTGTGGACGCCACCTCGATCTCACGGCCTCCGGCCACGATTCGCTCTCCACGGTCCGGGTGGTCGCCATCGGAGCCTCCCCGAAGCGTCGTGATGGCGGAGACGGGAACCGGCATCACCTCACCCCACAGCCTTTCCATGTCGTCGCCCCAGAGCCGGGACGCGCTGGCCACGAGCTTGCCGGGGTCCACGAGATGCGGTGCGCCGGACTCATGGACGTAGACCCTCAGCGTCGGATTGGCGGCCACGAGCGTGCCGGTCGCACCGGCGTGATCGAGATGAATATGGGTGAGGAGCACGGTCGTGACGTCGGTCATCGACATGCCCGCCTGTTCCAGCATGCGCCGCAGGGTCGGCAGCGTGCTGGATGGCCCGGGATCCACGATCGCCACGCCGGTCACGCCGTGGAGGACTGCGGTGGCAATCACGCGGGGGCGGTTCTGGAAGTTCAGGTCGAAGTACGACACACCGGCGGCCAGGGTTTGCATAGAGGCCTACAGTACCCCTCTTGGCTTTCGGCTGTCAGCTCTCAGCTCTCGCCCCCCACCTCCAACGTGACGGCCGAACCCTGAGAGCTGAAAGTGGATCGCCGATAGCTGTCAGTCGAGGTTTCCGCTAGAATCCCCGCATGAGCGAGCGCGCGTTCGCGGACACGTTCGGCGTTCTCCGTGGCGTCCTCGCGCCATATGCGAAGACACTCATCGTCCAGATCGACGAACCCGATCACTATCAGCTGAGTTCGCGCACGCAGATCGATCGCATTGGCCGGCCCCTCTTCGTCGCGGCAGTGCAGATCAAGAAGCGGTATGTCAGCTTCCATCTGATGCCGGTGTACGCCTGCCCCGATCTCGTCAAGAAGATCTCGCCGTCGCTCCGGAAACGGATGCAGGGAAAATCGTGCTTCAACTTCACCACCGTTGAACCATCCCAGGCCAAGGAGCTGTCGACGCTCACGAAGAGAGGCATCGCGCGCTTCAAGAACATCACGCTTCCCTGGAGTGAGTGACGCACCCATCATCCCCTTCACGATTGACGACTAGGTCATCTCCGGACACCCGCCCAGACGATGAGACCGGCGTACCGCTGCTCGGCACGTGGCGCATGGTGTACGCCTTTGTCGTCGCGGCTGTCGTCTTGTGGATCGGTCTATTGACGCTCCTCATGCGGACCTTCTCGTGAACCCACTCGATTACGTCGTGCTGCTCGGCACGATGGTGGGCATCTCCGCGTACGGCATCTGGAAGACCCGCGGCCCGAACGACCTCAGTTCGTACCTCAAGGGGTCGGGCAAGAACCGCTGGATGGGGATCGGCATCTCCGTCATGGCGACGCAGGCCAGCGCGATTACCTTTCTCTCGACCCCAGGTCAGGGATATCAGGACGGTCTCGGGTTCGTGCAGAACTACTTCGGCGCGCCCTTCGCACTGATCGTGATTGCGGTCGTCTTCCTGCCGATGTACCGGCGCCTGGGTGTCCACACCGTGTACGAGTTCCTCGGTCAGCGCTTCGACACCAAGACGCGGCTGCTCGGCGCGGCGCTCTTTCTGCTGCAGCGAGGCCTGAGTGCCGGGATCACGATCTACGCGCCGGCCATCGTCCTGTCCACAGTGATGGGATGGTCGCTCAACGTGACGATCGTCAGTTGCAGCCTGCTCGTCATTGCGTACACCGTCAGCGGCGGTTCCGACGCGGTTAGCGTGACGCAGAAGTACCAGATGTCGATTATCTTCGTCGGGATGGTCCTGGCGTTCGGCCTGCTCGTCACCAAGCTCCCGGCGGACCTCGGATTCCGGGATGCGTTGGCGCTGGCGGGAGGGTTTCAGAAGCTCAAGGCCGTGAATTTTTCTGTCGACATTCGCGAGCGTTATACGTTCTGGTCGGGCATCCTCGGCGGCATGTTCCTCGCGCTCTCCTATTTCGGCGCCGACCAGTCGCAGGTGCAGCGGTACGTCGGTGGTGCCTCACTGCGCGACAGCCGGCTGGGACTGATGTTCAACGGTGTCTTCAAGATCCCGATGCAGTTCGGCATCCTGCTGCTCGGCGTGCTGCTGTTTGTCTTCTATCAGTTTCACGCGCCGCCCGTCTTCTTCAACACCGTCGCATGGCAGCAGCAGTTACGCGGCGGCGCGGCCGCCGAACTGCGCACGCTCGACGGAGCCTTCACCGCCGCGCACGCGGGGACACAGGAGACACTGCGCGCCTGGCTCGACGCCCGACATTCCGGCGACCAAGCCGCGGAAACCCGCGCGCTCGAGGCCGCCCGCGTGGCCCAGGCGCGCGTGGACGCCATCCGGACGCAGACGAAGGAGTCCCTCCACCGCCGCGCACCGAAGCTGACCGTCAACGATTCCGACTACGTGTTCATCACCTTCGTACTGGACCAACTCCCACATGGCTTGATCGGGCTGCTGCTGGCGGCGTTCTTTGCGGCAGCGCTGCAATCGAAAGCCGCGGAACTGACCGCGCTCGCCGCCACGACGACCATCGACGTCTATCGCCATGTGCTCCGAAGCGACATGGAAGACACCCACCACTTCGCCGCGTCCAAATGGTTGACGGCGTTGTGGGGGATCGTGGCGATGTCCTTTGCGCTCTTCGCGAGCATGTCGGAGAATCTCATTCAGGCGGTCAACATCATTGGATCGATCTTTTACGGTGTGGCGCTGGGGCTGGTACTCGTGGCGTTTTTCGTCAAGCACGTGCATGGCACGGCGGTGTTCTGGGGAGCGCTTGCCGCGCAGGCGCTCGTCTTCATCCTCTTTGCCACGCTCGACATCTCGTATCTCTGGTACAACATCATCGGTTGCGCCGCCTGTATGCTCTTTGGTCTGATGCTGCAAACGCTGATTGACCAACGCCGGACATCGCTCACGGGGCCCACGACCGCATGACCAGCATCGATCTCGATCGCTTCCCCTGGAGCCGGCCGCTCACGACGGCTTGTCTGCGCCAGTTCTCGACCGTGGCGGCGCTGTTTGCCGGCGACCCGCGCGACCCGCAGGCCTGGCGGGATATGGTCACCAGGGTCCAACGCGCGAAACGGGACCCTGCCGCGATGAGTCGCATGCTCACGAGGCACCTCTCGCGACGCGGTGCGCCGTCGCAGGCGCTCGAAGCGGTCGGGGCGCTCGCCGATCCCCGAACCGTCGCAGTCGTGACAGGACAGCAGGCGGGTCTCTTCGGCGGGCCGCTCTATACGCTGCTCAAGGCGGTCACGGCCATCCAGCTCGCGCGGCGAATGGAACACGACCTCGGCGTGCGGGCCGTCCCGATCTTCTGGGTCGAAGCGGAAGATCACGACTGGGACGAAGTCCGCTCCGTCCACATCCTCGACGGCGAACACAACCTGCGCGCAGTGGCCGCGGCCGATCTCCCCGGCGCGGGCCAGCGGCCGATCGGATGCCTGACCCTCAACGACGGCATCAGCGCGACGATCCTGGAACTCGTCGCGGCTCTCCCACCTTCTGACTTTACTGCCGAGCTGCAGTTGCGGCTGGGCAGGCGCTACCGGGACGGAATCGGGATGGCCCAAGCCTTCGCCGGATGGATGGACGATCTCTTCGGCGCGCACGGTCTGGTGGTATTCGAAGCGGACGCGGTAGAGGCGAAGCCGCTCGTGGCGGAGCTGTTCCTCGACGAGCTGGACCATGCGGGCCGCACGGCGCGCCTGGTCGGCGAAGCCGGCGTGGCCATGAAAGCGCTCGGTCACGCACCGCAGATCGAGCCGCAGGGCGACAGCGTGGCGCTGTTCTACCTCGCCGAGCACGCCCGCGTCGCCATCAAACGACGCGCCGACGAGTTCGTGATCGATGACGCTGTGCGCTCGGCCGCTGACGTGCGACGCGAAGCGAAAAACCATCCAGAGCGCTTCAGTCCCAACGTGCTGCTGCGCCCCCTGGTTCAGGATCGCCTGTTCCCGACCGTCTGCTACGTCGCGGGTCCGAGCGAGCTTGCGTATCAGGCACAGCTTGGCGGCGTCTATCGCGCCTTCGGCGTCGAACGACCGCTCCTCCTGCCGCGCGCAAGCGCGACGCTCCTCGATGCTGCCGCCCTGCGCTTCCTGGAGCGGCACCATCTGTCGCTCGAGGATCTGCACCAGGAGCACGAGACGGCGCTGGCGCACATTGTCGTGCGCTCGTTGCCGACCGGTGTCGAACAGGCGCTGCGCGGCACGCAGGACGCCGTCAGCGAACGGGGCCGCACATTGAAGGACGCCGTCAACCTCCTCGATCCCACGCTGGCCGGCGCCGTCGACACGACGCTCGATCGCATGCGCAATACATTGCAGAGCCTGCACGGCAAGATTGTCCAGGCGGCTAAGCGCAATGACGAGACGCTCCGTCGTCAGTTCACGCGTACCCATGCGCTGGTGTATCCAGGAGGGGCTCCCCAGGAACGCGTCCTGGGCGTGCCATTCTTCCTCAACCGCTACGGATTCGACCTCGGCCAGCGGCTGCTCGATACGTTGCCGCTCGACACGGACCGCCACCACGTGCTGAGCATCTAGCGGCTACCCGCCGGCTGGACGCGCCGATCCGGCATCCGACACGAATCGTTCACTTTACGCCCGAGAGCCGGCTTCTCGTCCCCCGATCGAAAAGATGGCGAGCCGTCGCCGTTTCGCGGCCGATTCGGTATAGAGTGCCAACTGATGGCCGCTCAGCCTGGGAGAATTCTCCTCGACGCCTTGGACCGGATCGTCTGCAGCTCCGCGAATTACTGGGTCGCGATGTTCGGGGACCTTGCCGCGGCGCTGGCATTTTTCGCCTTTGGGCTCGGCCGGTTCCCAGGTCGCTTCGTCGTGGCCGCCGTCATCGTCACCGTTGGGTTTCTTACCGCTGGATTGATCGAGTACGCGGTGCACCGGTGGGTCCTGCACGGACCGCCGTCGGTGGCGCGGCGCGGCCACCTCCAGCACCACGCGGACCCCCAGGCGCTCGTCAGCGCGCCGCTCTTCATGATCATGGCCACGGCCCTGCTCATCTGGTGGCTGCTGAGCTTCGGGCTCGGATCCGGAGCGGCCGCGCTGCTGGTCGCCGGCCTCTACGCCGGGTACAACTACTTCGCCGTCGTACACCACCTGCAGCATCGTCGCGGCACGAGCCTCACGGCCATTGCCTACTATCGACGCCTCGAGCACGTCCACCACCTGCACCACCATCGGCAGGTCGTGAACTTCGGCATCAGCACGACCCTGTGGGACCGTATTTTCGGCACGTTCCAGCCGACGAGGGAACCGGCAGGTTCAGCACGAGATCAGGGACTGTTGAGAGGCCGGATTCTTCGGCGTCTGTGACCCATCAGCGACGGCCGTGACGCTCTTCTGGCCCCTCGCGGCGGCGGCGATGCTCGTGGCGGCAATTGTGGTGGCCATCCGGGCTGGCCGTAGGGGACTCCGCGAACGCATCCGCAAGGAGTGGGGACGGCCCGTGGATCGCGACCGCAACATGGTCGCGATGGCCGCCTCGCATCGTTCACGAGGGGCCGAAGCGGGCACCGCGGCCGCGTCGCTGGACGACAGAACCTGGGACGACCTCCATCTCGACGCGGTGTTTGCTGCGCTCGATCGGACCGAGAGCACGCTTGGCCAGCACGCGCTCTATCATCGCCTGCGAACGACGCCCGTTGGCGACCGGCTGGACGCATTCGAAGCGCTCGTGAACCACCTGACCGCTGATGCTCCAGCACGCGAGCGCGCGCAAATGGCGCTCGCGCGCCTGCAGGATCCGCACGGATACGACTTGTGGCGATTCGCCCGGCCGGGCGCCATCACCATACCGGCCTGGCATGTGCTGTTTCCGATCATCACAGCCGTCACGCTGTCGTTGCTCCTACTCCTGCCCTTTCGGCCCGCGCTCCTGCCGCCGTTTGTCGGCCTGCTTGCGGTGAGTTTCGTCGTTCGGATGGTCACCGCTCGACAGATTGCCGGTGTGACCAGCGCGTTCAGGCAAGTCGCACCCCTCGTCGCGGCGGGAGAAGCTCTGTGCTTTCTCGACGGCGGCGACATCGATCCTCTCATCGGATCTCTTCGTTCGGAAGTCCCGCGACTTCGTCGTCTCAAGAACATCGCGCGATGGGTCAGCGAAGACCCGCTCATGATTTCTGTGAGCTGGAATGTGCTTGCCATCGCGGTCACCGACTTCTGTAATCTCATCTATCTGTATCTAAACCTGCTCCTGCATCTTGATGAGAACGGCGTGTACTTCGGTGCGCGGGATGTTCGTCTTCATGGCGCGTCGCTTGTTCGCGTCGTCGCTGCCGTGGGCGAAGTGGACGCCGCCATCAGCGTGGCCTCGTACCGCGCGGGGCGAAGCGACTGGACACGCCCTCACTTCTCCCCGCCCGGCTCGCCCGCCGTGCTGACCGACATACGCCACCCCCTTCTCGTCGACGCGGTACCAAACACGATCACGCTCAGAGCGGCGAACGGCGTCCTTGTCACCGGCTCGAACATGTCGGGCAAGTCCACGTTTCTCCGGACTGTTGGTGTCACGACGATCCTGGCCCAGACGATCAACACCTGCCTGGCCACCGTGTATGAGGCACCGATCTTCAAGGTGCAAAGCTGTATCGGACGAACCGACGATCTCCTGGCGGGCAAGAGCTACTACATCGTGGAAGTCGAGGCCCTTCTTCAGCTCGTACGGTCAAGCACCGAGGCTGCACCGCATCTATTCCTACTGGACGAACTGTTTCGCGGAACAAATGCCGTGGAGCGGATCGCGGCCGGCCAGGCAGTGCTCGCCGAACTCGTCATCTTCAATCGGGGCTCCGCCCCGAACCCCGTCAAGAGGGGCTCCGCCCCCCACCCCCGAAAAACGGGGTACCTCCCCGACCCCGTCAAAACGGGGTACGCCCCCAACCCCCACCCCGTCCGTACCGGGGGCCCC
>JBGOTP010000003.1:0-47215 GCA_041476545.1 Vicinamibacteria bacterium | reverse complement strand
GCCGTGCTCGGTGAGGAGCGTCGGCCGCCCGGTCTCTATGTGCGCGCGCGCGAGCAGCAGGCCGGCGTACCCCGTGCACACGGCGTGGTAAACCGAGGCGTCTGGAAGATCGCCGAGAAGGACCGAGTACAGGCCGCCGACGAGCGACCTCCAGCTCCAGAAGAAATCGAGGAACGAACTGCTCGGCACCGACTCGCCGTACATGCTCAGCAGCATCTTCCAGGCGCGCGGCGAATTGAGGAGGAGCTGGCTTCCCACCGAGTCTCGAACCGGCTTCAGTGCCTCGAGAATTCCGCGCAGATCATCCAGACCGCCGCCGGTCTGGAGCCGGAGCAGCGGTCCCTGGAGCGCGTCGAAGAGATCCCCCGCGCGCTTGATCGAGGAGCGGCCGGCTGGCAGCTTCTGAATGAACACGTTGGACGTGCCGACGACGTTCGTCGGGATCTGATAGCGATAGGTCAGGTTCGCGTTCTCGGGAAGAAGTGTGACGAGGTGAAACGTCAAGTCCTTCTGGGCCAGCAAGAGGTCGTGGGTCCAGCTCGACACCCCGCCCGTCACATAGGGATACGTGCCTTCGAGGATCAGGCAGACATCAGCTCTCGCCATCACGCCGCTCCCGCCCACAGCTTCACCGTTTCGTGCGCCTCGAGCGAGACGGCGTCGCCGCCGCAGGTGGCGCGACTCGACGCCGCGAATCGCCTCAGGTCCGTCCACCGATTGAGGTGAAACAGCGCCTCCATGTACAGCAGCCGCAGCGGCACGGAGTCGGCGTTCTGTTCAAGCGAGGCTTCGACCCATCGAGCCGCCTCCTCATATTGGCCTCCGGCGATGAGGAGCCGTCCGGCCGAGAGCCGCGCCTCGAGGTCGTCGGGACGCAGCGCCAGGTAGTCCGCGTACGCGGCCAGCGCCTGGCTCCGGCTCGCTCGCGCCCGCTCGGGATCGAGCAACCCCGCGCTCACGTACTCGTCGTGGAGCTGCGCAAGTTTCAGCAGCAGCGACGCATCGGCCGGATTCGCCTGGACGGCGGCCGAGAGCTCCAGCGTCCGCGGGAGGAAGCCGTCTTCAATCTTGGTGATCGCCGACGCGGCCTGCACGCGAATCCCGTTGTTCGAGTCGTCGATGGCCAGTCGAAGGACCGGCGCGAAGGCGGGGCGGAACTGTTTGGAGATGAGCGAAATCAGATCCTGCTTCTGGGCGAGGCTGCCGAAAAACAGAATGTCGGAAAACGGCGTCACACCCACACGGCCCGGGTTCGGCGCATTGGACAGCAGGACGTTCTGCCAGAGGCCGTTTGTCGGCTCGACCTGATCGGGAAACAGCGCCGCAAACCAGACCTCAAATGATTCCGTGGATTTCCCGTACGCCCGGACCAGGACCACCATCAGCAGGACGCCTGCGGCCCCAAACGGCCCGAGAAACGCCGTCATCATCGTCAGCAGCAGCGGCAGCCGGAGGTCAGCCCGGCACCTGGGCACGCCATACGACCACGCCGCCAGGGCCGCGACGAGCGACAGGTGAACGGTGGGGGCCAGCCACGTCGGCCACGCACCGACTGTCGCTCCAAGAAGCGCGGCGAGATCGACGGCCAACGCCGCTCCGATGACGACGACGGTGGCGGCCGGCGCCTCAAGCGGTTGCATAGTGAACGTCGTCAACTGATGGACCGAGGCGGGTGGGATCGTTGCGGCCCAGTGGAGACGGGTCGAGGTGCTGTATCACGTATGAGAATTTGGCGTCGCCGTCGATCTGGCTCAGGTCGAACAGGATGCGATCACCAACGCGTGCGGCCTCCTCCCGGCTGGTGCCCGGCATCAGGATGCAGCAGAAGTGACCCGACCCACTGCCGTCGAACACCTGATCCGTCTGGCGCAGGGCGTGCCTGATCGCGGCCGCGGCAGCCCGTGGCATCCGGGCGCGATCCTCGACGGTCAAGGCGTCCTCGTTGTCCACGCTCACGAGCAGCGTCGACAGGCTGAAGCCCAGGCCCTCGCCGAGCGCACGCACGTACGTGGTCTGCCGCTCGAACAACGAATACGACAGGAGGCCGGTGGCGGGATCCACGAACGAGTCGGACTCGGCCGTCTGGAAACGACGCGCGTTGACGTAGGCGTCGGCGATCCAGTCGCAGAGCACGCCAAACGTCTGGACATTGCTGAAGTGCAGCTCGAAGAAACCGATGCGCTCGACCTTCAGCATGCCGATGACCTGGCCGGTTTCGCGATCCATCAGCGGGCCGGCGAGGATGCCTTCACCGGCGAGGATCCTCTCGTCCTCCTCATTGGCGCCGCACACCACCCGCTGTCGCGCAATCACCTCGTGAAACAGGCGCGAATCGGGACGGAAGATGCGGCTCAGCGACTCGTCCGACGTCCATCCCTCTCCGGTGCAGACCTCGAGGACATCGTTCTCCAGCAGGTACAGCGAAAACTTCTCCGGGTTCATGATGATGCGCACGACGTCCATAACGTTCAGCAGCACCTCGCTCGGGTCCATTTTTTCCAGGCTCCGCGCGGCCTGGTACATCGTGATCGCGCTCCGCAACTGTCCGGCGATTCGCGTCTCGAGGTTGTCCTTCACCACCGTGAGCCGGCTGTACCCCTCGCTGACATCCTGCTCGCGCTTCAACGCGCCGCCGAGGTCGAGCTGAAGCGCGCTCCGCTCGCGTATGTGCCGCATGCGCAGCTCTCCGAACGCGATGGCCGCCACGAACCACATGACGGGCTCGCGCACGAGCATCAACACGTACTCGTATTGATCCTGCGAGATCGATTGCTCGGGGATGTGACCGGCAAGCAGGGCCACGCTCGCCAGGACCGCGGCGACGACCGCCTCGGTCGTTCCGTACTGAACCGCGGTCAGCAGGACGATGGGCCAGAACGGATGCGGCGACACGGAGCGATAGCGGTTGCCCTCGAACAGAAACTGATCCAGCACGAGCGCCGCCGTCAGATAGAGCACGACCTCGAGGATGGCCGAGCGGCGCACGCCCAGGATCATCGGCGGCTCGAGGGGCTTGCTCATCAGTCGAACCGCCAGTTGAGGAAACCGCCCGTGCGCGTGACGATCTGGCCTGTCGCCACCGAGTTGAGCCGGCGGTCGTAGGACAGCTCGAACGCGACTCGGCGTGGCCCGCCAAGCCTGATTCGTGCCGTCGTGAACGGACCGTGTCCGCCCAGTCTGTCCCAGACGTAGCCGGCGGTCGCGTCCGCGGAGAGATGCCTGGAAAAGCGGGCCTGCACGGTGCCGCTTCCCGCGTGCACTTCGCGGCTGACGAGCGGTAGTGTGACGGCGACGACACCGCGTGGCGACTCGACGTCGAGACCATATTCGAAACCCACGGCGGGATTGGATCGCCGAGGCATCACGTTCAGCCCGCCATCGAAGGCGATCGAGCGGGCGACGTCGGCTGCGCCGCCCAGGCCGTACCGATTGAACGCCGCCGTCACGCGGCCCGAAACGCGCGACCCGAACCGCTGGTCCCGGTGAATGTCCACCCGGTCGCGGGTGCCGTCGCCCAGCAACCCTTCCACGAACTCCCAGAACGGACGGCGGTACTCGACCTGAACCTGCGTGCGGCCAGTCGCGTCAGGCTGGCCGTAGTGCAGCCCACCGCCCAGACTCGACCGGGTGCCAAAACCTGAGATGCGCAGGTCGCCACCTGCGTCGAAGTCCTGCTGGACGTACACGTCAGCGCGCTGACGCCTGTAGATGGAGCCAGGGCGCGTCGCCTCGTCATCCTCAAACTCACCGCCGATGCGAAGATAGCCGCCGACAAATCCGTGGGTGCTGACGCGGCTGACGCGCTCGGTCTGCGCGTGTTGAACGTCCTTGACGACGAGGTCGACCCGTGCCCTGCCGCCCTGGTCCGCACGCACCTGCGCGCGCAAGTCCGCCGCCTCGCGATCCTGCGGATGTCCCTCGACGGCCGTCGCAAGAAGCCGATCCGCGCGCGTCCAGCGTCCCTCGGCCATCGCCAGCTGCGCGCGGAGTAGATCCAGCCGACGCTCGGCCAGCGTGTCGTCGAGGGACGGCGGGGCCTGCTCAGTGCGGATCGCGACAGTCATCTCGATAACGATGAGTGGGCCGGTGGCAGTGACCGTGAAGCGGGCGTCGCGCGCCGCGCGTATCAGCAGCGTATCGAAACCGGTGGTGACGGCTTCAATCCATCCGGACAGCGTCTCCTTCAACGCATCTTCCAACCGCGGCGTCTCGCCAAGCTCCAGCGGACGGCCGAATTGGACGAGGAGCTCACGACCATCGACGGCGGTGGTGAAGGTCGTCGGCGACGACCAGTCCAGTGTGACTGTACCCCCCCCGGCGGTCGGCTGCGCGCGGACCGACACGGGGTCCGCGACAAGGAGCGTCGACACCAGGAGGCTAGCGAGCGGCAAGAACACGGCGCCCCTCGTCGTTTCTGCCGGACTGCAACAGGACGGCTGCATAGTCGGCTCGGAGATGTTTGTTGTCGGGTTGCTCACGGAGGAGCGCGTCGAAGGCGGCGATCGCCTCGTCCACGCGTCCCAACCGGGACAACGCCACGGCTCTCGTGGTCTTCGACTGGAGCGTTTGGGGCGTCGCGCGGTCGAGATCCGCCACGGCGCTGGCGTAGCGCTGGCGAGCCGGCGCCGACTGTCCGGCGCTGCCGAGAATCTCCGCCAACGCGAACTCGCTCTCCCAGTCGTGTGGCGCGACGCGGAGGGCGGATTCCAGATGCGGCCTCGCCGCGGTCATGTTCGACTCGGCGTAGGCGAGCAGGCCGAGACGACGGTGCGCCTCCGCGTCCGCGGGCGCCATTGTCACCAGCTTCGTGAACGCCGCGCGCGCAGTCGCGGTCTGGTTCAGTTCGAGCGCCAGTCGACCCAGGCGACGGAGGTCGGCCGGGGCGGTGGTCGCCTGCATCCGCGTGCTGATCGCCGCCGACAGTCCCGCGCCGTCTCCCACGACCGCCAGGGCCTGCAGATACACGTCGGAGACCTCACCGCCGCGCCCAATCTCGACAACGCGCCGAGTTGCCCCTGCGTTGAGCAGGTGCTGCATCCAGGCCTCCCGCTCGGTCCCCGAAGCTGCGCGCGCGCGCCGTTCGATCCAGTCGAGCGACGCCGGGGTCGGCCGCGGCCCCCAGATGAAGAGGAGCTGCGCCACATCTGGACTCTCGGCGGGGGCGTCCCGCGCCAGATCCAGGAAGAGTCCCTCGGCGAGTTTCTTTTCGCCCGCCTCGAGGCTGCGGAACGCGATGCCGCGCTTGTCCAAGGCGCTCACATCCGTGCGCGCCGAACGCGCCTTCCAGAACGCGGCGAGTTCCGCCTTCCTCCCGAGTCCGGCCAGCGATTCTTCGTACGCCGACACCCACTCCGAACTGCCAGCCTCGGCGAACTGACGAACGTCGGGCAACGCGACAGCGTCGCCACCGTGTTCCCGCAGGAGCTGAAGGCGAACGCCGCGGTCCGCCAACGGAAGATCCCGTCGGCGCACTTCACCCTTCAGAAACTCGATGAGGTCCGTCTTTCGGCCCGCCTTCACGGCGGTCTCGGTCGCGGCAAACAACCAAGAGTCCCCGTGCACGGTGGCCAGAGCGAAGAGGGCCGGCAGGGCCGCGTCGTACGCCTTGAGGTCGAGCAGCGCGTACACGATTTCCTGCCGTTTGGCATCGGGCAGTTTCGGTGCGGTGAGCTTGCGGGTCCAGAACGTCCGCAGCTCGTCCTGCGGCGCGCCCTGTCGGACGGCCTCGGTGAGGGCTTCGAGATACAACGGCTCGGCGTCGGCATTCCCGCTCTTCAGTTCGCGCAGATGCGGAAGCGCGTCGATCGGCCTGCCGGCGGCCACGAGCGCCGTTGCGAGGTGAAGGCGATTGGGGCCGGTCCGGCGCCGTCGGTAGAGCCGCTCCGCGGCCAGGACGGCCAGCGTCTTCTTCCCGGTGTCCTGAGCCGTGAAGTACAGACTCTCGACGAGGTCATCCGCGAGGACGCGGTCGTCAGCGCTCTTGAGCCAACCTGTGACCTTGGCCTCCGAACCAGCCTTGGCTTCGATGAGCGCCCAGCGCGCGTCAATGACGGCTGAGTGTCGGCGATCGCGCACGGTCTCGAACAGCGTCAGACCATCCGCGGCGTTGGTCTGCAAATACAGATTGGCGAGATCGACGAGCATCGTCTCCGGCGTGTCGGGTTCGAGCGCAAGGGTCGCGAGCAGCCGTACGGCGGTTCGCCGATCGTCGCGTGCGATCGCCACACGAGCGGCCAGCAGCGGCTGGCCGCTCAGGTAGGCCTCGCCAAGGGAACTCGTGAGGTAGTCGGCCACATCGCGCCGCGCGCTCGACGCCGCCGCATCGGCCAGATTCGACAGCAGCCATGGCGGCAGCGCCCGGATGTCGCGGTGAGCCGTGACGTCCAGGGCGGTGGACACCTGGTGGCTGGACAACAGCAAATCGAGATACGGCTCGAGCACGCCATCGGGCAGCCGATTGGCGGCAAAGAGACGGTCCAGTCGCTTGAGCGCACGATCCTGTTGTCCGCTGCTCCCCTCCAGTTGCGTCAGCTCCATCAGCACGGCTTGATTGGTATCGGCGCTCGGCTCGTAGGCCTCGAGCAGTACGAGCGCCTTTCCCTTCTGCCCCTTGCCGCTCATCAGCGACGCGAACCCCGCGGCGGTGTCCGGATCCGGATGGTGTACGAGCCACTGATGTGCGCGTCGATCCGCCTCCTCGCTTTGACCGGAGTCGAGGAGGACGCTCAGGAGGAAGTGAAACGTGTCGAGCGGCGTGGAGTCAGGTTGGGCCGCCTGGAGCTTCTCGAGCGTCCCGGCTGCCTCCGCCAGTTGCCCGTGGGCCGCCTGGAGATTCGCCAGGTCCAGCAGATCGTGCGGCTCCTTCGGATACCTGCGGATCAGGTTCTGGAGCGTCAGGATCTGCCGCGGAAGATCACCCCTGAAGTTGTAGATGTCCGACAGCTCCCGCAGCGTCGCTTCCGACGGATTCGGATCGAGGGTCACGAGGTGCTCCATCACGCGAAGGTAGTCCTCCGCGCGCTGGGACATCTGGTAGTACCGCGCCAGCTGCCGCTCGGCATCGAGGTTCGATGGGTTGTCGCGAACGAAGCGCTCCATCAGCGTCACCGCGGCATCGATTTTCCCGAACTGCAGGTACAGCTGGCAGAGGGGTATCACGACCGACACCGAGACATCCCCCGAGGCCAGGCGCTGTTCATAGCGCCCAAGCGCCCGGTCGAATTCCTTGTCGCGCAAGTCGATCAACGCGAGCTCTGGCTCACGCGCCACGAGCAACAGGCTGCCGCTGAGGCCCACGATCAACAGGCCGACGAAGATGATGTAGTGCCGGGGCCTCACGGCGCGTCCTCCGGGATGACGCTCACCTGCACCAGCTCATCGGGCGCGCCGACGACTCGAAGCGACAGGATGCCATCGCGGTCCGATCGCAGGCTCTGCGAGGCGGTGCCGTTATGCGAGGTGACTCGAATCGCGAAGCGTTGATTCGGCGCCACCTTCCAGATCGACTCGCCAGCGCCGAATCCTTGGGTGCTGAACAGGAACCCACCGCCACGGCGTTGCAGGTGTGACACCTGCCACCTCGAATGACTGAGGTAGGGTCCCTGCGCGGGCGCGTCGGTCAGCGCCACAACCGGGCGCGTATCGGCGGCGTCCAGGCTCACATACAGGCTGCCCTGATACACCCGCTGTCCGATGACGCCGCTCGATTTGGAAAAGTCCACCGAAACGGCGGCGCTGCGATCGAAGCGGATCGTTTGAAGCGCGTCGCGGTTCTCGATGCGCCATTGCCGATCGCCGACCTTGACGATCCGCGCGCTGAAGAATCCGTCGACGATGGCGGCATAGTTGGACGCGGTCACCGGGGCCAGCTCCTGGCCACGGGCGTACCGATAGTTCTCGAGCACGGCGAGCGCACCGGGCAGCTTCTCGCCCGAGTACATGTGAAAGTACACGTTGTGGGGCTTCACGCGGATGGGGCTTTCCGTGTTCTTCAGGGTGGTCTCGAGATACCGGAAGGCGAAAAACCGGTCGGTCCACAGGTCCGTATACGTGTTCTCGTTGCTATTGGACGCGTAGATCTGATGCTCGTCTCCCACCTGTTTTCCCAAGGGGGACACCCACCCGTACGACTTGAACTCCGGATCGAAGCGGGTATCGCCGCCGTTCAGGTTCCGAAGACCAGCCGCCCTCGTCGCCGCGATGACCCGCGCGGATGGCGAGGTGTTGCCGGACCATTGCAGGATCTTGACGCGCTTTCCAGGAGGCAGGAGCGTGTTGATGAAGTCCATCGATTGGCGGACCTCGAGATCCAGACTGAACGGACGCGTGTTGTACGAGCGCGCGCCAAGCCGTTGTTTGTTGGTGACCACCACATCGGTCCGGTCGGTGCGGATCTCCGAGGTCGCCTGGGCCTGCACGCCGTAGCCAAACCACGCGAGAACACGGGCCAGGAAGCCGGCGTTCGACGCCGTGCGCGGCTCGGCCTCGGCCACCTGCCAGTCGAGCGGATGGCTGTAGGTGTGCGTCCCCGCCTCGACGTTGGGCAACGCGAATATGGCCTTCGCGACGCGAAGACTCTCCTTCGTGCCGCTCCAGGCGGGGTCGAGATCGGCCACGACCGGCGCGACGGTCACGGGCAGGTCGGGGAATGCTTTGAGGACGTCCTCGAGGATCACCTCGGCCGACAGTGCTTTGCGCGGTTTGTATCGCGCGATCTCGGTCAGGTTCCTCCAGCCGTCGCCGTCGACGTGGCTGTAAAAAATCCGTCGTCCGGAGATGGTCGAGGTATCCAGCTTCGGTATCTCGTCGGTGCTGTACGCCGTCCGGAAGAACTCGAACGGGTTGACGTACCACTGGCGGCGGGGCGAATCGTCGGTCCGCGAGAAATGCAGGTATCCGGGCGCGACATACGCGCCGTGAGGTCCGATGACGAGCAATTCGGAGTCGCTGCGCGGATCGTCGCCCTTGCGAATCACCAGGTGCGACGTCGTGAGGGGATCGATCTTCGTCATCCTGGGAAAGCCCGGCAGGACGCCCGCGAACGGGCGCTCGAATTCGACAATCGCCGGATCCCGGTAGGCGATCTTCAAGTCGTACGTGATCGTCTTCCACTCGCCGTCGTTGCGCAGCCCGAGCCGCGACCAGAACCCGGCGAGCGCGGCCGGCGGCGTCAGATGTTTCTTGAGATCGAATGTGGCGCTCGGGTCTCCGACCACGACGAACTTCTTGCCCTCATCCATTGCGGCTGTCGCCCACGTGAGAAAGCCCAGGGGGTCCAACATGGAATCGTCGCGGAACCAGGTCAGGACTCCGCGGACGTCCTGCATCTGTGCGAGCGGCGGAAGGGGTGTGTTGATGTCGTGATACCGGACGAGCAGACCGAGGTGGTTCAGCGGCATTTCCGTAATCTGATGAATCGGGAGACGCCGGACGTCCTCGTCGTAGCGACTGTCATAGAGGGCGAGAATCGTGCGCGGCACAAGGGCAGCCTGGCCCCGCGCGGGCTCCGGCGCGGTCCGCGTGGGCTCCGGCACGATGCGATCGAGGTCGATCGTCGCGACGTAGGGACTGAAGCCGTTCTTGCGTTGCTCCTGGTAAATCCGCTCGACACCAGTGCCGTCGGCGGGGTTCCAGTAGTCGAGCGTGAAGACCTGTAATGTCTTCTGGCGCCGCCCGGCGGCCTTGAGCATCTGGACCTGCTGCCGATACTGCGCCGGAGGCACGGCGGCGTAGCGCTTGGTCCGGAAATCGTAGGCGGCGAACACGGACTCGCCGAGCTCGTAGTCGATATCCGCCTCGACTTGCGGCAACAGCTCGTAGCCCCTGTTCATCATGATCGGGATCGTCGGGTAGCGCCGGCGTATCGCGCCAACGAGAGCCGCGGCGGCGGCTGTCATCCCGGCGTACTTCTTCGAGTCGGTGCGTTCGAGGTGAGCTGGATTGTCGAGGGTATCGAGAAACACGCCCGCGAAGCCGGCGTTGAGGATCTGCGGGATCAAGAGATCGAGAACGCGCGCCGGCCAGCGGCGATCGCGGACGTCGACAGAAAAGCTCCCCTTCCAGTTCTCGTTTTCCTGCAGCAGGATGCCCTCCCGCTGCATGGCGGCGAAGTACGGCTTGTGGCTTTCGACTTCGCCCAGGCTGATGTAGCCGAGCAGGATCTTCCCGTCTGCGGCCAGGGGGGCAAGGGGCGGGTGATGCTCGCTGTCGAGCACGAGCAGGCGAAACGCGCTGAACTCCTGCGACGCTGCGCGATCGGCGTAGTACACCGCCCACGGCACCTCGGCTTTGGCCTCGATGCTCGCACACAGGAGGAACAAGACCCACGCGAGGACACGCGTCTTACGCGGCGGGCCCATCGAGATGTCGTCTCACGATACCGGGCAGCGCACGCGTATCGATCGGTTTGGTCACATACCCGTCGCAGCCAGCCAGCATCGCCTTCGCCTCGTCTCCCTTCGACGAGTAGGCGGTCACGGCCAGGATTTTGACGCCCTGAGTCGCGGGGTCGCTCTTGATCGCCCTGGTCAACTCCAGCCCATCGACGCCAGGAAGCTGAATGTCCATCAGGATCAGACGCGGCTTGAAGGCCGTGAGCGCGCCGAGCGCACTCGAGCTGTCCGAGGCCGTTCGAACGTCGTAGCCCGCTTTTGTCAGCAACGCACGCGTCATCTTCAGGTTCAACTCGTTGTCATCGACGATCAAAACGGGCTCGCCACCCATGGATTGGTTGTCCTCCAAAGACGATCTGTTGCCACACCCCGCCGCGAGCTACGCTGCATAGGCTGTTCCCCTGCCACGTGGCGCTCATCCCAGAACCCTCGCGCGATGCCTTGCACACGCCAGACGCGGTCAGCCACACCGCACACTGCGGCCAAGCCGCACCGCACACTGAGGTTGCGCGGCACGCACGCCTGCGCAAGCTGGCCGTTTGAGGGCTGCCAGGGCCGGATGCGGGACGCGCGAGGACTCAGAAGTGTGCGGGGGACGTGAGCGCTGGTGGCACACTCCAGGTCCATCGATGGGCCGTAGGCGCACGCTGCCTTCCCGGCCGCACAGGTACGCCAGGGAATTGCCGGCGGTTTGCCGCGTGTCTGAGGTTGGCTGGGCGATTGCTCAGTCCGCCAGGTTCACGATTCACCGTCAAGCGAGATCGAATATGCCCTTGAGCACGAGCACCCCGACGTTCGACATGAGGCCGTTGGAGGTTTTTGCCGGCCACCAGGACGAGGGAGGCGATCTCCTGCCACAAATCGTGGGCATGTTTATCGAGGATACCGACAAGTTTCTGACTCAAGCCACGGCCGCAATCAGCGACGCGAACCTGGCCACGTTGCACTTCATTGCACACAACCTCATTGGTTCGTGCGGGGCTGTCGGCGCCGCCCGCATGCGCGTCCTGGCGCTCGAGCTGAAAGCGGCCCTGGACGCCGGTCACCTCAGCGAGGCCGATTCGGCCGTACAGCGGCTCGTTGAGGAGTTCAGACTGGTGCGCGGCGTCCTCGAGCATTACGTGGCGACAGACCCGCACCGGGACGTTTAGAGAATGGCCTCCTACCTTGTCACCGCGGCGCAGGCTTCATCGGATCGCATCTGGCGGAGGAGCTCGTCGGTCGCAATCACCGGGTCCGTGTCATCGACAATCTGAGCACGGGCCATCGCCGGAACCTTGCGCATATTCCCGGCGTGGAATTCATCGAAGGCGACCTCACCGACCTGGCCGTCGCGAACGCGTGTGGTCGCCGGCGTCGACTACGTGTTGCACGAGGCGGCCATCGCATCGGTCCCGCGATCGGTGAAGGACCCTGTCGAATCGAATCACGCGAACGTCACCGCGACGCTCAACGTCCTGGTGGCCGCGCGCGACGCGGGCGTCAGGCGCCTCGTCTTCGCGAGCTCGTCGGCCGAATACGGCAACGCGCCCGAGCAGCCCAAGCGCGAAGACATGCCGCCCAGCCCGCTGACGCCCTACGCGCTCCAGAAGGTCGTTGGGACCGCGTACTGCCGATGTTTACGAGCCTCTATGGCTTCGAGACGACGGCCACTCGCTATTTCAACGTGTTCGGGCCGCGCCAGGATCCGGGGTCGCCCTACTCGGGGGTCATCTCGCTCTTTGCGACCGCGCTGCTCGAAGGGCGCTGGCCGACCATCTACGGCGATGGCGAGCAGACGCGCGACTTCACGTATGTGGCCAATGTGGTCGATGGCGTGCTGCGCGCCTGCACGGCGCCGGCGGCAGCGGGTGAAACGGTCGACATCGCCACAGGCGCCCGTATCTCGCTCAACGAGCTCCTCCGCGTCATGAACCGCAGCGTCGGGACGAACCTCGAGCCGATTTACAAGGACGCGCGGCAGGGCGACGTCATGAACTCGCAGGCCGACATCACGAAGGCGAAGACGCTTCTCGACTACTCACCGGTGGTTGTCCCTCGAAGACGGACTGCGGAGGACACTCGCGTGGTGCCGCAGCGAAAGTCCCGCATTCGCGTAATCCTTCTCCGGCCGGTGCCGGGATTGTATACTCCCGGCATGATGCTCAGGACTGGACTCGTCCGAATCGCCGCCTTCCTCCTGGCGACGCTGGTCGTCGCCGCGCCAACTGCCAACGCCGAGGTCACGCGCGTCGAGGTAATCACGCGTGCGGCGGTCGGCACGTCCGGCTACGAGAAGATCATTGGCATCGTTCACTTTGCCGTCGATCCGAAGGACCCCCGCAACCGGGTTATCGCCGACATCGACAAGGCGCCGGTCAATACCGAGGGGAAGGTCGAGTTCTCAGCGGACCTCTACATCATGCGACCCCTGGACGCGGCCAAGTCCAACGGCGTCGCGTTGGTGGACGTCGTGAACCGTGGACGAAAGACCACCATGCGATTCAGTCGTGTCGCGAGCACGGTTGACAGCACCGATGCCGCGAGTCCATGCCCGACGGCAGCGGCCGCTGCGCGCGCTCAGAATGCTGCGGCCGCGGACGCTGATCCCAATCTCGGCGACGGATTCCTCACCGATCGCGGAATGACCCTCGTGTGGGTCGGCTGGGAAGCCGACATCAGGCGCCGCGCCGGGGTGATGGGTGTCGACCTGCCCAAGGCCAAGGGCGTGACCGGGATGGTGAGCGCTGTCTTCACGCCCTGCGATCGCCGACCGAACCAGACGGTCGCCGATTTGCTCGCGTACGCGGCGGTCGATCCCAATGCGCCCGACACCACCCTCACCGTTCGGGACGAGGTGTTCGGCCCGCCGGAAGTCGTCGCGCGCAGCCGGTGGAGCATTGAGCGCAACGTCGTGTCGATGCCCGGCGGATTCGAACCGGGGCGCATGTATGAGATCAGCTATCGCGCTGCCGATCCGCCAATCAGCGGGCTCGGGCTCGCGGGCTTCCGCGACGTCACGTCCTGGATCAAGCACGCACCGGATGCGCTCGCGAAGGCGCGTTATGCCTATGCCTTCGGGTCGTCACAAAGCGGACGCTTCCTGCGCGCCTTCCTCTACGACGGCTTCAATACGGACGAACACGGCGTACAGGTCTACGATGCCGTGATGGCGCACATCGCCGGCGCGGCTCGTCTGGATGTGAACAAGCGGTTCGGCACGCCGAACGCCCTCGCGATGTTCACTGGTACGACGTTTCCGTTTGCAGCGACGAGCCAGCGCGATCCCATTAGTGGACGCACCGACGGGCTGCTGGAGAACGACCGCGCGCGCCTGAACCAGCCGAAGATCTTCTTCACCAACTCGTCGGTCGAGCATTGGGGCGGTGGACGGGCCGCGCCGCTCATCACGACGACGGCGGACGGGAAGAAAGATCTGCCGCTTCCCGCGAACGTCCGCGTGTACTACTTCTCGGGCACCCAGCATTCGCCCGGGCGGTTTCCGTCCCGAACGGTGACGGGACAGCAGCCGTATAACACGACCGACTACTGGTGGTCGCTGCGTGCGTTGTTCGTTGCGATGGACCAGTGGGTGCGCCAGGGCGTCGAGCCGCCGGCGAGTCAGTATCCGAAGCTGGCCGACGGCACGTTGGTGCCCGTTGAGCTCGTGGCGTTTCCCGCCATTCCGGGCGTGCGGTCGCCGAAGACGATTCCCGCGGGGCGCCAGGACGGCAAGCCGATTCCGTTTCTCGTCCCTCAGGTGGACGAAGACGGAAACGACAAGGCTGGGCTCCGTCTTCCGGAGGTGGCCGTGCCCGTGGCGACCTACACGGGGTGGAACTACCGCAATCCGGCGACAGGCGGATCGAGCCTCGTCGTGAACCTGCTCGGTTCAGCCGTGCCGTTTCCAACGACGCGCGCGGCGCGCGAGGCGGCGCACGACCCACGGCGGTCGCTCGAAGAGCGCTATCGGTCGGCGGATGAGTATCTCAAGCTCTCGCGCGAGGCGACCGATCGCCTTGTCCAGGGCCGTTACCTGCTGTCGGGGGACGCATCGGCGATCCTGAAACGCGCCGAGGATCAGTGGCGCAATAGCTGGCCGGCGGCGTCGACCAGGCCGTAGCACAGGCAAAGACCATCGCCCTGCGAGGTTCAGGGCTTGGCATCGTCCCCCCGGGCCTGCTGGGCCTTCGCGAACTGTTCGAGCAGTGGCTCGGTTTGCTCCAGTGAAATGCAGGCATCCGTGATGCTCTGGCCGTAGACCGCGGGTTTGCCCGGCACGTAGTCCTGCCGCCCCGCAACCAGGTGACTCTCGAGCATGGCTCCAAAAATCTGTCGCGATCCGGAAGCCACCTGCTGGCAGATCGACAACGCCACCTCGCCCTGCCTGCGATAGTCCTTCAAGCTGTTGCCGTGCGAGCAGTCGATCATCACGGCGTCGGGCAGCCCCCTGGCCTCGAGTGCGGCGGAAACGGCGCTCACGTGCCTGGCCTCGTGATTCGGACCGGTACTGGTACCGCCGCGCAGAATCACATGGCAGGTATCGTTTCCCTTCGTCTGGAAGATGGCCGAGACACCCTGCTTGGTGACCGACGGGAACCAGTGCGGCGAACGCGCGGCGAGCACCGCATCGATGGCGGTCTGCGTATTCCCGTCCGTGCCGTTCTTGAATCCGACCGGCATGGACAGACCCGAGGCGAGCTCGCGATGGACCTGGCTCTCGGTCGTCCGCGCACCGATCGCCACCCAGGACGTCAGGTCCGCGATGTGCTGGGGGATCTGCGTATCGAGAAACTCGGACCCGGTCGGCAGCCCCATCTCGTTTACCTCGAGCAGCAGCCGGCGGGCCTGCCGGAGCCCCTTGTTGATGTGGAAGCTTTCATCCAGATCGGGATCGTTGATGAGCCCCTTCCAGCCGACCGAGGTGCGCGGCTTCTCGAAATAGCTGCGCATGACCACGATGAGGTGGTCCGCATAGCGCTCCGCCAGGCGCCGGAGCCGTTCCGCGTACTCGATCGCCGCCTTCGTATCATGAATGGAACACGGTCCGGCGACGATGACGAGCCGCGGATCACGGCCCTCGAGCGCATGGGCAATCGCCGCCCGCGCATCGGCGACGACGTTGGATGCCCGTTCGCTGATCGGGATCTCGTCGAGCAGAATCGCGGGCGGAATGAGGGGCCGGACCTCCGTGATGCGGAGGTCATCGGTCTGCTTGAACATCCGTTACCGTTTCTTCTTCGGCTTTTTCTTTTCCTTCTTCATGTCGGTACTTTTTCCCATCACGTCCCTCCTTCTTGGCCGGCACAACGGCACCGGCGCTCCATTCTACCGCGTCGAGGCGCGTTTACCTGGTAGTGGAGCGCGCGGCCTCGTGGACGCACGCCTTCAGCGGACCGTCGCAGCCGTTGTGGCGAGTCAGCGAACCTGCAGAGTGCAAGGATACGTAGCCGAGGATGTCGCGGTGTTCAGGCCCTTCCCGCGAACTCCCGCGTCTCGGTGTGAACCTTGACCTTCTCCCCTTCTTTGATGAAGAGGGGGACACGAATCTGGAGGCCTGTTTCCAACACGGCCGGTTTGGTGACAGTGCCACTGGCCGTGTCGCCTCGCGCGCCCGGCTCGGTGGAGGTGACGGTCAGCTCCACGTGGGGTGGAAACTGCAGACCAATCGGATTGCCGTTGAACTTCTGGATCTGCACAACCAGGTTATCGACAAGCAGCTGTCGGTCGTCGCCCACCAGATCCGGTCCGAGGGTGATCGTCTCGAACGTTTCCTGATCCATGAAGTTATGGCCGTCGCCGCCGGAGTACAGGTACGATGCCGGCACCATCGCCAGATCGGGCTCCTTGAACTTCTCGCCGGCCTTGAACGTCTTGTCGAAGACGGCGCGCGTGAGGAGATTGCGCATCTTGATGCGCACGAGCGTCTGACCGCCCCGCGCCGTGGGCTTCGATACCTCGACCTCGAGGCAATGAAAGGGCGCGCCCTCGAACTCGAAGTACATCTTCCGTTTGATCCCGATGGCTTCAATCAGGCTGGCCATCGGTCTACTTTACTTCACGGCTTCGAGAAATCCACGGCGAGTCGGCTGGGGTTCACCGTGGCCGTGATGGTGAAGCGGCGTTCGGCCCCGGTGATGCTTCGGACAGTCACGAGACGAGGACCGAGGTCGACATAGTGATCCGTCAGCGGCGTGTTGCCGACGCGTTCTCCATCAACGAGCACGTCGGACGGCAGGGTCGCGCTGACAGTCAGTGGCGATCCGGGCGGGACGATCGAGATGGACGTGATCGCGCCGGCCTTGACGTCGACCTTGCGCCGGTCACGGTAGCCGAGCTGGGTGTTTTCGAACCGCAGATCGTGCACACCAGACCGCAGCAACACCTGATTCCGTTCATCCAGTTGAACCGGCCGCGTACCGTCCACGATGTCGAGATCAATCGGCGCGGACACGTGCACCCACCCTGAGCGGATCGATTCAGCGATTTGGGCAACGCGATCGGGCCCGACTTCCACGGTCCTTTGCAGCGAGCCGCTACGGCCGGTCAGCCCGACCACGTGCGAACCCGCGCTCAGGTCATCGATGGTCAGCGGCGTGACGCCGCGCGCCACACCGTCGACGGTGACCTCCGCCCCGTCAGGATCCGACAGGATCTCCAGACTCCCAGGACGCTTCGCGCTCCAGTCGAGGCGCCCGACGACGGACCGTCCTGTCACGACCGCGATGTTCAGCGTGCGCGTGGCGTTCCGGCGCCGGAACTCGACGGCATGACGGCCGGGGGTCAACTCGGTCATGAGCGGCGTCCGGCCTGCCTCGGTCCCATCGATGAACACCGCCGAACCGGCCGGCACGGACTCGAGGACCGCGGTCCCCTTGGCAAGGGCCAACGCCAGCTTCCCTTCCGCCGGCCAGTTCATGCGCACCTTCCATCCGGTGACTCCCAGAATGGCGACGATCGATGCGGCGATTGACGCACGCCAGGTCCATTGGCGAAGACCGCCCGCGGAGGACACCTGTTGTGGCCTGGCGTTCTCCGGCACCGACGGAATGGCATCCTCTGTCCCGGACGAGAGCGGCGGCAAGATCGACAGGGACAACGGTCGCGAGGACCGTGACGCACGCGCCGGCTGCGGCGCGTGCGGTGCCCCGACGGCTTCGGACGGCGAGGACGCGACTGCTGTAGGTGGCAGGAAGCCAGATGGCGAGACCGACGCGGTGGTCGGACCAGATCGTGCACTGGCGATCGGTCCAGATGACGGCTTCGGCCATGTGGCGCGACGGCCATGCACCCACGTCCGAAGGACTTCGGCGGCAGCGAGCAGGTGCTGCTGTCGTTTGTCCGGTCCGGACGAATTCGTATTTTCTCGAACGTGATCGTCGCGCAAGGCGTTTCTGTCCGCGTCCGGCGTGTGCATATGGTTGCCCGGCGCTGCGCGTCGCGCGCGGCGCTCGTGTCTGTTCAGTACCTTATCGGCTTCGGGTACTTTTATCGGCGCCGCGCCGATAACTCTTGCGATAGATCTCTCTTATGGATGCGTTGCTTGAAAAGCTGCACGATACGACTTCCGACCGAGCTCAGCAGCAGCTCGACTCCCTGCGAGATGCCCTTGTGGTCCGCCTTTCGGCGCTGGAAACAGCGATCGCCGACCCGGCGCGTGGCGAGGCGCTCGAGGGACTGATCGTCGAGCTGGCACGCGTCGCCACCGAGGAGGCACAGGCGGCGGCGCTGACGGTGTGCCTTGACACGAAGCTGGAGGCCGACGCCGGGGTTGCGCACGCGCGAGCCGTGGCGCAGGAGGCAATCGACCACGAGCGCGCCGCCAACGCCGAGCTCCACCGGGTTGTTGAGCAGGGGCGACAGGCGATCGCGAACCTCGAACAGGAGCAGCTTGCGCGGGCCCGGACGCTCCGCGAAGATCTGGAAGGGGAGATCGCCCGCGAGCGAGCGGACGCGGCCGGCGCGGTCCTGGACGCGGAGCGGCAGTTGCAGGCCGAGCGCACGGTCAGTGCCGACCTGCGCGCGGCGATGGAACGCGCCGCGGCCGCCACCGAGCAGCAGCTGCAAGCCGAACGCGCCGCCGGCGCCGACCTGCGTCTGGCTGTCGAACGCGCCCAGACACTGTCGGCCACGCTCGAGCGCGAAAAAGCGCAGGCCTGGACGGCCCAGGAAGCCCTCACAGCAAACCTCGTCCGGGAACGCGAGACGGCGGCGGCGCTCCAGCGCGACAACGTGAAAACACAATCGCTGCTCGACGCGGAACGTGGGGTCAGCGCCGACCTCCGGCGAGCGATTGCGCACGCGGAGCAGGAGCTGACGAACGCGGCCAGCAACCAGGCGCGGATCTCCGCGAGCCAGAGCGAGCTGCAACAGGAACTGGCCGCGGCCCGCGCCGAGGCTGACGCGGTGCGCCGTGACCTCGTCGCGGCAGGATCTCGTCTCGAAATGCTCGACGCGGAACGGCTGCGCGCGGAACACACGCGCAAGGACGCGGAAGAAGCGCGCATGGATGCAGATCACGCGCGCCAGGGCCTTGACGCGCAACTCGAGTCTCTTGCACGGGAACGCGACTCCCTCGCCTCCGACCTGCAGGCCGCGCGACAGCTCTTGAAATCCTCCGAGCAACCGCGCCCGGTGGCGTCGACGCCGGCCGCTCCAGGCTCGATGGCGGACTCGCACGCCGGCGTCGTCGGAACCATCGGAAGCGACGCGTCGTCACCGCAGACCGAACCAGCGCCGTCCCCAGGCCTAGCCGCGGCCCCGTCCGCGACTCTCTCTCCGCAGGCGTCGAGTGCGGACGGATGGGGACCTGTTCGACTCGCGGTTCGGCATGTGTTTCATGAACCGATTGAGGTGCAGATCAACGGGGACGTCGGTACTCTGGTTGATCTCTCGGCCTGCGGATGCCAGCTCGTGTCGTCATCCGCGGTGAAGCCAAACCAGGTTGTGAAGGTGCTGTTGCCAGGGGCGGAGGCGCCGATCGCGTGCACGGGCAAGGTCATGTGGGCGCGGTTCGAACCGCGCGCGGCGGGCCGGTCGCTCGGCTATCGGGCGGGTGTGCAGTTCACGAAACCCGACCAGGCGGCCATCGAAGCCTTCGTGGCCGCGCGCGCATTGAACAGGTAGTCGCCGAGAGCGTCTGGCAGGCTGCTAGGCCGGGCCGATGCGCGGTTGGGCGCCGCTGATGCGAGATCCAGTTTCCGCCGGGAGTGGCGTGACACGCGACCCCGCCAGCACCGCCTGGGTTTCCGACAGAAGCGCGTCAATGCCAAGCGGTTTCGACCGCACCACGGCGCCAAGTTCGCGGAGCTCAAGGGCCCGCTGCTCGGTGAGCGACACTCCCGTGACGACCATCACCGGCGTGTCGCGAAGGGTCGCGTCGGCGCGCAGCCGGTAGAGAAATCCCACACCGTTCACAAACGGCATCTGCAGGTCGAGGATGATGGCGTCGGGTGGCTGCACCTTGGCCTGGCGAAGGCCGTCTTCCGCCGAATGCCAGGTGTGTACGCGGTAGCCTGCGTGCGTCAGCACGCGCGCGAATGCGCGCGCCAGGACGACATTGTCATCGATGATGAGAATGGTCGACTGCATTGATGTCGAGTCAGCAGTTGGCCAGCGCGGGTTCAGGATCCGGTGCGGGTTCCATGAAGCCCCGAGCGCGAACGAGCAGCTCCTCGAGTTCGTGGATACGCACAAGCGCCAGTGAACTGGTCTGGAAGTACTCGACAATCACGCCGTTGGCGTGATTGAGCGCCAGTCGATAGGGTCCGCCCTGGTCGACGAGCGTCAGCTCCCATCGCACGAGGTCGGGACCGGCGCAAAAGAAGTGCAGCATGCCGGAGGCGCCTCCCGCAACCCGCGTACCCGCGAGATCTGCGCTCGACTGCACGCCCCTTCCCCGGCACCGGACAACCGCGTGGGTCGATTCTGAACACGGACCTCGCAATTCTGAGATCGCGGGAGCCACGAACTGTCGGATTCCCGCACAGAGGGCGTCGCGGCTCGTGTCCGGAAGGGCTGCTCGTGCCGGGAAGAGCCGCTCGTGCCGAAAAGGGAGGGTATGGGTTGGCTCGCGATCGGCGTCCTCTATTCAGCCGGCTACGCCATTGCGGGGATGTTGCTGGCTGGTCTGCCGTCGACACTGGGCTGGTTTCGCGCCGTCGCCCTGTTCGTGCCTCCGCTGACGGGTGTCGTCGTCATCGTCCTGCGCCGGCACCGATGGAGCGGCTGTCAGTGGTTGTTCTGGTCCACGATCGGCATGGGCCTGATGATGTCGGCCATCGGACTGACGGGGTGGGCGGCGGATGAACTGGTATCCGGGCGGGAGACGTGGCTCGCCTGGCCCGCGGTGTTCGCCCTCTTCGGCGGTATCGCGCCGTTGTTCGCGCTCCTCGCTCAGCCGCATCGCGGTGCGAGAGAACCGCTCACGGCGACAACGGCGGTCGACATCGCGGGGCTGGCCGTGGTGACGGGGTTTCTCTACTCCTTCTTTGTGACCGCACCGGCCTCGGCGACGTCGAATCCCCTGCTGATCGTGTTTGAGCTCCAGCAGGGTCTCGTGGCGCTTGGCATGATCGCCGCCACGTTCGTGGCGCGCAGGACACCCTGGCGCGGCACGTACCGGCGCCTGGCGATCGGGGCGCTCGTCAGTTTTGCGATGCTCACGCTCAGCAACTTTGAAGCGGGGCATGGACTCTATCGCACGGCGTTCGTGTACAACTTCACCTGGATTCTGCCGTTCGCCTTCTATCCCTGGGCGGCCAGCGTTGCGCCGGCCAACGAGGAGGGCGAACCGTCTTCGCCGGATACGCCGGAACTCACGCGCCCCAGGCCGTGGGTGATTTTCGCCGCTGTGGCGATGGTCCCCCTCGTCGACTTCGGTCTGAGGCGCATTGCGCCGTTCGACGTCACGGGATTCCGCGACCTGTCGACGGCGGTCACGTTCGTCTCGGTATTACCGCTGCTCGTCGCCAGGATCGCGGCCGAACGGTCGGAACTGCACCAGGCCGACGGCACGATGCGTCTGCTGACACAGGTGATCGAACAGGCGCAGGATCTCATCCTCATCCTGACCCCTGACGGGCACGTCCGGCATGCGAATCTGGCGTTCTGCCAGGCCATCGGCGTACCTCGCGAAGACCTCATGGCCATGCGCGCGGGAGACCCGCCGGCGCGGCAGATCATGTCCGCGGAGGACATCCAGGCGGTGGTCACGCGCGGCGCGACGTGGCGCGGGACGCTGACTCGCTCGCGTCGGGACGGCACGACATTTCCCGTGTCAGCGGCCGTCGCCGCCCTGATGGATCGTCACGGACGCCCAACGTATCTGGTTTCAGTGGAGCGGGACATCTCGGAGGAGCGACGCCTCAAGGAACAGTTGATTCGCACCGAGCGGCTGTCGGCGGTGGGCGAACTGGTCGCCGGTGTCGCTCACGAGCTGAACAATCCGCTGCAGTCCGTGATGGGGTTCACCGAGCTCCTGCTGCGAAACGAAGACCGTCCGGAGGTCAGGCACGACCTCGAACGGGTGCAGGTGGAGGCGGACCGTGCTGCCAGGATCGTCCGGAACCTGCTCGCGTTCGTCCGCCGCTCCGTTCTGGAACGCTCGATGGTCGATCTGAGTGAGGTTGTGCGTTCGACAATCGCCGTGAGGACGTTCGACCTCCAGGCCTCCAGGATCACCTTGCGAGAAGAGTACGCCGCAGACGTGCCGCTCGTCCTCGGCAGCCGGGAAGAGATTCGACAAATCGTCCTGAATCTGATGTCGAACGCCGAGCACGCCATCCGCGATACGGGGAAGCCCGGGGTCATCCGCGTCCGTACCGGCAGATCGGGGAACGCCGTGTTCACGGAAATCTCCGACAACGGACCCGGCGTGCCGGCGGACCTCGCCGGTCGCATCTTCGAACCGTTCTTCACGACGAAGGACGTCGGCCAGGGCACGGGTCTCGGTCTGTCGATTGGCATGGGACTCGCCGAGGCTCACGGCGGAAGCCTGACGCTCACGACAGCCGACCACGGCGCCTGCTTCACACTGCAACTACCTATCGCATCGGATATCACCCAATGCTCCACCGCCGAACTAGTCGGCGTGGGAGCCGGAGGACCTGCTGAGTGACTCAACCATCGAATCCCGCATCCGCCCGCGTGCTGATCGTCGACGATGAACCCGCCATCCGCGAGTTCGTCGAGCGCACGCTCCAGATCGCCGGGCATCAGACACACACCGCGGCCAGCGGGTCGGAAGCCATCACCGCGATTGAATCGGCGGGTCCGTTTGATCTGCTGCTGACCGATCTCCGCATGCCGGGAATGACTGGAGACGAACTGGCGCGACGGGTTCGCCAGCGACAACCCGACGTGAAGGTCCTGTACCTGACCGGATTCAGCGACCAGCTCTTCGACGACAAAGGCGCCTTGTGGGAAGACGAGGCGTTCCTCGACAAGCCGGTGACCGCGCACGGCTTGCTGCAGGCAGTATCGTTGCTTCTCTACGGGGGAATTGCCGAAAATCGTCCCCGCCGGGTGCTCCATGGCACGGTGTCCTGACGTGCGGTGGGAACCATGGTCATGACGGGCCGGCCGGCCAGAGTGCTCATCATCGACGATGATGAGCTGACGCGGATGACGTTCGCGCAGATGCTGCGCCTCGAAGGTCATGAGGTCTGCGCGGTGCAGAACGCGAGCATGGCGCTCAATGAAGCCTCAGAGCGCGCCGCCGACGCGATCATTGTCGACCTTCATATGCCGGCGATGGACGGGTTGACGTTCATCCAGCGGCTTCGCGCCCAGGAGCAACGCCTGCGCGGCCCGATGACGCCCGTCGCGATCGTGACGGGGGACTATTCGCTGACGCCGGCGGTCTCGAGCGAACTCACCGCGCTTGGCGTCACGCTCCGCTTCAAACCGCTCTGGCTCGAGGACCTGGTCACGCTGGCCACCGGTCTGCTCGCGACGAACGCCGCGCGAGAGGTTGCCCCTCCCGCACTCCCGCACTGACGGCCGCCTGCGCGTCCCTTCCCTTCTCCCTGTCTCTGACGCCAGGATCGAGCCGGGCGATCGAATGCCGTTCAGTTCAACGCGTTCGCCGCGGGGCCCATGCCTTTGTAGAGAAAGCGCTGCACGCGCTTGCCGTCCTGGCCTTCGCCGACGTACAGGTTGCCCTTGGCGTCAACGACGATGTAGGCGGGCGAGACGAAGCCGCCGGCCTGATGTCCCCCGTGGCCGAACCAGCCCAGCACGTGAAGGTCGGCGCGTCGAAGAATCCAGATGCGCATGTTGCGCGGGTCGGCATCGTAGAGGAAGCGCTGCTCGGGATCCGGCGAAAACGCCAGCGTATCGATTGTCCCTCTTGGCGTTTTCGGCAGAACGAAACCCTCTCGCACGAAGGTGCCGTCCTTCCGGAAGACTTGGATGCGATTGTTGCTGCGATCCGACACGTACACGAGGTTGTCCCTGCTGACCACGACACCCGTGACCGTCTGGAACTGCGGCGATGGCGAGACGTCCGTGCCAGCCGGGTTGAACTTCCACGGAATGGAGTCGTCCGGCGGCTTCCCGTATGCGCCCCACATGCGCTTGAAGGCCCCCGTGTCGGCGTCGAAGACGATGACGCGGCGGTTTCGGTATCCGTCCGCCACGAAAAGCTCGTTGGTCGTCGCGTCGACAAACGGCGCAGGTCCGCCCAGAATCTTCGGGTCGCGGCTCGTCGGCTCCTTGTGGCCGGGCTCGCCAATCTGCATGAGGAACATGCCGTTGCGTGTGAACTTCAGAAGGTGCGAGTCCTGGGGACTCCCGATCCAGACGTTGTCCTTATGATCGACGAAGATGCCATGTTCCTGGCTGACCCAGGTGTACCCGGCCCCCGGACCGCCCCACTCCTGAACGACGTTGCCCGCCGGATCGATGTCGAGGACCGGCTTGGCCGGCCGGCAGCAGAGCGCCTCCGGCCGGCCGAACGCGGCACCTTGCTCCTGCTCGGTCACCATCTGGGGCCGATGGAGCACCCAGACGTGCTCTTTGGCGTCGATAGCCAAGCCGATGACATTGCCGATGATCTCGTAGTTCGGGAACGGCTGCTTCGGCCAGCTCGGATCGAACTGGAACTGCGGAACCCGTGGAGCGCCACCAAGCTTCGACGTTTGATCCGCGCGAGAGACGGCATGAGTCACGCTGAGCGCCGCGACGGCGATGCCCAATCGCACGAGTCCCGTGACAGTCCGTCTCATGATCTTGCCTCCATGCTCGTCGTTACTGCGCTGACGACTTCATCCGGATGTGGTAGAGACTTCGAACGCCGGTGACATAGAGGCCCTTGCCGTCGATGTCGCCGAAGGCCACGCTCGTGGTCGTTTCGGTGGCGTTCCTGTCCGGGGTGTAGATGGTGCCGATGTGCTTGCCGCTGGCGTCGGAGATCCATGCGCCGCCCGGGCCCGAACTGAACATGTAGCCTCGACGGTCCACGCGGATGCCGTCGGCGCCGCCGCGGAGCGGTTGTCCTCGCATGTCGACATGTAGGCGACCCTCACCCGGCGTGCCGTCGGGCCGCAGCTCGTAACGCATGATGCCGCCGCCGCCGGTCACGAATAGATACCGTTCGTCCGGCGAGAATGCAATACCGTTGGCGCCGTTCTTCGCAATCAACTGTACTGTGCCGTCGGGTTTCCAACGGAAGGTGCCCTGGAAATCGAGTTCCTTGTCGGGGCTCCTGGCCGCGCCGCCCCTCAGGCCGGCCCCCAGGTCGGTGAAATAGATCGAGCCATCCGACTTCACCACCAGGTCGTTCGGGCCGTTGAACCGTTTGCTCTCGTAGCGATCGGCGAGCGTCGTGCGTGTCCCGTCCTTCTCCAGCCGCATGATCGAACGGTTCCCGTGGGTACAGAATACCAGGCGGCCTTCATGGTCCTGGGCGAGGCCGTTCGACCCCAGTAACGCGACCATCAGCCGGCCGTTGTCGAGCGCCCGCACCTCGGTGATATCCGTGCCGCTGAAACCGGACTTCTCGAGAAACGTCGACAGTTGCCTGACCGCGGGATCCCACTTGTAGATTCTGTTCGCCGCCATATCGCTGAAGAGCAGGTAGCCGGCCGCGCCATCCCTGAACCACGTCGGGCCTTCGGCCGCGCCGAAGTAGTCCTGCCGGATCACCTCGAGCTTGGCGTCGGTTGCCAGGATGTCGTCCAAGGCTGGGTCGAGCCGTTCGACCGATCCACCAGGCCCCGGCGACTGAGCCCGCGCGAATGCAAGGCCGAACACTGCAGCGAACAAGACGACGGCCAAGGGCTGCCTCATGACACACCTCACTCCTTCATAGACCAGCCAGTCCGTGCGCAACTCGATGCAGTGTAGTGGATCGGGCCGTTTGCGAAACGAGGCGACTCAGCGCTGAAGCGGATCGAGGCCACTCCGCCGCAGTGAATCGCACGTCCCGCTGATCGGGAGTCTGGGATCTAAAGTCAGCGATTGCGTGAGGGTGCTCGTGCTCCACACGCGGCGTACGGCCCCGGCAGGAGCAGGAGGGCGTCGTCGAGTCTCACCATGCCGGGCTCGGGTCTTGACTCGCGGGCGGACGGGATGGCGTCCGAGGCCAACCGATTCTTGAACGACGTGTAGAGCACGTCTTCCAACAGCACCGGCCGCTGCCCGGACGGATCGTAGAGGTACGTGGAGAGTGTGTCGTCCGCGGGTGTTGGCGTGCTCACCCAGTCCGCCGGCGGGACCCACGCACTCAGGGTCCGAAAGTAGTAGAAGTGACCGTGACCGAACGCGCTGGCTGGCCCCGCGACGTACACGGCCCGTCCGGGCGTTGCGCCGGCGCTTTCCGAACGAACACGCTCGAGGCAGTTGCGCGCCGTTCGCAGCGGATGCTTCTCCACGGCCAGACGCTCGATCATCACACGGTACTCCGCGACGGGCGACAGGAAGAGCACGAGGAGCGATGCGCCCAGGAAGCGGCCGACCTGCCTGGATTTTCCCGCGAGAATGCCACAGACGACCGCGACGATCCACGGCCGGAAGAAGCCGCTGCTCTTCAGCACCACCCCGTTGGACAGCCTGACGTGGATCGGACCACGGACCATGGTCCATGCGACGATGGCGACCGCCGCTGCGGCGATCGTGAGAAGAAGCCGCCGCGGGACGGGCCTCCGTGCCGCCGCCATCACGCGCGGCACCCAGGTCGTCGCGCGCTCGTCGATGCCGGCCACCAGGCGTCGAACGAGCGGATGCAGGTGCAGCCACAAGAAGGCCAGCAGGTACCCTCCCGCCAGCGCCAGCGGCGGCAGAAACGGATAGACGTAGTGGTACAGCTTGGACGTGCCAATTGAGATCACGCCGAGCGGCAGCGCGAACCACAGCAGCAGCACGACGCCTTCGCGCCACCGGCGGCGAATCGTTTCCACAACCAGCAGGATTCCACCGGCAAGCGCGAGCGGCCACGTGTCGTAGCGGCCGAGGTTGTCGTACAGCTGAGTGAAGTAGAAGTTCCAGGGATGCACGTGAGTGGGGTCGAGCCCCGTCGCCCCGATCAGGCGCTCATACACGTGGATGCCGAAGATGGTGCCCCAGAAGCCAGCACCAAACCTGTAGGCCCCATAGGCGAACCAGGGCGCAATGAGCACCAGCGCCAGGAGTTTTGCCGCGCCCCACAGGCGCCAGTCGCGAAGGAGACGACGACGATAGGAGGGGATCGTGAGGGTCGCGACGCCGAGCACGAACGGGAGAAACAACGCGGCGACGAATTTCACCATGAACCCGAGGGCGAAGTACAACCCGACGGCGATTGCGTGCCACCGGTCCTTCGAAGCCGGCTCCGATGACGCCCAGGCGAGGTAATGGTAGACGCCCCCGCAATAGCACAGCAGCAGTGCCGCCTCCATGTCGTTGTCGCGCAGTCCATGCTCGACGAGCAGTGGTCCGTGGACGAAGAGGACAAGGACCGCCGCTGCGCCGCACACCGGGCCGGCGAGCCGGCGGCCGATGAGGAAGACATAGAAGAACGCGATGCCGCCAAACAACGCGTCCCAGAACCGCAGGCCGAACTCGTTGCGCGGCAGCCCCAGCCGAATGCCGGCCGCGACGATCCAGAACTTCAGCGGTGGTTTTTCGAGGAAGGGCGTGTCGTCCGGACTCGTTCTCGGAATGAGCCAGTCACCGGTTTCGAGAATGCGCTCGGACGTGAACGAGTGGGCGGCTTCGTCGCCCCGAAGATCGACGTGGTCGAGACCGATGAAGAGCGGCAGGCAGAAGAGCGCAACGACCAGAACCGGCCAGAGCCATGTCAGCCGGCGAACGCCGTCAGGAGCGACCAAGCGTCGACTATACCTCCAAACTTCAACGGCCGGCAGGGTCCACGATCGTCGCGAGCGTCAGCGCGGCGTCGAGCTCGCGCGGGTGTCTCCGCAGACGGCATATACCCCCGGCAACAGCAGGCGGACGTCGTCGATCTTCACCGTGCCGGGATCGACTCGCGAGTCACGCGCGGAGGGAACGACGGATGAGGCCAGGCGCTTCGTGAACGACGTATAGAGCGGGCCGTCCACCAGAACCGGCCGCTGCTCCAACGGGTCGTAGAGGTACTTGCGGAGTGTTTCGTCCGTGGGCGTCTGCGCGCGTTCCCACGGACGCAGACCCCGGAAGTAGTAGAGTTCGTGACCGAACGCGCTGTCGGGCCCCGCGATGTACAGACCGCGCCAGACGGACGGGCCGCTGCCGGCGTCAGATCGAATGCGCTGGATGCAGTCGCGCGCGGATCGCATCGGGTGATTCTCGACCGCGATGCGTGTCAGGGTTTCGCGGTACCCCTGCAAGGGCGGCATCAGTAACGTCATCAACAGTGGAACCGTCAGCAAACGGCCGACCTGTCTGGACCTCGAGGCAAGTGCGCCGCACGCAAGGACAACGAGCCACGGTCGAAGAAAGTTCGAATTCCTCAGCCAGACCGTGCCGGCGATGCTGATACGGGCCGAGCCGAACGTCAAGGTCCACGCCATGATCGCGCCGGCCGCTGTTGCGATACCGAGCAGAAGCAGCCGCGCGCCGAGCCAGTGTCGGGCCGCCATCACGCGGGGTGCCCACGTTGTCGCCCGTTGAATCGTGTCATCCACGACACGTGGGATGCGCGGCGGGAAATACAGCCAGCAGATCGTCATGAAGTACCCTCCCGCCAGGGCAACCGGCGGAAGAAAAGGGTCGGCGTAGTAGTACAGCTTAGAGGTCAGGAGCGAGATCGCTCCGAATGGCAGCGCGAACCACAACAGGATCACGAAGCCCTCGGCCCATCGGCGCCGAATCGTCTCGATCAGGAGCAGAATTCCGCCGGCCACCGCGAGCAGCCGCGCGCCGGAGTGCTTCAAGCTGCCAGTCAATTGAGAGAAGTAGTACCCCCCCGACTGCACGTGGGCGGGGTCGAGCCCGGCCGTCAGGCGTGTGTAGACGTGCGCGCCGAAGATCACGTGCCAGAACCTGGCACCAAACATATGGTCCGCGTACGCAAACCACGGCGCGATAAGGGCCAGCGCGAGCAGGCTCACGGCGCTCCAGAGGCGCCAGTCGCGGGCCACGCGCGCGCGATAGGAGGGAACGGCGAGACTCGCTACCGCGAGAACCGCGGGGACAAACAGCGCGGCGACGAACTTCACCATGAATCCGAGGGTGAAGCACAAGGCGAGCGCGATCGCATGCCACCGGCGCCGCGGGGTCGAGTCGGCGGTCCAGGCGAGATAGTGATAGAAGCTGCCGCAATAGCACAGGACCAGCGCCGCTTCCATGTTGTTGCCGCGGAGTCCGTGATCGAATAAGAGCGGCTCATGGATGAAAAGAATGAGGACCGCCGTCGCGCCGCACACCGGGCCCGCGAGTCGACGTCCGATGAGAAAGACGTAGAAGAAGGCGACGCTGCCGAACAATGCGTCCCAGAACCTCAGTCCGACGTCGGTGTGTGGCAACAGCCCCGACCGGATGCCCGCCGCGATGATCCAGAATTTCAGCGGGGGCTTTTCGAGGAAGGGCTCGTCTTCGCCCGGACTGCCCTTGGGGATCAGCCAGTCGCCGGTCTCGAGGATTCGGTCAACCGAGAAGGAATGGGCCGCTTCGTCGCCCCGAAGATCGAGGCCGTCCAGACGGGCGAAGAGCGGCAGGCAGAAGAGCGCAACGACCAGAACCGGCCAGAGCCAGTTCAATCTGGGAGACACGTCAGGAAGGATATACGTATACTGCCCGCGACCGAGACTGTTTCCAAGGAGGATCCACGTGCACGGCACTCCCGTTCGCCTCGTATCGTCGCTCGTGGGGCTCGCGATCGTCGTTGGCGGCATGCTGCCCCGCGCGCAGGGACGCTCCGTCATGGGATATGCGCCGGCGAGCGCCGATGTCGAGCTCGACTGGGAGCAGAAGGTCCGCGCGATTCCGACTCCCGAGAACATCAAGGCGAACATGATGGAGTTGGCATCGGAGCCCCACCACCTGGGTTCGCCGCGCCAGCACCAGAACGCGCTCTGGCTGCAAAGCCGTTTGCGGTCGTACGGGCTCGACGCGCAAATCGAGCAGTTCGACGTACTGTTCTCGACTCCGCAGGAGCGCGTCGTCGAACTCGTGGCACCGTCGTCGTACGTCGCGCGGCTGAAAGAGCCGGCCATCCCCGAGGATCCAACGTCGGGACAGGCCGGGCAACTGCCGACCTATCTGGCCTATGTCGCGGACGGCGACGTCACCGCACCGCTCGTGTACGTGAACAACGGCGAGCTCGAAGACTATCAGCAGCTGGACCGCATGGGCATCAGCGTGAAGGGTGCGATCGTAATCGCGCGCTACGGTGGCGGGTGGCGCGGCATCAAGGTGCAACTGGCCAACGATCACGGCGCGGTCGGCGCGCTCATCTACTCGGACCCGCGCGACGACGGGTATTTCCAGGGTGACGTCTATCCGAAGGGCGCCTTTCGTCCGGAGCAGGGCGTGCAGCGCGGCAGCGCCATGATCATGCAGTACTACGGCGGCGATCCCGAGACACCCGGCTGGGGATCCACGCCAGGCGCGCGGCGTCTGCCACGGAATCAGGTGCAGACGCTACAGAAGATTCCCGCGCTGCCGCTGTCGTACGGCGATGCGCAGCCGCTGCTCGCGGCGCTCGCGGGCCCTGTGGCGCCGGCCCCGTGGCGCGGTGCGCTGCCGATCACGTATCACGTGGGCCCGGGACCCGCGCGAGTTCATCTCGTCGTGAAGTCGAACTATCAAGTCGTGCCGGCCTACGACGTCGTCGTGAAGATTCCCGGCAGCACGTTCCCCGACGAATGGATCATCCGCGCGAACCACTACGATGCGTGGGTGAATGGCGCCGCCGACCCTGTGTCGGGCGCGGCGGCCGAGCTCGAGGAAGCGCGCGCGCTCGGCGAGCTGCTGAAGCAAGGCTGGCGGCCCAAACGCACCATCGTCTACGCCTTCTGGGATGGTGAAGAACAAGGGTGGCTCGGTTCGACGGAATGGGCCGAAACGCACGCCACCGAGCTCGCCGTGAAGGCCGTCGCGTATCTCGCCTCCGACGGGACGAGCAAAGGGTTCCTCTCTCTATCGGGGAGCCATTCGCTCGAGCGCTTCGTCAATGACGTGGCCAAAGACATCATTGATCCGGTGACGAACACGTCGGTCTATCAGCGGCTCGAACAACGTGCGCAGGGGTCGTCGGATGGCGGCGGCGGGCGAGGCGGTGGCCGCGGTGCACTCAAGGACGGCGACGACTTCCGGTTGGGCGCCCTCGGATCGGGATCCGACTACACGCCGTTCATTCACCACCTGGGCATCGCCACGCTGGCGTTGAGCTACGGCGGTGAGGGTGGCCAGGGCGGCGTCTATCATTCCATCTACGACGATCCGACCTGGTACACGAAGTTTTCGGACGGCGACTTCACGTACGGCCGGACGTTCGCGCAGACCTTTACGACCACCGTCATGCGTCTGGCCGACGCTGATCTCTTGCCGTTGCGGTTCACCAACCTCTCGCAGACGCTCGAGTTCTATGCGCGCGACGTGGAGCAGCTGGCGAAGAACGCGCCAAAAGCCCCAGCGTTTGATTTCGCGCCGCTCGACAACGCCCTGCAGACGCTCCATCAAGCTGCCACGGAGTACGACGACGCATTTGCGAAGGCGTCGCAGGACGGCAGTCTGTTCAAGAAGACGAACGCCGAGCGCGCTGCGCTGAATCTTGTCCTGATGCAAAGCGAGCGAAAGATGCTGGCCGAGACCGGGCTGCCGCGCCGGCCCTGGTTCGAGCACGCGTTCTACGCGCCCGGCTTCTACACCGGCTACGCGGCAAAGACGCTTCCCGGCGTGCGGGAAGCCATCGAGGCCGGTAACTGGCAGGAAGCGGCCGACAAGGAAAACGTGCTCGTCGACGTCATCCGAAATCTGACGACGCAGATCAGGACCGCGGGCGGCAAGTTGCAGTAGCCATCTGCATCGCTCGTCGGCGGCCGTTCCGTGGATCCGCGGGCTGCGGTAGACTGAGCGCACAAAAGGAGGCGCTTCCCTTCATGCCTGCAGACATTGGATCGACCGCTCCGGACTTCACCCTGACCAACCACGACCGCCAGCCGGTGACGCTCAGCGCCGAGCGTGGCGCGCCCGTCGTGCTGGCGTTCTTTCCCGCCGCGTTCAGCTCGGTGTGCGCGAAGGAGATGTGCACGTTCCGCGACAGCCTTGCCAGGTTCAACGGCGCCAACGCGCGCGTCTTTGGCATCAGCGTGGACACGTTCTTCACGCTGAAGGCGTTTCACGACCACGAGAAGCTGACGTTCCCGCTGCTGAGCGACTTCAACAAGCAGACGATCCGGGACTACGGCGTCTTCAACGAGGACATGGTTGGCCTCAAAGGGATCGCGAAGCGCGCGGTCTTTGTCGTGGATAAGGAGGGCGTGGTCTGCCACCGCGAAGTGCTCGCGGACGCCCGGAACGAGCCGGACTACGACAAGGTGTTCGCGGCGCTCGCTTCGCTCGCAACTTGAGGTTCCAACCTCCAACCTCCGATTCGGCGTTACACTCAAATAGTGGCCGCCTCCGTCTGCACCGTCTGCGAACTGCACGCTGAATCCACCTTCAAAGTTGAAGGGATGGACTGCCGCGAGGAAGTCGCGCTGATTCAGCGGCGGTTCAAGCATCTGCCGGGGCTCGAAGACTTTTCGGCGGACTTGATGGGCGGGCTGCTGCACGTCAAGTACGACGCGGCGAAGCTGACCGCCTCGGCCATTTCTGCCGCCGTGGCCGACGCGGGCATGCGGGCGTGGCTCGAGCACGAGGAGCCGCTCAGCGTCGGCGACCCAGAGGGGAAGACGCACCAGGCCCTGCTCGGTACGTCGGGCGCGGCGCTCGCGGCGGGCCTCGCGGCCCAGGTGCTCGGCGGTCCAACGTTTCTGCCGATCGCCTTGTTCGCGGTCGCGCTGGGGACGGGACTCCCGCTCACCGCACCCAAAGCGTGGCGATCGCTGCGCCTGCGATCGCTCGACATCAACGTGCTGATGCTCGTGGCCGCCACCGGGGCGGTGGTGCTCGGCCAGTGGTCCGAGGGGGCCGCCGTCGTATTCCTGTTCGCCGTGGCGCAGACGCTCGAAGTGCGCACGATGGAGCGCGCGCGAACGGCCGTGCGCGCGCTCATCGCGCTGACGCCGCCGGACGTGCTCGTCCGCGACGCGTCGGGCGATCGGATGCTGGCGGTCGATCTCGTCAAGCCGGGCGCCATCATCCTGGTGAAGCCGGGTGAACGGCTGTCGCTCGATGGTGAGGTGGTCGCCGGTGTCAGCGCCGTGAATCAGGCCACCGTGACGGGGGAGTCGATCCCCGTCGACAAGAAGCCGGGCGATGAAGTGTTCGCCGGCAGCATCAACGGCCGAGGTGCCCTGGACGTTCGCGTCACGCGCCTGCAGCGCGACAGCACGCTGGCGCGCATCATCCACCTGGTGGAGCGAGCCCAGGCGCAGCGGGCGCCTGTGCAGACGCTCATCGAACGCTTCGGACAGGTCTACACACCGGCGGTGATCGGGCTTGCGGTGCTCGTCGCGATCGCGGCGCCCTTCGCGTTCGGCGGCGACTGGCACGCGTGGCTCTACCGGTCGCTCGTCCTGCTCGTGGTGTCGTGCCCCTGCGCCCTCGTCATCTCCACCCCGGTGTCCGTCGTCGCCGCACTTGCGGGCGCGGCGCGGAAGGGCGTGCTCATCAAGGGAGGGATTCATCTCGAGCGCGCGAGCCAGGTGCGGTGCGTCGCGTTCGACAAGACCGGCACCCTCACGAACGGCACGCCCGAAGTGGTGGAGGTCATCGCCCTCGCGGGGGAGCAGAGTCCGGAGGGCGTGCAGGACGCCATCACGCCGAGCCAGGTTCTCGCCCTGGCCGCGTCGGTCGAGCAGCGGTCGGAGCATCCGATTGCCGAGGCGATTGTCGAGTACGCCCTGCGCACGGGCGTCGAAGTGCGCGCGGCAGCCGGCGTGTCGTCGCTGACGGGGCGAGGCGCCGAAGGGTCAGTCGGCGATACGAAGGTGATCCTGGGCAATCATCAACTGTTCGAAGAACGCCGGTTGTGTTCGGATGCCGTGCACCGCCAGCTCGACGAAATCAGCGCGCGCGGCTGTACGCCGGTGCTTGTCGCGAGCGGAGGCCGGGCGGTCGGCATCATCGCCGTGGCCGACCGGATCCGCGTGACCGCGCGCGATACGATCGATCTGCTGCACCAGCATGGGATCGCGTCGGTCGTCATGCTCACCGGCGACAGCAGCGCGACGGCCAAGGCGATTGCCGGCGAACTGGGGATCGACGACGTCCGCGCGGAACTCATGCCGGACGACAAGGTTGCCGCGCTCGACGACCTGCGCCGCCGGTTCGGACGGGTAGCCATGGTCGGCGACGGTATCAACGACGCCCCCGCGCTCGCCTCCGCCGATCTCGGTATCGTCATGGGCGCGGCGGGCAGCGACGTGGCGATCGAGACGGCCGATGTCGCATTGATGGCGGACGATCTGCTGAAGATTCCCTACGCCCTGCGCCTCAGCCGTGCGACGCTGTGGAACATCAGGGCGAACCTGGCGATTTCCATCGTCTTGAAAGCCGCATTCGTCGTCGCCGCCGTGGCCGGCGTCGCGACACTCTGGATGGCGGTGCTTGCCGACACCGGTGCGTCGATCATCGTGGTCGCCAATGCCCTCAGGCTGCTGCGCGCGGACTAATCGATGGAGGGAGGCCGATGACCCGCGATGAAGTGGTCGCGCTCCTCGCACGTCATCAGGACGCCTACACGCGGCGGGATGTGGCGGCTCTCGGGGCGAATCACGCGCCGGAGGGCACGCTCGACAGCCCACTGGGGGGAAAGGTCCGCGGCCGCGCCGCGATCGAAGACATCTATCGCGCGTGGTTCAACGCGTTTCCCGACGTCACGATTGAGAACGACGTGGAACCGATCATCGACGGCCACCGCGTGGCGATCCTGTCGACGCTTGTCGGCACGGATCTCGGCGGCTTCATGGAGATGCCGCCGACGGGCAAGCGGTTCCGGATGCGTCTGGTCCGGCTCTACACGCTCGTGGACGGTCACATTGCCGCCGAGCAGCGCATCTACGACTTCACCGGGATGCTGGTGCAGATCGGCGTCCTCAAAGCGAAGCCGGCGTGATCGGCTTCGACAACCAGACCTTCGCCACGCGCAGTCCGTCGAGCGCGGTGACGCGGAGCTTCCGGCCCGCAACGTCGATCGTATCTCCCACGTGCGCGCGCTTCCCGATCCGGCCGAGCACGTAGCCGCCGATCGTCGTGTAGGTTTCCTCGTCAATTGAGAGGCCGAACTGCGCGTTGACGTCGGTGACGAGTGCCAGGCCCTCGATGTCGGCCGATCCGTCGGGCTGCACCGAAATCCGTCCGCCCCCAGCGGTTCCACCGAGATCGCCGACGATGCGTTCCATCAGCGAGTCGAAGGTCACGAAACCGGCCGTGCCGCCGTGCTCGTCAATCACCAGCGCCTCGCGCACGCCGCGGCGGCGAATGGCGTTGAGCAGGTCGTCGGCGCCGAGCGTTTCCGGCACCGTGAGCGCCTCCCGCGCCAGCGACGCCAATTGGATCCGCCGGTCGCCCGCTGCCAGGGCCTGGACGAGATCCGTCACGTACAGAATGCCGATGACGTTGTCGAGATTCTTGCGATAGACGGGGAGCCTCGCGTAGCCGGACTGACTCACGACCTCGAGAATCTTCTCCGTCGAGGCGTCCGCGTCGATTCCCACGAGTTCGGTTCGCGGCACCATCACCTGACTCGCGGTGAGGTCCGCGAAGCCGAAGACGCGGTGGAGCATTTGCTCTTCCTGCTCCTCGATAACCCCGGCCTCCTGGCTGGCGGTGACGAGCATCTTGAGTTCTGCTTCCGAGTGCACGAGTGCCTGGCCGGACGACGTCATCCCCAGCATCTTCACGATGGCCTGTCCCACGCCGTTCAGTAGACGAATGAACGGCCAGAAGACCTTCATGAACAGCTCGGTCGGTCTGACGACGATGAGCGCGGTGCTCTCGGCACGGTCGAGTGCGATGGTCTTGGGCGCCAGTTCGCCGAGCGTGATGTGGAGGGCCGTGACCAGCGCAAAGGCGATCGCGACGGCCACGCTGTGCGCGGTCGCGTCGGCAATCGCCATGGGCAGGAAGCCGACGAGCGGCTGGACGAGCGACGCCAGCGCGGGCTCGCCGATCCATCCCAGGCCGATGCTGGCCATGGTGATGCCGAGCTGCGTCGCCGCGATGTAGCTGTCCGGGTCGGTGACGGCGCGGCGCACGGCCCGCGCGCCGCCGTGGCCCTCGGCGATCAACTGGTCGATGCGGGTCTTGCGCACGGTGACGATCGAGAACTCGGCCGCCACGAAGAACCCGTTGGCGAAGACCAGCGCGAGAACGCCGGCCAGACGCCAGAGAATGCCGGCCACCGAATGCTCCATGACTGAAAACCTCTGGAGAGTACTTTGGATCTGGATCTAAACTTTGCGATTTGAAAAGAAGTGCGCGTCGACGAAGTTGTCGATGACGGTCTGGTTGGCCGGATCGACCGTCTCGAACTGGATCCCCATGCCGACGCGGCGATCGCTCCACGCAACGCGGCCCTCGGCATCGATGTCGCGCTTGGACCCGGGCATCCGGAAGCGGACTTTGATCGTGGATCCGCTGTCGAGCGGGCTGGTGGTGCGGATGGAAATGCCGCCGTGGCTGAGATTGAGCGTCAGCGCCGCGGCGATGGTGTTGCCGAACCGGTACTGGACGGGAATGCCGAGGACCACGCGCGGGCTGCTGCGGCGGTTGAAGTTGTCGGGAAACAGGTGCGGCGCAAGCGACGGAAGAATGTGCTGCACCGCGCTGTACTCATTCACGTAGCCGGCCACACCGAGCGCCGCGAGCTCGCGCACTTCGGACGCGCCCGCGATCGTGCCGCTGAAGATCAGAATCGCCACGCGGCCATTGTCGAGCTTGCGAATCGCCCGCACCAGCTCGACGCCGGGGATGCCCGGCAGCCGGAGATCCAGCACGATCAAGTCGATGTCCGCGAGATCGGCGCCGACGCGCGCGAGCAGTTCCTCCGCGCTCGTCACGGTCAGCGCCTTGTGACCCGCGCCCTCGAGCGCCGTGCGAAAGCGATCGCGTACAAACGCGGTGTCGTCGGCAATGACGACGGTCTTTTCGGACACCGAAGTACTGGTCATGTGTTTGCAGACCCGCGCGCCTTGTCGCTATAATTCGCCTGTCCTATTGACAATCGCGGCTCGGTCGGATTTTGGCACGTGTTCGACTCAATTGCCAGACTAGACCCCGCTCGAACGTCCCCTGGAGAGTGTCGAGACTATGGCCACCTGCCCTGAATGCGACGCCGAAATCGAAGTCGATGAGTTCGATGTCGACAAAGGCGATGAGCTGACGTGCCCCGACTGCGGGTCGAATCTGGAGATAACGGGCCTCTCTCCGATCGAGCTCGATCTGGCCGACGATGACGACGAGGACGAGGACGAGGACGAAGACGACGACGAGGACGAAGACGACGAGGATGCGGATGTCGAGGACGAAGACGACGAGGATGAGGACGTCGACGAATGATCGAGAAGGAGATCGCGCTTCGCGAAACCCTCTCCTCGATCGGCACGGTCGTCATCGCCTATAGCGGCGGCGTCGACAGCGCGTATCTCGCCTGCGTGGCGCACGATACGCTTGGCGACCGGGCGTTCGCCGTCACCGCCGACAGCCCCAGCTATCCCGAACACCACCGCCGGATGGCCGTGCAGATCGCGGAACGCTTCGGTCTGCACCACGACATCATCCGGACGAGCGAGCTCGAGCGGCCGGAGTATCGCGCCAATCCGACCAACCGCTGCTACTACTGCAAGCACGAGCTGTATTCGCACCTGACACGCATCGCCGCGGATCGTCACGCGACCGTCGTGGACGGGAACAACGCCGACGATCGAGGTGATTACCGGCCGGGACGTCAGGCCGCCCGCGAGTTCGGCGTCCGGAGTCCGCTGGATGAAGTCGGCCTGCGGAAGGAAGAAATCCGGGAGCTGTCGCGTCGCGCCGGGCTGCCGACCTGGGACGAGCCAGCGTCGGCGTGCCTGTCCTCGCGCATCCCGTATCACAGCGAGGTGACGGACGAAAAGCTGCGCATGATCGAGCGCGCCGAACAGGCGCTGCGCGCGCTGGGGTTCCGCGTGTGTCGCGTCCGGCATCACGACGAGCTCGCGCGCATCGAGCTTGCGCGCACCGAGCTGCCGCGGGCCCTCGAGCCCGTTATGGCCGATACCATCGCGCGCGAGCTGAAGGCCGTTGGCTATCGCTACGTCACGATCGATGTGCAGGGATACCGCACCGGTAGCCTGAATGAAGGCATGGTGTTGCGCGTGGTCGGGCCTGCCGCACTCACGCGCGCGAGCGAAGGGCCTGCCACGCCGAAGCGCGAAAGCGTGGAGCCTGCCCCGCCGAAGCGCGAGAGCGCGTAGGCGGGTGGGGCGCCCCTCCAGCGTCGCCGGCGTCATCGCAGCGGCCTTTCTTCTTCTGCACCTGCCCTTCGTTCCCACAGCACTCGAAGATCACGACTCGATCAACTTCGCCCTCGGCGTGCGGCACTTCGACGTGGCGCAGCATCAGCCCCATCCGCCCGGCTACCCTCTCGTGATCGGTGCGGCCAAAGTCCTCAGGACGGTGGTGCCGTCCGAGGTCTCTGCCCTCAGCCTGTTGAGCATTCTCTCGGGTACGCTGTCGGTCCTCGCGCTTGCGGCGATATTCCGCAGACTGGATGCGGACCGCCACGATCCGCGAGCGGGCCAGTGGCCGATGCTCGCAACGGCGCTGACGGCGACGGCGCCGCTCTTCTGGTTCACCGCCGCGCGTCCACTGAGCGATCTGCCGGGCCTGGCGGCCGCGCTCGGCGTGCAGGCGCTTGCGCTCTCGGCCACGGGCGGCGGCGGCCTGGCGGTAGCCGCGTGCCTGGCCGGACTGGCGAGTGGGATTCGATCGCAGGTGATCTGGCTGACCGTTCCGCTCATTGTCGTCATGGCAGCCAGGCGGCCGCGCCACAAGCGCGTTGAAGGTGTTCTGGTGGCATTCGGGGCGCTCGTCGCCGGCGGGCTCGTGTGGTTCGTGCCACTCGTCTGGCTCACCGGAGGACCTCTTGGTTACTGGCGGACGCTGTCGGCGCAGGGGTCGGAAGACTTCACCGGCGTCGCCATGTTATGGACGACCCACACGCCGCGGCAGCTGTTGCTGGCGTTCAACAGCGCGTTCGTCGCGCCCTGGGGCACGCCGATCCTGGCCGGTGTCACGCTCATGCTGGCGGCGATCGGTGTCGTGCGCCTGCTGCGGGAATCGCGGCCGGCGCTCGGGATCCTGATGGCGGCATTCGTACCATATCTGGTCTTCGATCTGCTGTTTCAGGAGACCGTCACGACACGGTACTCGTTGCCCATTGTGGTTCCGCTGGCCTATCTGGCCGTTCAAGGGGCGGCTCTTCTGCCCCGCCGTGCCGCTCTCGCGGTGGTCGTCGTGCTCGTGGCGGCCAATATGGCCGTGGCGGTGCCGAGCCTCCAGGCGTACGCGGGCATGGAGGCGCCGGCGTTTCGCCTGCTGACGGATATGCGGGCATCGAGTCCGACTCTTGGCGCGCCTCCCGTGCTCGCGACGCATCGCCGCGAAGCACTCGACATGAGGCGGCCCATCGAGTGGATGGCAGGGGACATGCCCGCGTTTTCCGAGCGGCTGCCGGCGCCGCCCAAGCACGAGTGGCTGGAGTTTGTGAAGTACTGGAACGCAGGCGGACGCGCGCCGGTCTGGTTTGTCGCGGATCCCCTGCGGAGCGATCTCGCGCTCGTCGATCATCAGCAGCCGCGGGTGTATCGATGGCCGCTCGCGTTTCCGGTGCTCCTTGGGGGTGTACGGCCCAACGAGATGGATTGGTACGTTTTTGATTCGCCAGGCTGGTACCTCGGCGAGGGGTGGGCGCTGACGCCGGAAACCGCGGGTGTCGCCGATACCGGCCGGTACGGCCGGGGACGCGCGCCGAGTGAGGGGTGGGTGCGCCGGCGATCCGAGCCGGTGACGATGATGGTCGGCGGACGCAATTTCGCACGAGATGGGGACGCGTCGTTGAGCATTGCGATCGACGGTCGATTGATCGCTCAGCCCACCGTTGCGCCAGGATTCTTTCTCCAGATGCTGACGGTCCAGGCCGGCGCGCTGTCTGGGCCTGGGGACTATGGTGTCTTGACGATCGCCGCGCACGGCGACGTGGCGATCGAGCAGTTCGATGCGCAACCGCCGGAGCGCGTGGTGTTCGGGTACGGAGAGGGCTGGCACGAGCGGGAGTACGACGGCGCCACCGGGAGGCTCTGGCGCTGGATGAGCGAGCGCGGCAGCCTCCGCGTGCGCGGCACCGGTCAGGCGCTCGTGCTGACCGTCGACGGGGTGACAGAGGACTTCTCCAGGCCGTCCCACGTCACGATTCGCGCCGGCGACCGGATTCTGGCACAGCAGGACGTGGGCGCGACGTTCTCGATCCGCGCCGAACTGCCCGCAGCACTCATCGGCGATCGCGAACGCCTCGATCAGATCATCACGATCGAAACCGATCAGGTGAACATCCCGGCAGACCGGAAATCGGGGACGGCCGACAGGCGCCACCTGGGGCTGAAGGTCTTCGATTGCCGGATCAGCACTCGCCCGAACTAAGAGGCCGGCTTCCGCGCGAGACACAGCAGCGAGCTGCCGAACGGGTTGTCGAACGCCCGCAGCCACAGACTCTCCATGCGAAGCGCAGCCGTCAGCAGAGCGTTGAGCGGTGCGGGCGGGATGGTAATTTCTCCGACCGCGGCTTCGTCAGCGACCGACAGTCCGCGCCAGCGCTGGAGCGCGCGGTTGACGAACATGGGAAGAAACAGGACGGCGTTGGTGTACGTGAGGCGTACGACGGAGAAGCCGGCGCCGGTGAGCAGCCGCCGAAGACTCTCCCGGCTGTACCGGCGGACTTCCCGGCTGAGCACGGAGTGGTCGCCACCGAGCGACTCCATCGCGGCGACGTTCACGATGATGAAGCCACCCGGACGGGTCAACCGGTGCATCTCGGCGACTGCCGCCTGCTCATCGGACGATTTGAGCGAATAGAGCACGTCGAACGAGGTGACGACGTCGAACGAGCCGCTCGCAAAGGGGACCGCCGTGACCGAGGCCCTTACGAGCCGCCGGCGGCCCGCTTCACTGGCGAGGCGAAGGCCGACGGCCGACACATCGAATCCGTAGGCACGGCCGAACCGGCCGAGCCACGCGGCGTTTGCGCCCGTGCCGCACCCGCAATCCAGAAGCCGAACGTTCGAGACGCCCTCCGTGCTCTGGCGCAGCAGCGGCGCAACAAAGAGCCGGAAGCCCTGGAACCAGAAATGGCGCGCCTCGGCCTCAGCCGTGGCACGCAGGAGATGGTCCACGCGGTGGATTGTACCGTGCGAATTCCCGGAGTCTCCGTGGGTTGAGTGATTGACACCGTATCAAGCGGCTTATAAGCTGCCCCCATCTCCTGGGAGAGTGATTCCATGATTCGCATTCGTGACTGTGTCTCTCTCGTGTCGCTCGGCGTCGCGCTGGCCGTGACCGCCGCAGGCTGCCACAAGGCACCCCCGAAAGTTGCCGCGGCAGCGCCCCCGGTCATCGTCCAGCCGGCCCCTCCGCCGCCCCCTCCACGGCCGACCGTGACACCTCCGCCCCCAGCGCCCGCGCCGCCGCGGCCGCCGGTTCCGACCCCGGCGCCGGCAGCGGCACCCCTCACGGAAGAGCAGATCTTCGCGCGCAAGTCGCTCGATCAGCTCAATCTGGAGAAGCCGCTGGACGACGTCTTCTTCGACCTCGATGAGTCGACGATCCGCGAGGATGCGAAGGCGCCGCTGCAGAAGAATGCGGACTGGATGAAGAGGTGGACGAACACGCTGGTGATCGTCGAAGGGCACGCCGACTCACGCGGGAGCTCGGAGTACAACCTGGCGCTCGGGTCGCGTCGAGCCGACGCGGTGAAGCAGTATCTCGTCAGCCTGGGAATTCAGGCCACGCGGCTCACGGTGATCAGCAAGGGGAAGGAACAGCCGTTCTGCGGCGAGGAGACCGAGGCGTGCTGGCAGCAGAACCGCCGGGGACACTTCATCGTGTCAGCGAAATAGGGCTGGTCGGGCAGGTAGGGCGGGCAGGGCGGGCGGGCAGGCGGGGCAGGTGGATCAGGCCGGGTGGGCAGGGAGTGCAAGCGCGATTCCCCGATTGCCGGATTCCGCAATTCCCCGACTACCGAACTCCCCGGTCCGCCCTCGCTATCAACAGGCGGCGCAATTTCCCCTCTGTGATGTTGTACTTCGCTGCTTTCTTCCCATTGATCAAGAGCACCGGAATCTCGAGGCTGTAGAGCGATTCGAGCGCGGGGTCGCTCGAGATGTCTATCTCGTCGACCGTTACCGGCACGTCCGGCGTCGACTGGACGACGGTCGCGACGACCGCTTTCATCTCATCGCACAGGTGACAACCGGGGCGGGAGTAGAGCGTGATCGCGATCACGCGACGCGCGATCCGCGGCAATCGGCTGCGATGCGTTCGGCCGCTTCCCGCGGATTGGGCGCGGCCGTGATCGGGCGGCCGACGACCAGGTAGCTGGCTCCGGCGGCCAGCGCGTCCGCGGCCGTCGCGGTCCGCTGCTGATCGCCTTTCTCGTCCGAGGCGCCGCGGATTCCTGGCGTGACGATGACGAACGCCTTGCCGCAGGTTGCGCGCACGCGTGCGATCTCATGGGGAGAAGCCACGACCCCATCGAGCCCCGCCTCCTTCGCGAGTGTGGCCAGGCGATCGACCTGCGCCGCGACGGAAGACGAGACGCCGGTTTCCGCCAGTGAGGCATCGCTCAGGCTCGTCAGGACCGTGACCGCGATCACGAGTGGCGCGGGCTTCGACAGGCGCGCGCCTTCCTCGTCGGCGGCCGCGCGAGCGGCGCGCATCATCTCGCGTCCTCCCGAGGCGTGCACGTTCACCATCCACGCACCGAGCCGAGTGGCCGACCGGATCGCGCCAGCGACGGTATTGGGGATGTCGTGAAACTTGAGGTCGAGAAACACCCGGTCCCCGCGTCCCACCAGTTCCTCCACGATCGAGGGACCGTGGCTGGTGAAGAGCTGTTTGCCAACCTTGAAGCCACCGGCGACACCGCGAAGGTCGTCGGCCAGGGCGCGCGCCTGTGTGGCCGTATCGACATCGAGCGCGACAATCAGTTGATCCATAACGTGTCCGGACTCTTCACCGGGTCGGTCTCCATCGAGCCCACGAGATCGGCAATGCGCGCGATGCCGTGGCGCTGCATGTAGTCGCGCATGCCGTCGATGAGTTTCGGCCAGATGAACGGGTCGACGAAATTGGCCGTGCCAACTTGCACCGCGGCGGCGCCCGCGATCACGAACTCCAGCGCATCCCTGGCGTCCATGATGCCGCCCATCCCCACGACCGGGATCTTCACGGCCTCGTGACACTCGTGCACCATGCGCACCGCAATCGGCCGGATGGCGGGTCCACTCAACCCGCCGACGCCATTCGAAATCCTCGGCCGCCGGGTTTCGACATCGATCACCATGGCCAGAAACGTATTGACGAGCGACACGGCATCGGCCCCCGCGTCCTCGGATGCACGGGCGAACGACGCGACGTCGGTGACGTTCGGCGTGAGCTTCGGCATGATGGGTAGTCGCGTGACCTTGCGAACGGCGCTGACGACCGCGAAGGTTCCGTCGAGGCTGCAGCCGAACTGAATGCCGCCTTCCTTGATATTGGGGCAGGAGATGTTCAGCTCGATCGCGGCCACGCCTTCCGCGTCCGAGAGGATCCGCGACACCTCCGCGTACTCATCAATTGTCGTCCCACAGACGTTGACGATAACCGTGGCCCGCCGCGCGCGAAGCTCCGGCAGCTTTTCCGCCACGAACCGTCGCGCGCCGATGCCCTGCAGGCCGATCGCGTTGAGCATGCCGGCGGGGGTTTCCACGATCCGCGGGGCCGGGTGACCCTCGCGCGCGGTGAGGAACAGTCCCTTGGTGACGATGGCGCCGAGAGAGGAGAGATCGATCAGGTCGGCGTATTCGACACCGTACCCGAAGCAGCCGCTTGCGGCGATGAGCGGGTTGGTGAGGGCGAGCGATCCGATTCGGACGGAGAGATCTAATCCCACAGTATCCGATCCGCTGGCAGCACCGGCCCGGCGATGCACGATCGCACATGATGAAACGATCCATCGTCGCTGCGCATCGGCACGACGCAGCTGTAGCAGCCACCCATCCCGCAGCCCATGATCCGTTCGACGGAGACCTCGCACGGCCGATGGTGCTGAGCTGCCGTCTTCGCGCAGGCGGCCAGCATGCCTTCCGGACCGCAGGCCTGGATGAGCAGCGGCGCGCGCGGATCGCGGGCGGCGAGGCGGCGATCGAGCGGTGCGATGACGCGGCCTTTCTCGCCGGCGGAGCCGTCTTCGGTGGTGAGCACGAGTTCGACGCCCATGTCGCAAAAGAGATCCAGGTGGAAGAGATCTCCCGCAGTGCGGGCGCCGTAGAAGAGCGTCGTAGTTACCGCGCGCGCGCGCAGCGCTTCGGCGAGCGCGGCAAATGGCGCCAGGCCGACGCCACCGGCAACCATCCAGCTTTCAGTCGGCGGGTCGACGATGGTGAACGGTTTTCCAAGAGGTCCGAAGCAGGCGACCGTCGCTCCCGGTTCCGCGTCGTACAAGAGGCCGGTCGAGACGCCGATGCGTTTATTGAGCAGCGAAAGGCCGACTGGCGTGCCGGCCGCGTTACGCAGCACTTCGAAGACCGAAAACGGGCGGCGCAGGAGCGGGTCGTGCGCGGCTGCCGCCTTGACCATCACGAACTGACCGGGTGCTGCGGCGGCGGCGATCGCGGGCGCGGACAGCGCGAGCACGTTGTAGTCCGCCGACAGCCGCGTGTTCGCCATCACTCGCGCGGCGACGTCGAAGGGCATTCCTGGCAGTATACACGCTGGTCCTTGGGCCCATGGCGTTGCGGGCTCTGTTTCCGGTCTGTTTCGCGAGAAGAAGCTAGGACCTGTCGGCCACGAACACGCGCGCCGGATCCGGATTGGCGCGCGTCACGGTGAAGTACAGGCGCGAGATTTCGCGTCGATCCCGGGTTTCGAGCGTCAGGCGCCAGTCGCCCTCGGAGTAGCGTTCCTTGTTCACGAATCCGCGAAACCCGTCGCGCCGCCCGCCGGTGATGTGGAGAGGGAGGCGGTCGGCCACTGTCCACTCGCCACGCCGATCGCGCAGCTCCCAGCGCACGAACACCGTGTCGTCGAAACGGGCCGGCGAGAACACGGCCACGAATACGTAGATCTTGTCGCCTGGCCTGGCAACGAACGTCTGATCCCCTTTCTGCCAGAACCGCCATCCCACCGGTTCGTGCGACAAGAGGTAGTCGTTGCCGACCTTTTCGACCCGGTGGTACACGCCGAGCCTCTTCGCGGCGATGGGAACCGGCGGGATGAGGCCGATGAGATACAGCACGAGGAAGCAGAGGCTCACGGAGATGGCGGGCATGGCGAGCCGGAGACTGAGCTCGGTCGCAGTCAGGCGACGTCGCAGTAAGGCATAGAACGCGGCCACGGAACCAAGCGTGCCGATAAACGAGCCGACAAACGGCAGGAGCCCCACGCGACCGACCACGATCGGGATCATCAGGGACCAGAAGCAGAAGACGCAGATCGCAAAAAGCCCGACCTTGACGTCGACGCCGCGGCGCCGGACGGCCTCGAGCTCGTTGGCGACGATGGCTCCGGAGAGCAGCGCGACGAACGCGACGGACGAGAAGGGCGACGCGCTCATCAGGAAGAAGATCGAGTAGAGATTCATCAGCGTGCCGAGGCAGAAGTGGACCACGAGACTGCGGTACGACCACAGGCGTTCGAGTCGTGGCGGGAAGGTCGTGTCCTCGGGTCGCGCCTCGCGCAGAACGTCCACGTACAGAATCCCACCGATGACGCCCAGGTACACCACCTGCTGAACGATTAACAGCGGATGATCGACACCATGACTCGTCGCGACGACGTCGAAGACGAAGCCACCGGCGAAGAACGCCGCATCCCACACCTTCGCATGACGCTCGTAGGCGCCGTAGATGCGTGTGCGTAGCGTTGCGCCTTCGGTCATATGGCGGATGTATGAAGGGCGGTGGGAATGACGTGCGTGCGCTCTTCGTGTCAGCGCGATTATGTCACGGCGGTGCTGTGTCAGGGGGTGGCCGAGCTGTGTCTGGGGCGCGGCCGGGCGCGCAGGCGCCACTTCTTCTACGTGAGTGCACGCAACGTGTCCGGCCTGAAGATCGCTGTCATGCCATTTGTACATCAGGACCAGCCAGGTATGCACCGCGACCAGCCGACTGGACGCCGCGATCGTCTCGCTGTCCATGCTGACCGGACCGCTGGACGAGATTCTTCGCAGTCCTCCCGTGGACGACCTTCGTGTCCAGGCTCTGCCATATAATCCGCAGGAACTCTGTTGACCCTCACCCCCGGCACCCGCCTCGGCCCGTACGAGATTCTCTCTGCCCTGGGGGCCGGCGGGATGGGCGAGGTCTATCGGGCGCGCGACACCACACTCAATCGCGACGTCGCAATCAAGGTCCTGCCGGAGTCGTTCGCCAACGATCCCGATCGGCTGGCGCGGTTCACGCGCGAAGCGCAGACGCTGGCGTCCCTGAATCACCCCAATATCGCCGCCATCTACGGCATCCACCAGAGCGGCCCTTCGACCCCTTCGACAAGCTCAGGGCAGGCGGGCTCAGGGCAGGCGGGCTCAGGGCAGGCGGCCATGCGCGCGCTCGTCATGGAACTGGTCGAGGGCGAAGATCTATCGCAACGAATCGCAGGGCAAAGGGCCTCGGGCGCTTCGGCGGGGCAAGCAGGAATCCCGCTCGACGAAGCGCTGCCGATCGCGAAGCAGATCGCCGACGCCCTCGAAGCGGCGCACGAGCAGGGCATCGTTCATCGCGACCTCAAGCCCGCCAACGTCAAAGTGCGGCCCGACGGCACGGTGAAGGTGCTGGACTTCGGACTGGCCAAAGCGACGGAGGGGCCGGGTGGGTCAGGTGGGACAGGTGGGTTGTCGATGTCCCCGACCCTCACGACGCCGGCCCAGATGACCGGCGTCGGAATGATCCTCGGCACCGCCGCCTACATGAGCCCCGAGCAGGCGCGCGGCAAGAGCGTCGACCGTCGCACCGACATCTGGTCGTTCGGCTGCGTGCTCTACGAGTGCCTGACCGGACGCCAGCTCTTCACCGGCGAGACGGTCT
>JBGOTP010000002.1:0-54599 GCA_041476545.1 Vicinamibacteria bacterium | reverse complement strand
GCCACGGTCATATTTCTGTATCTACTTGTAGCGTTTTGGCTTGCGGATGTCAAGGTTCAGCCCGATACTATGCGTCATGAGACGAGCCTCCTGGTTGACGTTGGCGTCATGGGTGCTGGCCACATCAGCCGTCCACGCCCAAACTCCTACTCCTCTACCACCCGCTGCGGCCGTTATGATCAACTACGAGCAGCACGTCAAGCCGATCCTCTCCAAGTGTTTCTCGTGCCACGGACAAACGCAGCAGCAGTCAGGCCTCCGGCTGGATCTTCGCCAGAATGCACTGCGCGGCGGCGACTATGGCGCGGTCATCGTTCCGGGGAAGAGCGCCGAGAGCAAGTTGATTCACCGTGTAGCGGGCTCGAACGCCGGACTGCAGATGCCGCCGACGGGCGCACTGTCTCCAGACGAGGTGGGGATTCTGCGCGCCTGGAACGATCAGGGCGCGGAGATGCCCGGCCGGGCGACAGACTCGGCGACGATTGCGAAAGTCACGGACCCACGGTTTCAGGACGTGATTGACATCATTCACCGCCAGGATGCCGCGGGCCTGCGGAGGGCGCTCGCGGCCGACCGGTTTCTGGCTCGGCAGTCTGACGGGGCCGGCTCCACGGCGCTGATGCACGCGGCCTATGCCGGCACGCTCGACATGATGCAGGCGCTGCTCGATGCGGGCGCGGATGTGAACGCCGGTAACGACCGCAAAGCGACGGCGCTGCACTGGGCGGTCGCGGATACCGTCAAACTGAAACTGCTCTTGTCGAAGGGCGCCGACCTGAACGCGAAAACCGTTGAAGGCCGCACCGTGCTTCACCTGGCCGCGGCGCGCCCCGACGGCGTCTCGATTGTGCAGCTCCTGATCGAAGGCGGAGCAGACATCAACGCCCGCAACCTGACCGGTCAGACGCCGCTCTTCGCCGCCGTCACGGCAAGCGCCGATTCGGTCCGGCTGCTTCTCGACAAAGGCGCCAACCCGAATGCCAAGTCCGACACGAACGCCACGCCCTTGATGGGCGCGGCAGCCAACAATCCGGCCGCCGTCGTGCTGCTCGTGGGGCGCGGCGCCGACGTCACGTTCCCGACCAAGCGTGGCGAAACGCCGCTGGCGAATGCGGCGAATCATGGCGACCTCGCGTCGGCCAGGCTCCTGATTGAGAAGGGCGCCAACGTCAACGCCGTCGACTACCGTGGCTACACACCGTTGATGCAGGCGGCGTACGCCGACGATGGCCCGGTGGAGCTTGTGCGCCTGCTGCTCGCGCACGGCGCCAACATCAACGCGACCGGCGAGGGAGAGACCCCGCTCAGTCTTGCCGCCAAGCGCGGAGAAACCGAAACGACCCGCGTACTCCGCGAAGCACAGACCCGTCCGCAGTCGGCCACCGTTGCCGGCACTCGATAAAGGAGTTGTTCATGCGCATCACTTACGCCGTCATCGCATCGCTGCTGCTCGCTCCCGGTGTTGCGGCGGCCCAGGATATTCCGTCGGCCACGCTTCGGACGGCCGCACAGAAAGCACTCGTGCTGCTCGAGCAGACCAGTCCGAGCTTCATCAAGCAGGGCGGCTGCAACTCCTGCCACAACCAGATGCTTCCAGCGGCGGCGCAGGCGTTCGCGCGCGATCGCGGCATTCCGACCGGCGGCACGATCGTTCAGTTGCCGCCTGAGGTCTCAGAAACGACGACGGAACGCATCATCGAGTACTCGGCTGCGGCGGGCGGAAACCCCAATTCGGTCGGGTATGAGCTCTTTGCGTCCGCTGCAGCGCACCAAAAGGCCACGCCGCGTATCGAAGCTCAGGTCTACTCGCTGAAATCGATGCAGCAACCGGAAGGCTATTGGCGGACTGGCGGAAACCGGCCGCCGCTTACGTTCGACGACTTCAACACGACGGCGTACGTGATCTACGCGCTGAACGCCTACGCACCGGCGCCGCAGCGTGCCGATACCGACGCGCGCATCGCGCGCGCCCGCGCCTGGCTGCTCAAGGCGACGCCGCAGACCACGCAGGAGCGGGCGTTCCATCTGCTCGGACTGGTGTGGTCGAAGGCGGATCGCGGCGCGATTGATGGCGCGGCTCGAGGGCTGCAAGCGACGCAGCGCAAGGACGGCGGCTGGTCGCAGCTCCCGGCCATGCCGAGCGACGCGTACGCCACGGGCCTCGCGTTGTGGGCCATGTCTGAAGGGAAGGTCCAGCCGCATCAGCCGGCGTATCAGGCGGGCCTGCACTACCTCCTCGATACACAGGCATCCGACGGCACCTGGCACGTGAAGAGCCGCGCGCTCCCGGTCCAGCCGTACTTCGAGAGCGGCTATCCATACGCGCACGACCAATGGATCTCGTCCGCTGGCGCGGCCTACGCGACGATGGCCATCGCGGCGGCCGTTGAACCAGCGCGCGTCGCGAGCCGGTAAGGTTTCTGGCGCATCAGCATCAAGCGTTCGTCACTTCGGCCGCGCGCACCGAGAAGAACCGGTACAGCAGGCACGCGTCCAGGGCAATCGCGCCCGCCAGAATGAAGTAGGCGGAGCTGCCGGGAACGAGACCGAGCGCCTGCGTCAACTTCGAGAGTCCGAACCCCACGATCCACGCGTCGAAACTCATGCAGATGCGGCGAAACGTTTCCGGCCGCATGCGGCGAATGATCTGCGCTCCAATCGGAACGCCGATGGCGACGCTCGGCACAATCCACGGGACCAGCCCGAGGCTCTCGCGCGTGAAGAGGCCGACGTAGATGTAGCTGAGCGCGGTCATGGATGATTCGGCCAGCCGCACAAGACCGAGCGCCGCGCGGAACTCGCGCTTCGCCAGCCCCTGATTGTTCAACGCGATGGCCAGCGGCGGACCCGAAATAGTCGTGACCGAATACAAGAGACCGACGGCCCCGCCGAACACCAGCCCCGCCGATCGTTCCGCTGCAATCGGTCGCCGGAATCCCGCGGCCTGAAACAGAATCAGCGGCAGCAGCGTGATGAAGGTGTACAGCTTCAGCCAGTCCGGACTGACCGTCGAGATCAACGTCGTCCCGATCATCACACCCGGCACGAGACCGATGATGATGGGAAACACACGCCGCCAGACCGTTGGGAGCGCCTCGCGATTCACCCACAACACATAGGCGTTCAGCGGCACTTCGATGATGATCAGCGCCGGGTTGAGCACGCGATTCGAGAGAAAGAGCAGCGCGAGCGGGACCGTGATGGACGAGAACCCGTACCCGAGCGCGCCGTTGACGGCGGCGGCGACGAGCGTGATGAGGCCCAGAGCAAGCGCATGCGGAGGCATCATGTGTTTCAACCGATCATCTTACTCAAAATCCCAACTGGGTCCTGTAGAGGATGACGTTTTCGGTTGGACGCGCGGAGCCGCCGCCAGAAAATGTTGTCCGCTCGAACGTCGCGTAGATCTTGATCGACGCGGCCGGATACCAGTTGGCCGCGATGGTGAAGGACTTCGCGTCACGGCTCGAGGCAACTGCCGCCAGGCCAGCGTCGAACGCGGACTGATCCGCGGTCAGCCGCGTGTAGCGGCCGAGGAGTTGCACCGCACCCCAGTGCCCGGTGGCCGGATCGAAGCTGTTCTTCGGCTTCACACCGCTGTACGACGCCGCCTCGCCCGTCACCACATACGACGCGGTGACTTCCCAGGCGCGGTTGTCGACATCCGTCGTGACGCCGCCTTTCGCCACCGCCTGCTTGGAACGCATGTATTCGGCGAACGTGCCCAGGCCCTTGTAGTAGTAGAAGACCGCCGGCGACACGCGATGGCGCACACCGTTGGCGGTCACACCCGTGCCGTACGAGAAGTACGTCTGCTGGACGGACGTCTTGAACGACGGCAGCGATCCGATCTGCGTGCCGTTCGACGCGCCCACCTGGAAGCCAACACCGCTCAGCGCCCCGGTGGACGCCCTCATCGATCTGAAAGGCTGCACGACGACGCGTGCGGCAAGATCCTTGGTGTTGTTGGTATCGAGTTCGGTCGATGAGCTGGTGCCATCGGGAATCCCATTGAAGGCGCCCGCGGCATAGAAGACCTTCGGCGACAGATCTCCCTGCACCTGGATGCCCACGTCACGATTCGGCACGAGGCTCGAGGCAAGCGCGCGTTCCGGAAACAGCAGATACCCGTCGCTCTCCAACAACTCGTAACCGATCGGGGTCTTGTCCTTGCCCGTCCGCACGCGGAACTTCGGCGAGAAGCGGATGTCGAAGTACGCGTCCTGCACAATCGTGGTGCCATTCCCGAAATCGGGCATCACTTTGAAGGTGAAGTACTTCGCCACCTGGCCGCTGAATGTCGGACGAATCTTGCGGATGGTGAACGTGTCGATGATCGGCTTGGGATCATCCAGCGAGAACCGGCCATCGGTCTGCGCGACCATGCCGAGTACCAGGCGGTTGTCCCCGTTTGCGGACTGAATGAAAAAGCCATCCTCAACGCCCGCCGTCGTCTGTGATTGAGCGACGTCAGGCACGGACACCGCGGCGACGACTGTCAACACTGTCGCGCGTACGGCGAATCGAAACGAAGTCATTGAGCGTCTCCACATCTTGTCCAAGGCGCTCCGGTGGAGCTGGAGCGCGAGTCGGTTGAAAGTCACGGGAACGGCGTACAAAGCAAAAGCCCGAAAGCGACTGCCTCCGGGCTGATGTCTCCAGCGTGGACGTGAACTAGATCGTCGCGTGATCACCCGGAGGACAACAGCGCAGCCGGAGGCAGAGGATGCCCCGACAACAACAGCAACACGCCTGGCGCATCGTCGTCATGCGTGAACACCCGCGGCCCTGTTGCGCCGCCGCGCGACCTGCGTATTCACCTGGGCCAGGGTTGTACCGTCGAGAATCCGCGCGGTCGCGTCGCGAACCTTCTTCATCGCGAGCCGGACGCCGCACGTGTCCTCGTCGAGGCACTCGGCGCAGGGCATGTATGCGGTCTCGCTCACGCAGGACACGGCCGCGAGCGGGCCGTCCAGCGCGCGAATCACTTCGCCGAACGTGATCTCGGAGGGTTTCCTGCGCAGGACGTAGCCGCCGCCGCGGCCTTTCCGGCTGTCGACCAGCCGGTGATGTTTCAACTGGAGGAGAATCGTCTCCAGGAACTTTTTGGGCAGCGCTTCGCGCCGTGCGAGTTCGGCGACGAGGACCGGGCCGCGCCCCGCCTCCCGCGCGAGCACGAGGAGCGCCTTCAACGCATATTTCGATTTGTTCGACAACACCGGCGATTAGACTATCACATCTATAGACTAACTGCTCCAGCCTCAGCCGGAGCTACGTGGGCCACAATTCTCGTGGGCTCCGGCTTCAGCCGGAGCCGGAGGAAGGCGAATCTGGTTGACGTGCCGGACCGAGTAGGAGAGATTTAGTCGCGTGACACCGGCGCCCACGACACTCCTCGGCCTGCTCAGCTCGATTCCAGCGGACCAGACGGCCATCATCCTCCCTGAACAGGGTGTTCGCATCTCGTACGGAGGATTGCGATCGCAGGTGAACGGCGTCGCGGAAGCCCTGGCTGCCGCCGGGATCGGCCGCGGCGATCGCGTCGGCATGGCCCTTCCCAATGGTCTTCCGACCATCGTCTGCTTCCTCGCCGCGTCCGAAGTCGGCACGGCAGCCCCGCTGAACCCGGCATACAAAGAGGACGAATTCCGCTTCTATCTCGAAGACACCTCAGCGAAGGTCCTTCTGCTGCCGCCTGACGGCGCCGACGACGCGCGGCATGCAGCGGGCGATCGCGTGCCCGTTCTAACGGTTGGCATGGACGCCGTTGGGACCGTCACCATCTCAGGAGGGGTCCGCGGTCGGTCGGTCGCCTCCCCGGAGGTCGACGATATCGCCTTGATTCTGCACACGAGCGGCAGCACGGGCCGTCCCAAGCGCGTGCCGCTCGCGCACGCCAACCTGTCGATCTCGGCGCAGAACGTCGCGCGCAGCTACGCGCTCACGCCCGACGATGTCTCGCTCTGCGTGATGCCGCTCTTCCACGTGCACGGTCTGGTGGCGTCGACCCTGGCGACGCTGGCGACGGGCGGCACCGTGGTCGTGCCGGGCAAGTTCAACCCGCTGTCGTTCTGGCGCATCGTCCGCGATCATCGCGTCACCTGGTATTCGGCGGTGCCGACCCTGCATCAACTGCTCCTCGCGCGCGAGAAGCCGGGATCCGCAAAGCCCGCCGGCGCCGAGCACTTACGTTTTATTCGATCCTGCAGCGCGTCGCTGGCGCCACAGGTGATGCACGACCTCGAAGCGGCGTTCGGCGCGCCCGTGCTGGAGGCGTACGGCATGACCGAGGCGGCCCACCAGATGAGCTCCAATCCGCTGCCACCCGGCGAACGGAAGCCTGGATCAGTCGGGCGTGGCACCGACGTTCGCATCAGCATCATGGACGACAGCGGACGGCACCTGAAGCCCGGCGAGCGCGGCGAGGTCGTCATTCAGGGTCCGAATGTCACGAAGGGGTACGAGAATAATCCCGAGGCGAACGCGTCGTCATTCACCGACGGATGGTTCCGCACGGGTGACCAGGGCATTCTCGACGCGGCCGGCTATCTGACCCTCGTCGGCCGGCTGAAGGAGCTGATCAATCGCGGCGGCGAGAAAATCTCGCCGCGGGAAATCGACGAGGTGCTGTTGACGCATCCGGCGATCGCCGAAGCGGTCTGTTTCGGCGTGCCCCACCAGACATGGGGCGAAGAAGTAGCCGCAGCGGTCGTCCTGCGTGAAGCGGCGACCGAATCGGAGATCCTCGCCTACTGCCGCGATCGGCTGGCCGACTACAAGCGTCCGAAGCAGATTCACATCACGGACGCCATCCCTCGCACCGCCACCGGGAAGATTCAGCGGCGAATCGTGGCGCAGGCCTATTCGCCGAAGACGTCGTGAAGATCGTTATCGCAGGCGCTGGCGCCATCGGCGGCTACCTCGGTGCCCGGCTCGCGCGCGCCGGCGCTGACGTTGTCCTCTTTGCCCGCGGACCCCACCTGCGCGCGATGCAGGAGCGCGGCTTGCGTGTCCAGAGTCCAGACGGCAACTTCGACGTGAAGCCCGACGTGACCGGCGACCTCGCGGACGTGGGCACGGCCGACGTTGTCTTCCTCGGCGTGAAGGCGCACAGCCTGACGACGGTGGCGCCGACCCTTCGGCCTCTGTTCGGACCTGACACCGTGGCCGTGAGCACGCAGAACGGCATCCCGTGGTGGTACTTCCAGGGTCATGGCGGCGAGCTCGACGGACTGCGCCTCGAGCGTGTCGATCCGGGTGGGATCATCGCGTCGGCCATAGAGCCGCGGCGCATCGTCGGTTCGCTGGCATACTTCTCGACCGATATCACCGAGCCAGGCGTCATTCACCATACAGACGGGAATCGCATCACCTTGGGCGAGCCTGACGGCACTCGATCGGACAGGACGCGAGCGATCGCTGAAGCGCTCATCGCCGCCGGTTTCAGGTGTCCGATCACGACGCGCATCCGCCACGACATCTGGGTGAAGCTGCTCGGGAACGTCGCATTCAATCCGATCAGCGCGCTGACCGGCGGCACGCTCGAAGAGATGGCGCGCCACCCCGACGCGTCGCGCCTGATTCGCGAGATGATGGCGGAAGCCGAGGCGGTCGCCGGCAAGCTCGGCATCGAGCTGTCCGTCTCAATCGATCAGCGTCTGGCCGGCGCCGAGAAAGTCGGCGCCCACAAAACGTCGATGCTGCAGGACTACGAAGCCGGCCGGCCGATGGAAATCGAAGCCATCGTCGGCGCGGTCCTCGAACTGGGAGAGCGCCTGGGCGTGTCGACGCCAGCGACGCGGGCGGTGTATGCGTGCGCCAAGCTGCTCGATGTGCATCGGGGCGAGCGCGTCGTGAGGAGATCCGAGGAGGCCGTGCGGTGAATCTGAACAACAGGTGGTTCCAGCTCGTGGCATCGCTCATCGCGATGATCATGATCGCCAATCTGCAGTACTCCTGGACGCTCTTCGTGAATCCACTGCAGGCCAGCACGGGCTGGAAGCTGTCGGACATTCAGTACGCGTTCACGCTCTTCATCCTGTTCCAGACCTGGGTGCAGCCGCTCGATGGATGGCTCATCGACCGCCTGGGTCCGCGCGGGTTCATCAGCGCCGCGGGACTGCTCTGCGGCCTGGGATGGGCGGGACTGGGATACGCCACGTCGCTGCCCATGCTGTACACGCTGTACTGCCTGGCGGGCATCGGCGCCGCCTTCGTGTACAGCGGATCGATCGGGTCCGCGCTGAAATGGTTCAAGGATCGCCGAGGACTGGCGTCCGGCATCATGGCGGCGGGATTCGGCGGCGGCACGGCGCTCTTCATCCCGTTCATCCAGTCGATGATCAAGTCGCGCGGGTATCAGTCGGCGTTCATCGCCACGGGGCTCTTTCAGGGCCTCGTCATCATCGTGGTCGCGCAGTTTCTGAGGCACCCGCCAGCCGAGCCTGCGAGCCGGGCGACAGTGGCGGCGACCGGCGTCTCGCAAGTCGGGCGGCGTCAGTTCACCACCCTTGAGATGCTGCGCACGCCGCAGTTCTACGTGATGTATGTGATGTTCGTGTTCATGGCGACCGGTGGACTCCTCGTGACCGCAAACCAGGGCCCCATGCAGAAGTCGTGGGGGCTGCCGGCAGCGGCCCTCACCCTGGCCGCGACCCTCAGTCCGATCGCCAACGGCGCGAGCCGGATCTCCTGGGGCGCCGTCTCCGACCGAATCGGTCGCGAGACCACGATGATCATCGCGTTTACGTTGCAGGCGTTCTGCCTGCTCATGGTCACGCTCGTCGGCCACGTCTCCGCCGCGTGGTTCACCGCCACGCTCGTGCTGGTGTATTTCACGTGGGGAGAAATCTATTCGCTCTTTCCGTCGACGGCCGGCGACTATTTCGGCTCGCGCCACGCCACGTCGAATTACAGCGTCCTCTACACCGCGAAGGGCGTGGCGGCGATTATCGGCCCGGGGCTCGGCACACTGCTGGCCGAACGGTCCGGAAGCTGGGCGATGGGTATGTATGGGAGCGCGGTGATGGCCCTCGTGGCGGCGGGCCTCGCTGTCGCACTTCGCGCCTCGCGGACCAGAAGTAGTGCCGCGCAGAAGTAGTGTGTCTGCCATCAATCCAACAACGCTCGCACAGGAGCTGATGGGCGCGTACGCGGCCGGCCGGACGATTCAGCGGCCTTCCGCCCGCGACGCGGGATTCGACCTGCGCGCCGCTTACGCCGTCGAGGCGGAGCTGACGCGATTGCGACGGGCGGACGGGCACGCGACGGTCGGGCGCAAAGTCGGGTACGCCAATAAGGCGATGTGGCGGGTGCTCAAGCTCGACACGCTCGTGTGGGCGCGGATGTACGACGATACCGTTCACTACGCAGCCGGCGCCATCGCGTCGCTGCCAGTGGCGCGACTCCTCGCGCCAAAGATCGAACCGGAAATCGTCTTCAAACTGAAAACGGCCCCGTCGTCCACCGATCCCGACCCGGTGGCTGTGCTGCAGGCTGTGGAGTGGATGGCGATCGGGTTCGAGATCATCGCCTGCCCGTACCCGGACTGGACATTTCAACCGGCCGATTTCGTGGCCGCAGGCGGACTGCACGCGGCGCTCGTCGTCGGCGAGCCCCGGTTGATCCTCGACGACGACATTTCGGAATGGGTCGACCGGTTGCCCCGATTCACGGTGCGGTTGTTCAGGAACGGACAACTCGTCGACGAAGGCTCCGGGAAGAATTCGCTGCGCAGTCCAGCCTTGTGTTTGGGAGAGCTGGCGGCGGCAATCGCCCGCCAGGCCACGGCTGAGCCGCTCGCGCCGGGAGAGATCGTGAGTTCGGGAACACTGACCGAATCGCAGCCGATCGCGACGGGCGAGGTATGGACGGCCGCGATTGAAGGCCTCGACGTACCGGGCCTGACCCTGCACACCTGATCATGGTGTTGCTCCGTGTCCACCACATGGGTGAGCGTCCACCGAGGGTGACGCGACGCTGGAGATTTCGCACGGCCTCGCGCAATTCCCCTGCAATTGTGACCAACTCGACTGGCACATTCGTTGCGAACCAGCCGCTGAGACCACCTGTCATGCGATCTGCCCAGGAGTACACCGTGCGTCCAACTGCTTGCCGAATCCGCCGCCTGCTGACGATCGCCGCATTCACGTGCCTGTTCGCCGTTCCCGCTGTCGCCCAGTTCCGCTATCCGCCCTACCCGTACGGGGCCGGGTATGCTGGATCCGAGGCCAGCCTTCGCGTCAACGTCAAGCCGAAGGAGGCGTCGGTCTACGTGGACGGATACTTCGCCGGTCGGGTCGACGACTTCGACGGCACGTTCCAGCGGCTTCACCTCGAGCCGGGCCAGCACGAAATCGTCGTCTATCTCGAGGGCCATCGCAGTATTCACGAGCGGCTGTATTTCAGTCCCAATCAAACGCGAAAGATCTCGGGGACGCTGGAGCGGCTCGCGGCCGGCGAACCGAACGAGGCGCCGCCGGTTCCCGCAGAGAATGTCGACCGTCCTGAACGGCCGAATCCTGGAAGGATGAGGCCGCCCGTTGCGGGTCCGCCGGCGAGGCGTGGTCCGCCACCGCCCGACCGCGGACCAGGTCCAGGTCCAGGTCCAGGTCCAGGTCCCGGAGCTGGCCCCGACGGACAGAATCGACCGAATCAGCCGAATCAGCCGGCGCCATCACCTGTTGGAACGCTGTCCATCAGGGTTCAACCTGGCGACGCCGACGTGATCATCGACGGCGAACGTTGGACCAGCGGCTCGAGCGACGAGCGGCTTCTGGTTCAGCTTTCAGACGGCCGCCACGTGATCGAGGTGTCGAAGAACGGCTATCGCCGCTTCACGACTGAGATTCAGTTGCGTGCAGGGGAGACCGCGCCGCTCAACATCAGCCTGACGCCGGACCGGTAGCACAGAACGACATCACGAAGTCACGAAGCGCACGAAGATCTTCTTGGAAGACAAGATATTTCGTGTCCTTCGTGTCGTCGTGGTTCAACCTGACCCCGGAAGGCTCATCAGGTGACCGCGGACTATAATCGATCCCCATGAAGGCACTCATACGCTCGCTCGGAACGCTCGCGATCGCGGGCGTTCTGTGGACGGCGCTTCCCCGCGCTCAGGCGCCGGCGGCTCCGCAGACTTTCAATCCGCAGGACCTCATTCCGGTCGAAGCCATCGTCCACGAGGGCACGTTGCCGAACGGACTGAAGTTCACCATCAAGCAGAACACCCGGCCCGCCAAGCGCGTGTCGCTGCGACTCGCCATCAAGGCGGGCTCGATCCAGGAAGCCGACGACCAGCAGGGGCTTGCGCACCTCATCGAGCACATGGCGTTCAACGGCAGCGCGCATTTCAAGCCCGGCGAAGTCTTCTCGTATTTCGAATCGGTCGGCGCTCAGCTCGGTCCGCACGTCAATGCCGCGACGGGTTTTGACGAGACCACCTACCGGCTCGACCTGCCGACCGACAAACCGGAAGTCGTTGCCAGGGGACTGACCGCACTCTCTGATTTCGCCGGAGGACTCACTCTCGACCCGGTCCAGATCGACAAGGAGCGGGGTGTGGTCATCGAAGAATGGCGCGGCGGGCTCGGCGCCGGTTCCCGAATTCGCGACCAGCAGATCCCCGTCATCTTCTACCGATCGCGCTACGCCGATCGGTTGCCGATCGGCAAACCCGACATCATTCAGAACGCGCCGGCCCAGCGGCTGCGCGCCTTTTACGACGCATGGTACCGCCCCGAGCGGATGGGGGTCGTCGCCGTTGGCGACATCGACCCGCAGCAGATGGAAGCGGCCATTCGATCGACCTTTGGGCCACTCCGGGCGCGCACGGCCGCACTACCGTCGCCCGACAACACCATTCCGCTTGCGCGCGGCCTGATGGTCAAGGTCATGTCGGACCCCGAGGTCACGCAATCGTCCGTCCAGGTGATCAGCAAGCGGCGGAAAGAAAGCGACCGGCTCGTGGGGGACTACCGTCGTTCTCTCGTCGCGCGTCTCTTCTACGAAATGCTCGATGCACGGTTCGGCGAACTGGCGCAGAGACCCGACGCCAGATTCCTGGAAGCCGGTGTGGGTGGCGACGATCTCAACAACGATGTCGACACATTCCAGATGATGGCGAGCGTCAAGGACGGCACGATCGCGGAAGGCCTCTCGGCGCTCGTGGTCGAAGCGCAGCGCGTTCGCGAATTCGGTTTTACGCCCGGTGAGCTGGACCGCATGAAACGCGGACTCCTCGCCTTTTACGACCGGGCGTACAACGAGCGGGACAAGACCGACAGCGGTCAATACGCGGATGAATACCTCCGGCACTTCCTCCACGATGAGCCGATTCCAGGCATCGCCTACGAATACCGCCTCGTGCAATGGGCGCTGCCCACGATTTCGCTGGCCGACGTCTCGGCGCTGGCACGCGCGCGGCTGTCGGATGACAGCCGCGTCATTCTCGCCGTGATGCCGCAGAAGCCCGGGCTGCAGCCGCCGACCGAGGCCGGGCTGCAGGCCGCGGTCGCGTCGGGAGAGCGAGTCGCCGTTCTGCCGTGGAACGACGGCATCCCAACCCGCGCGCTCCTCGAAAGAATTCCCGAACCGGCCGCCATCGCGTCGCGCCGCGAGCTTCCGGACCTCGGCGTGACCATCGTGCGATTCGCCAACGGCGTGGAAGCCTGGCTCAAGCCAACCGATTTCCAGAACGATCAGGTGGTCTTCACGATGTACGCCAAGGGCGGCGCGTCGCTCGCCGCTCCGGCCGACTTCCTGCAGGCCTCTCTGGCGACTCAGTACGTCGGCGTTTCCGGATTCGGAGGACTGAAACCACTCGACCGCACGAAGCTCCTTGCCGGCAAGAGCGCGGGAGCAAACCCGTTCATTTCGCTGTCGACCCATGGCATCTCTGGCGCGGCCGCCCCGGCCGAACTCGACACGGCGCTCCAGTTGCTGTACCAGGACTTCACCGCTCCCAATAGCGATCCGGGTGCCATGGCGTTCATCAAGCGGCAGCTCGAAGAAACCGTGGCCAACCGAGGCCAGAGCCCGAACGACGTGTTCGGGGAGCGGCTCGAACAGATCAACACCTCGAACCACTACGTGTCGACACCGCTCACCGCCGAGCGCGTGGCGGCGCTCGACCCCGCGAAGATGTACGGCTTCTATCGCGACCGTTTCGCGAACGCCGCCGATTTCACGTTCTTCATGGTCGGCGCGTTCAAACCGGACGCGGCCATTCCGCTCCTCGCTCGCTACGTGGGATCCCTCCCGTCGACCGGACGACGGACGTCGGATTTCCGAGACCTGGGGGTGCGTTTCCCGGCCACGATCGTCCGCGAGACCGTGGTGAAGGGGCGCGAACCGGTGGCCGAGACCGTTCTCAGTTTCGCGGCGGACGTGCCTCCCGACGCGCTGGAGCAGGAGAAGATGCTCGCCGCGACACAGGTTGTGGAGATCACGCTGCGCGATGTGCTCCGCGAGGATCTCGGCCAGACATATTCGGTCAGCGTCGGCCTCGCGCAGGAGGCGCCCCAGCGGGGCGGCGGCCATGTCGAAGTGAACTTCAGCGCCGCCCCGAAGAACATCCAGGCCATGTCCGATCGCGTGCTGCAGGAAGTCCGGCGTCTGCAGCAGGCTGGTCCCTCAGCCGACCTCGTCTCGAAGGCCAAAGAGGCGGCGCGACGGTCCTACGAAACGTCCATGAAAGAAAACGGTTACTGGATGGGTCGCCTCCAGCACATCCACATGACTGGCGCCGATCCGAACGAAATACTCACGCGGCCCCAGCGCATCGACAGCATCACGCCGGCGCTCGTGCAGGAGACCCTCCAGAAATATTTCCCGCTCGATCGCTACACCGTCGTCACGCTGCTGCCCGAGACCGTGGCGCCAACACGGTAGGAGTGGGATGACGTCGGATCTCGTCGTGCTGCTGATCCGTGAACTGGATGCGCTCCGCCGCGAGGTGGATCTCTATCCGACCGATGCGTCCGTCTGGAACGCAATCCCAGGCGCGCCAAACGTCGGAGGGACGCTCGTCCTGCACCTCGTCGGGAACCTTCGGTACTTCATCGGCTCGGCAATCGGTCGGGGCGGCTATGTTCGAGACCGCGAGGCGGAGTTTGCGGTCCGTGACGTCACGCGTGCCGAACTCCTCACGCTGATTGTCGAGACGCGCCGCGAGGTCGAGGCCGGGCTGTCGCATCTGTCGGAGTCCATGCTGGAGGCGCCGTTTCCGGTTGCCGTAGGTGGACGCTCGATGTCCACGCGCCTGTTCCTGCTGCATCTGCTCTCTCACCTTGCGTATCACCTCGGCCAGATCGACTATCACCGCCGCGTCGTCACGGGCGACGCCGCATCCGCAAACGCGCTCCCGCTGTCAGGGCTCGGTGTTGCCGCCCCATCCTTTACTGCGTGAGATTGAAAGTGAGGAACCCCAGAATCTGCCGGATGATCTCCCGCGACGTCTCGCTGTCGTGAACGAGATCGAACGCGTGCGGGGCCATCGCGTGATTGACGAGCGAAATGGGAAGATTGCGGGCCAGCGCAGCCGCCACGAAACGGTCGAGCGTTTCGTTCAAGCGCGGGCACTCGTCCTGACCCGATCTCGCCAGAAAGATCGGTACGTCCGTCGACAGATCCTCGACTGACTTCCCCACGCAGGGATTGACGAAGCCGAACGGCCGCGCCGCGTCCGCCACGCCCGTCTCCTCGTCGAAATCCAGCATGTATCCATAGCAAAGGGCCGCGCATCTGACGTGCTCCCTGTCGGCATCCATGAGCAATGACAGGGCCAGCGGCACGTTGCCGGAGGCGGCCCACAGACCAATCCTGCGGTCGTCAACGCCCAAGGCGCGGGCATCCTGCCTCACGTGCGCGAGCAGCGCTCGAAGGTCCGCTTCGGGCGCCCGGTTCGTGTAGGCGATTGCCACGACTCCAGAGGCCGCGATCAGTCGTCCCCATGAATCGATGAACGCCATGTCCGTGAACCGGCATCCGAGCTTCTTCTCGGCCCCCTCGCCAGGATAGCCGCCGACTATGACAGTCGCCGGGATCGATCTTCCAGGTTTCGAGTCAGGCGGATAGTAGAGATCCAGCGTGAGAGCGCCCCCGTCGGCCGCGCGGAACTCGAGATCGCGCCGGACAATCACACGGTCCGTACCCGGCATGTCGTAGAGAACTCGTCGCTTCGTCATATCATGCCGGGCTTCACTCCCCGAGGCCGTTCGAGATGCGTCCTGACTCATGGTCTTGTCCCTTCGAAAACACTCACGGAAATACAAAAGCCGCCGGGCAGAATCTGCCACGACGGCTTCGAAAGGCGGCTGTACCTGAGCCCCGACTCTACTCTTCAGACGAGCCCGATCGCAACCAGAAAGTGGATCATTGGCATTTCCACTTTCGCGATCGACGGGATGTTGGACCTCACACTCCACGACGGTCCGCCGCGACATCGCCAGCATCGGCGAGAAGCGCGTCAACATCGGCGGGATTCGTGTTGAAGCTGCACATCAGCCTCACCAATCCGTTCGGACCGAACGGATAATAGCCGTGGCCCCGGCTTCGCAGATGCGCGTCGGCTGGCGGCGAGAGCCTGACGAATACGGCATTGGCGTCGGTCGGATGCGGCAGCGTGTACCCGAGCGAGACAAGCCCCTGTGCCAGCCGGGCGGCCATGGCGTTGGCGTGAGCCGCATGCGCGAGCCACGCGCCACCGCGAAGGACCGCTTCAAAGGGCGCCGTGACGAACCGGTGCTTGCTCAGCAGATGGCCGGTCCCCTTGCGATGAAAAGGAAACGTCTCAACGGCGCGAGCGAACCATGCGAATGTCTGAGGCTGGGGAAAGAACACCACGGCCTCGCCGAACGCCAGCCCGTTCTTCGTGCCGCCAAACGACAGCGCGTCCACGCCGGCGTCACGCGTCAACTCGCGCGGATCGCAGCCGACGGACGCCACCGCATTGGCAAAGCGCGCCCCATCGACGTGCACGCGATAGCCCAACTCGTGCGCGGTCTCACACAGCTCACGGATCTGGGCCGGCGTGTAGATCGCCCCCAACTCCGTGGAGTTCGCGATCGAGAGCACGCCCGGCTGCGGCTGGTGGACGTCGCCGCGCGTGGAAACGGCAGCGTGTCGGATGTCCTGAGGCGTGAGCGTGGGCGCGTCCGAGGGAATCGCGGCGACACGGCAGTGCGTGATTCGCTCGGGCGCCGTGGACTCGTCGACATTCACATGACTGTTGGCGTGGCAGAGGATCTGTTGCCACGGATCGGTGAGCGCGGCAATCGCCAACGTGTTCGCCGCCGTACCGGTCGCCACGAAAAAGACCTCCACGTCCGCCCCGAAGATGGTGCGAAATGCCGCAACGGCTCGTTCCGTGCACTCATCGTCGCCGTAGGCGGCGTGATGGCCCGTGTTGGCGTCGGCTATCGCCTGGAGCGCCTCCGGGCACAGCCCGGCGTTGTTGTCGGAGCGGAACGTTCGCATCGTTTGCACCGGGGCAGTGTAGCCCAGCCCCTATCGTCTTTGGGCGCCAGGGACTACAATCCCGCTTTCAGTCACCGATGCGGAGGAGTTCGATGAAGCTGCTGTTATCCGCTGCCCTGGCGTTCGTGCTGGCCTCGCCCGCGTACGCCCAGCTCGCGCCGCCGAACAAAGACGGCCTCACCTACGGGATCGTGGAAGTGAACGTCCGCGACATCGACGTGCACAAGAAGCTCTGGGTCGAGTACTTCGAAGGCGTGGTGGTGCAGAAGGGCCCCGTGACGGCGATCAAGTTCCCCGGCATGCTGCTCATTCTGCACAAGCAGGAGCCGACCGGCGTCTCGCGGGGAACGGTGATGGATCACTTCGGGTTCAAGGTGAAGGATACCCAGGCCCTCTTCGACCGATGGAAGGCCGCGGGCATGGAGGTGGAGAACGTGTTCACCGGCTCGGAGGGGTTCCCCAACGCGTACCTCGTGACGCCCGATGGCATCCGCGTCGAACTGCAGGAAGACAAGACGATGAAGCAGAACGTGATTGGGTATCACCTCCACTTTCTGACGCCCGACTACGTGAAGCTGATGGACTGGTACGTCCAGACGTTCAACCTCGAGCCGTTCAAGCGCGGCACGATCACCACAACCGCCAACGCGCCTGGGATGAACTTCAGTTTCGGCACCGCGCGCGCCGTCGCACCACCGACCAAGGGCCGGGCCATCGATCACATCGGCTTCGAAATCAAGAACCTCGAGGCGTACTGCAAGAAGCTCGAAGCCAAGGGGGTCAAGTTCGACATCCCGTACCACGTGGACGCGGTCACCGGGCTCAAATCCGCCTTCCTCACCGATCCGCTCGGCACCTACATCCAGCTCACCGAGGGTTACGACAAGTACTAGTGCAGGGCTGAGTGCTACAGGGCTAAGGGTCAGGGCTCAGGGTCAAGGGATAAGGGCTGAACGTGGCAACATCCACCGGCCAACCCAGGCCAAGCCCTCAGCCCTCTGCTCTCAGCTCTGATTCCAACGCCGAGCCCTGGTACCGCCAGGTCGACGCGACCCAGTGGCGCGCCTTCTGGGCCACGTTCCTCGGCTGGGTCCTCGACGGTTTCGACTTCACCATCGTCACCTTCATCCTGATCGACATCGAGCGTTCGTTCACCGTGGACCGGGCGCTGGCCGGGGCGCTTGGCACCGTCACGTTGCTCATGAGGTTTGTCGGCGGCGCCGCGGCGGGCACGGCGGCCGACAAGTGGGGACGCCGTCTTCCCCTCATGTTCTCGATCCTCTGGTTCTCGCTCTTCGCGGGACTGAGCGGGTTCTCGACGTCGTACGCGATGCTGTTCGGGTTCCGGGCGCTCTTCGGTATCGGCATGGGCGGCGAATGGGCGGCCGGCATGCCCCTGGTCCTCGAGCACTGGCCTGCGCATCTGCGCGGCATCGCGTCGGGACTCCTCCAGGGCGGCTACAACTGGGGCTTCATGCTGTCGGCCCTCGTCTTCGCCTTCATCTATCCGTCGCTCGCGGCGCACGGCGAACTCGCGTGGCGGGCCATGTTCTGGATCGGGATTGGGCCGGCGCTGCTCGTGCTCTGGATTCGGAAGAACGTGAAGGAGAGCCCGATCTGGCTCGAGCGGCAACAGCATTTGCAGGACACCGCACAACACGACAGCGTCTCGCTGCTGCGGATCTTCCGCCGCGACCTGCTTCCGACAACCGTGCAGTCGTCGGTGCTCGTCGGCAGCTTCATGTTCTCCTACTACTCGATCACGTTCTGGTACGCGACATTCCTGCGTGAGGCGGGCCGTTCAACGCTCCCCTACCTGGTCGCCCTGAACCTCGGGGGGATCGCCGGTGACGCGGTCTGGGGACACGTCTCCGAGGGCAAACCGGGACGCCGAGGTGCGGCAACGATGGCGGCGCTGGCGAGTCTGGTGGTGGTTCCGATCTACCTGTTCTCCACGGACGCGCGCATGCTCGTCGTGGGCGCGCTGCTCATGGGACTGTTCGGCGTGGGGATGTGGGGCGTCGTGCCGACGTACCTCTCGGAGCGCTTTCCCACCGCCGTCCGCGGCGTCGGCTCCGGATTCGCCTACCACGCGGGAGCCGCGCTCGGCGCGCTCACGCCCTATGCGGTCGGCGCGCTTCAGGACCATGGCTGGACGTTGCCGAACGCGATGGCGGTGTGCATCGCGTCTTCACTCATCATCGTGGTCGCGATGCTCTGGCTCGGGCCGGAGACGCGCGGGCGTCAATTCGTGGCGGCGGAAGGATCGTAGGCCGGCACACCGTCGAAGAAATCAACCCGGCCGGTCTCGAGAGAGTATTCAGCGCCCACGACAAGGAGCCCGTCGCCCTGGATCAGCTGCTCGAGGACTTCCGATCCGTGCCGCAGATGGTTGGCCGAGACGCGGACGTTGGCCCGCACGGCGTGCCCGACCAGCGCTTCCGCGTCGTGCCGGAGATCGGTCGCCAGCAGCGATTCGACCGAGGGCCGCACGCGATCAACGATCGAACGCAGATTCCGTGACTGGTTTTCCGTGGGCCGCTGAAGCTCTTCGAGTGTGGCCAGAATCGCCCCGCACTGAGAATGCCCCAGTACGACGACCAGGCGCGTGCCGTACCGCGCCGCGGCGAACTCAACGCTGCCCACTTGAGAAGATGCGACGATGTTGCCGGCGACGCGGATGACAAACAGATCGCCCAGCCCCTGATCGAAGACGATCTCCGCCGGCACTCGCGAGTCGGAACATCCGAGAATGATGGCGAATGGCTCCTGGCCACCCGCCACTTCGCTGCGGCGTGTGTGGCTCGCCAGCGTGTCGCTCATTCGAACGCCGGACATGAAGCGGTCGTTACCGTCTCGCAGCCGTTCGAGGGCTTCTCGCGCGGGAATCATCGACGCATCTCACGCCGCAACGGCAGTCGCCCTGACGGCGGGCGAGCTCGCCCGGCCCTATCGACCGCCGAGGGCAATCGCGAGACCAACATTGACCCGAAACCCGAAGTCGTGACCGGCGTCGTAGGCCGTGCCGTCGTCGTTGACGCCGGCCTTGAAGAAGACCACCGGCACATCGGCCTGCAACCGTAAATTGACTCGTCTCCCACTGACGGGCACGTCGACGCCGACTCCGAACATCGTGGCCGCGTCGGTCTCGCTGCAGCAGCGCATCGCGCCCGCGAGCGCCTGGGCAAAGAGCGTCGCCTTGGACCGGCCACGCACGACGAGTCGGATGCCACCCATGAGTGAGGTCTGCGTCGCGCCGGAATAGGTGTACGTGGCGTCGGAAGCGCCGGCAAAATAGCTGACGCCCAGATCCCCGGCAATTTGAACACTCACGTCGTTCCCAGGCTGACCAATCGTTCTGGAGACATCAACGCCGAAACCGGCCCTGGAGGTCTCTCCCTCATACCGCAGGACGTTGAACGTCAGCCCGATTTCGCCCCGCAGCTGTCCGCCCGGCGTTCCCGTCGCAGCCGGCTGCGCCCACGCCGGCGCCGCGATCGTCGCGATGCACACCAATCCCGCCAGTATGTGTGTCGCTTGTCGGATACGCATGCGCCAGACTGTACTACGACCGCCCCGAGTATACTCGGCGCAATCTCACAGTTGTCCTTACTCTGAACTGGAAGGTGGTCATCATGCGTCCCGTGCGCGCGCTCCTGGTCATGCTCTCTGTGCTGGTCCTGATCGAACCTGGATCATCCGTATCCGCGCGTGCCGGACAGAAGGCGAACGCCGGCAAATGGGTCGCGCCGCTCACCCCGGACGGTCAGCCCGATCTGCAGGGCGTGTGGATGAACAACAGCGCGACACCCTTGGAGCGGCCGAAGGAACTCGAAGGGAAAGTCCTGCTGAGTGACGCGGAAGTGGCTGACCTCCAGCGCAGGGCAGATCGAATCTTTGGTAAGGACGCGAGCGACGCCGGGATCGGCGACAGTGTATTTCTTGCGGCGCTCGCGAATGTTGATCGGTACAAGAACGCGAATACCACCGACAACGCGCTCGCGATCGAGCGTCGGGAATTCGACAACCGGACATCGGTGATTGTTGATCCGCCCGATGGGAAAATCCCCTACACGGCACGAGGCCAGGCCCGACAGTCGGCGCTCCTGCGGGCGCGTGTCGCGTCGCCGAGCGATCCCGAGGCGCTCGCCAACGAAGTGCGCTGTCTCACGTACGAAGTCCCACGCCTGCGCGGCGGCAACCTCACCTATGTCCAAATCCTTCAGAGTCCAGGGTATGTCGTGCTGCTGATGGAAAACATCCACGAGGCCCGCGTCATTCCCCTGCAGGGCGGACCGCATCTTTCGCCGCGCATCAGGCGCTGGGCCGGCGATTCGCGCGGTCATTGGGAAGGCCAGACCCTCGTCGTCGACACGACGAATTTCACACCACTGAACAATGTGTTCGGGTCAGGCGAGAACCTGCACCTCGTCGAGCGCTTCACGCGCACGGGTCCGGGCGGAATCGGCTACCAAGTCACCCTCGACGATCCGACGGCATGGACGCAACCGTGGACAGCGGCCGTGCCGCTGAAGCGGACGACGGAACAGATCTATGAAGTCGCCTGCCACGAAGGCAACTACGCCATGACGGGCATTCTGAGCGGAGCCCGCGCGGAAGAGAAGCGCTGAGATCGGTTTCCCAACAACGATGAGGCTTCTCGTCGACGCGGAAGAGGCTGGCCGGCACGGACCTACAAACGCACGAGGATGCCCTTCGCAGTGCTTCCGGTGGCTGCGGCGATCCCCGCGGCGTAAAACGCGACCTGGCGGCGATAGGACTCCTCGCCAACCTCCAGCTCACGATCCGTCTTGTAGTCGACCACCGTCCACACGCCGTGTTCTTCGAACGCGAGATCGACGATGCCTTCGACGAGCGTGCCGTCGGGCAGGGTCAGCGTGACCGGTGTCTCTCGACGACAGGCGCCACGGCTCGACGCAGCACGCGCGCGAACAAGGAGATCGTGGCGAAGGACGCCCTCGACGGTCGCGGCGGCGGCCGTCGCATCTTCGTCGGTGAGTCCGATGATGCGCGACTCCATCTCCGCAATCTCCTGGAGCACAGGCCGCGTGGCATCAAACGGCGCTCGCGCGAGAATCGCATGGACGAGAACGCCGAATGCGGCGCCCCCGCGCCGATCGATCGCCTCCGCCGCCGCGGGCACGGTGATGATTTCGACGGCATCCGGACGCCCGATTGGGCGCCCGAACTCAAGCTCGGGCCTGCGATCACTCCACTGACGTACGGTGTCGAACCGGATCGACGGCTCCGATCCGGCGGTGATGGCATCTATGCGTGCGAGGCGCCAGCGATCATAGTTGGTCCGGCCATCGGCCACGACGTTCTTCGCCACGTCCTTGACGATGAGCTCTTCCCGCCGCACGCCAAACGGCGCCTTCCGTCCGAGATCGAGGCCGCCGCTCGGCGTGGGGTCCCACCAGACGAGGGAATAGCCGGACTCCGGGAAGTCATGCCGCCCGGGACAGACCGTGGACGGACCCGCAGGCTCGTCGTTCGGCCGCAGCAGCACGGTGTCCTTCGACTTGAACGCGGGACATTTGGGCCCGCGCCCGGCCGTCCGGCGCGACGCCATCGGCGGGTAGATCGCGCGATTGAGCGGACCGCACCATCCGCCCTCCCACGGCTCGTCGCCAAGCGCCGGCACGACGAGCAGATCGCGTGCGCGCGTCGCCGCGACGTACGCCAGCCGCACGCCTTCGGCTTGATCGCGCGCGACTTCTTGAGCCTCGTGTTCGTGAACTTCGTCCGGTGTCCAGCCGCCGATCTTCATCGCGCACAGCCGCCGGCTCGCATCGAGATACCGGCTGGCGTCGGGACGGTTCATCTTGCAGGTCATGTCGGCCAGAATCACGACAGGAAACTCGAGCCCCTTCGCCTTATGGACCGTCATCAGCCGGACGCCGTCGCTGCTCTCCTCGAGAATGGGCGCCTCCGCTCCCTCGGACTCGGCCGCCTCGCGCAACTCGTCGATGAATCCGCGGAACGAAATGCCACCGTTCGCTTCGTACTGCCGCGCGAGCTCCGCCACATGGAGCACATTCGCGAGCGCCTGCTCCCCCGCCGGCCGCAGAATGAAACCGACGTGCGCGCGCGTCTCCGACAGCAACCGGCCGATCGTGTCGGCGACGGGCCGGTAGTTTCTCGCCCGGTGCAACTGCTGCAGCAGCCGCATCGCCTCGGCAATCGGCATCAGATGTGTCGTCGGTTCCGCGGTGAGCACGAGGTCCTCGCCACGATTGCCACCGAGCTCCTTCGGCACGCGGAACGGGTGGAACGTCTTGAACCGGTGGCGGAACTCGAGGAGTTTCTCGTCGTCTATGGCGAAGAGCGAGCCCTTCAACGTCGCAAACACCGACAGCTCATCGTCTGGCCACTCGATAGCGGCGAGCGCCGCGCGCATCGTTTCGACCTCCTCTCGTCCGTGGAACGCCTTGCCGCCCACGAGCAGATGCGGAATCCCGCGCGCCTCGATCGCATCCGTGTAGCGACGCGTAATGTCCTCGCCAAAATTCACGAAGCGCCGAAAGAGCACGGCGACGTGACGCGGTTGGACCGGCACGCGGGCCTCTACACCATCCGGCTGGCGCTCGGCAACGGTCCAGCCGTTCTTTTCGTCCACGATCCAGGCAATGAACGCGCCGACCGCGTCGGGAAGAGATGTCTCGATCGCCTTGGCTGACGCTTTGACAAACCCACGGGACGCGTACGAGGAATAGGGCCGCGGTACTGGCAACACCACAATCGGCGGCTGCGACGTCTCCGAAAGACGATGCTCGGACAGCGGCACGTAACCCGCCTGCAACGTATATTCGTCGGCGGTCATCTCCACACTGAACGCCGCATTGATGAATCGCTGAATCTCCGGCACACTGCGATAGCTCTTCGTGAGTTGCAGCACCTGCCCGCCGCGGCGCTCAATCTGCCGGCTGACTCGCCAGTACGTGCCGACGTCGGTGCCGCGAAAACGATAGATGGCCTGCTTCGGATCGCCGACGATGAAGAGCTTGCCGGAAATCGGCGCGATCTCTTCCCAGCGGGTCTCGTCCGGATTGTCGGCCGCGAGCAGCATCACGATCTCGGCCTGAATCGGATCCGTGTCCTGGAACTCGTCGACAAAGACGCGCGTGAACTTGGATTGCAGATGCCGGCGCACGCTGCCGTCGTCTCGGATGAGATCGCGGGCGCGCGCGAGCAGATCGGCAAAGTCGAGCGCGCCGGCGGCGACCTTCAGGGCCTGATAGCGAGCGGTCGCTCCCACCAGTTCCTGCTGAAGGCAGGCGGCCAAATCGGCGTCCGCGTCGCGTTTGAACTGCTGCAGGCCAGCGAAGAAGGCATCTCTCGCGGAGAGGACGTCCACTCGGGTCGCGTCCGGACCGAACTTATAGCCGCTGCCCTTCCGCGTCCGTGACAGACCGCGATCGCGAACCAGGTCGACCAGCCGGGCTTCCCACCCATCGAGATCGCGGTGGCCGAACGACTCCTCGAGACGAATCTGTTGACTCAGCCGGCGCACCGCGTCTGTGTCGATGAACAGGTTGTCGCGCTCCGAAGAAGGCTTCGCGGTGAGGTCCGCCAGGTGATGAAGACTGGCGATGAGACGACCGAGGCACGCGACCCGATCGAACGGCGGACGCCGCCACGGCGCGTCGAAGTCGCGCCACTCGGCCAGCATCCGGCCGGCTCCCCGCACGCGGTCCACGGGTCCATCGCCGTCGCCGCTGCCGAACGTCGCGGCGCTCGTGCGGCGCAGGGCGCGCCGCAGCCCCTCTGGTGGATCGGCCAGCGCCTGCTGCAGCCAGCCGTGGAACGCACGCTGATAGAGGCGATCGGCCTGCGCTTCGGTGAGCACGGTGAACAGCGGATCGACACGCGCTTCGACGGGACGCTCCCGCAGCAGCTCGGCGCAGAAACCGTGAATGGTGTTGACGTGCGCTTCTTCGAGCGTCTCGAGGGCGTTGTCCAACCGCGCGAGCACGGTGTCTGTGCCTGCCCTGCCCGCCCCGCCTGCCCCACCCGGCTCACCCGCCCCACCAGGCCCACCTGGCGAGCGAAGGCGGGCGCGTTCCTCTTCCAGCCGCTCGCGCAGCCGCAGCTTCAGTTCACCCGCCGCCTTCTCCGTGAACGTGACGGCGACGATCTCTTTCATCTTCGCGCCAATCGGTGGCGCGCTCTCGAGGATGCGAAGGATCCGGTTGACGAGTTCGGTGGTCTTGCCGGTACCCGCCGCGGCTTCGACGACGAGCGTCTGCTGCAGATCCTCGACGATGGCGCGGCGCGCGGCGGCGTCGGCTGTGAACGGGCGGCTGGCCGGCATCGGGCTAAGAGTAGAGGGTCTCTGTCTGGTGAGCAATGCCCGTGGCTCGATGGTCTGTGGCATCCCGCTAGAGCCAAAGCCTGCAAGCTTGCCGGGCACGCAAGAGGAATGATAGCGTCGGCGGCAGACAGGAGACACGCTTGAACACACGCACGCGAGCTCTTCGCTTCTGGACACGGTCGCTGACGCCACCGCGTCGCGCGCTTGCGCTGTCGCTCCTCGTCGTTGTCACCGGGGTCACCGGGGTCACCGGGATCGTAATGGTTGGCGGGCCGGTCGCGCACGCACAGGCGCCCGCGCCAGACCCGACAGACGTGGCCGCCGGCATGCGAATCTACCGCCAGAAGGCCGACTGCCAGTCGTGCCACGGCTGGGCAGGCGATGGACGAAAGATGGACACGCAGATGCCCGACGGCGCCAACCTCCGCATCACTCGCCTCGATCGCGACGCCATTGTCCGCGCCATCAAATGCGGACGACCGGGAAAGCAGATGCCGGCCTTCGATCGCCTTGCCTATAGCGACGGTCGATGCAACAACATCACGGCGGCGGATCTGAAGCGGCTCAACCTGGAGCTGCCCGATCCCGCGGCGACGCTGCAGCCGCGCGAGATCGAGCAGCTCACCGACTTTCTCTTTGCCAAGGTGATCGGCAAGGGCGCGATGGATCGCGCGGCCTGCATCGCCTTCTGGGGATCGGACGTCGAGACCTGCAGCGAGTTTCCTAAGTAGTGCAGGGCTTCAGCCCTGCAACGCGACGTTAGTTCAGGGCGAAGACGAACAGGTAGCTCGAGTTCTGGAGGTTGTCGAATTTCACCGGATGCTGATGCCGGCCGCTCGTCTGCACCGCCAGATACTGTTTCGGTCCCACCGCGTAGGTCACTGGCGATCCCTTGAGCGGCGTGCCCAGATTGAAGCGCCAGAGTTCCTCGAGCGTCTCGTCGTTGTAGGCGACAATCCACCCGTCCTGCAATGCGGTAAACACGACGCCGCCCGCTGTCGCGGTGACGCCGGATCGGATCTCGATGCCGGTGACCGCCTTGGCGAGCACCTTGTGATTGACGGCGTCGAACGCGGTGACCGCGCCGTAATACAGGTCGCTCGTGTATTTGCGTTGCTGACTTCCGCGGTTGTCGATCCCGCCGTCCGGAGATCGTGACTTCACCTCCGCGCCGTTCTGCGAGAAGCACCCTTCGGTCCCGACGCCGTACGCGATGCCCTTGACCGGGTTGAACGCGAGCGGCTGGTGGGCAATCCCCCCGTGCCAGGTCGGACACGTGCGTTTCATCCCGTCCCCGCGCAAGGCACGCGCCTCGGGGTTATAGAGCTGCACGTCGAGCTTCGCGCTGTACTCCATCGGCTTTCCGGTCTTCTGATCGATGCCCTTCGTCCAGTTCAGGTCGTTGACGTACTTCTCGGACTTGATGAACTTCCCGGTCGTCCTGTCGAGCGAGTAGTAGAAACCGTTGCGCCCGTAGTGGCCGACGACCTTGCGCTTCTCGCCGTTGATCGTCGTGTCGTACAGCATGTGGACGCCCACTTCGTCGAAGTCCCAGGAGTCGTTGGGCGTGTATTGAAAATGCCACGCCAGCTTGCCCGTGTCGACGTTGAGCGCGATGACCGAGTTGGTGTACAGGTTGTCGCCAGGACGGAACTGCGGATCGTAGATCGGATACGGATTGCCGGTGCCCACGATATAAAGTTTCTGGACCGGGTCGTACGATCCGGTTTGCCAGATACCGCCCCCGCCGGTCTTCCACGCGTTGTGGTCGTCCTTCCAGGTTTCACTCCCGGGATCGCCCGGCTTCGGCACCGTGTAGAAGCGCCACAGTTCGTTGCCCGTCTTCACGTCGAGCGCGGCCACCCACCCGCGCGTGCCGGCGTCTCCGGCCCCGTTTTGCACGATCACCTTACCGTCGGCGACGAGCGGCGCCGTGAAGAACTTTTCCTGGCCGCCGAACTCGGTCTTGGCAGTGAGCTTCTTGTCCCACACAATCTCGCCGGTGTCGCGATTGAGCGCGACGACGCGACCGTCCGGCAGGTTCGCGAGCACACGGTCTTCCCAGAGGGCGATTCCGCGGGTCCTCGACGCGTTGCCCTCGTGCTGCACCGCGAGGTCCGCCACCCACTTGAACTCTCCGTGGTCCGGCGTACGAACGTCGATCTTGTAGACCGTCCCCCAGCCATCGGTCGTGTACATGAATCCGTTGTCGATGAGCGGATTCACTTCGTTCTCCGGACCGTTCTGTCCCACGTCCTGCATCCCGCCAAGAGCCATGGCCCAGACCATCCGCAGGTTCTTCACGTTCTCGCGGTTGATTTGGGTGAGCTTCGAGTACCGCGTCGAGCCGTAGTCGCCATTCATCAGCAACCAGTTCTGCGGTTCGTTCATCGCGTTGTTGAGGCGGTCCTGGCTGACCGTCAGCGTGTAGTCAGCCGCGCCGATGACCGCCGAAGCGGCCAGGGCGCAGGCAAGAGTCATCGCGATCCGCGTGCGAACTGGCATGGCTCGTTCTCCCTTAAGGTAGAAGTCCTGCCGGAAAGTGTAGCGGAATCGGGCATCGATTCGCGCCTGAATATCTTGAAGGCGCCGGAGAGGAGTGGCACAATCCGCATCATGAAGATCACCCGGATCATCGCCGCCCTCGCAATCGCCGGCCTCGTCGTGCCCACGCTGGTCAAGGGTCAGGCCGTTGCGCCAACGCGCCACTGGACGGGCCAGGGCGTCGCACCCGTATACGAAGGGTTCGACATCAACCCGGACGGCTCGTACAACATGTGGTTCGGCTATCTGAATCGGAACTACGAAGAGGCGGTCGAGGTCCCCGTCGGGCCGGAGAATCGCTTCGAACCGGGACCCGATCGCGGTCAGCCCACGCACTTCGACACGCGGAGGCACAAGGACGTCTTTCGCGTGGTCGTCCCGAAAAACTTCGGAGAGACCACCAAGCTCGTGTGGTCCCTCACGATACGCGGCAACACGGAACTGGTTGCCGGCACGCTGAACCGTGTCTGGCAGATCGACCGGCTCCGCACGACGCGCGGCGGCAACAGCGAGAACATCAACTCGAACACACCTCCCGTCGTCACGGTGCAGCCCGATCTCCGCATCGCTGCCGACGAAACCGCGACGCTCGCCATCAAGGCGACCGACGACGGATTGCCGCGCCGGCGAGGGGCGCCGATTGGGATGACAGTGGAGTGGTCGAAGTACCGCGGACCCGGGACCGTCACGATGACGCCAGCCGTCCAGAATGTGCGCGACGGACAGGCCGCAGCCACGGCTCGTTTCAGCGCCCCGGGTGAATACACGCTGCTCGCGGTCGTCGACGACGGCTCCGGTGAATCCGCGGGGAACTTCGGCTACCACTGCTGCTGGACGAACGTTCAACTGAAAGTCGTTGTCGGTGGCGCATCCGACAGGAACACGGCCCGGTCAGTAGTGTCGACACTGTCGCGCGCGACGCCTACATTCACCAAAGACGTCGCGCCGATCTTCCAGGCCAAATGCACGCAGTGTCACCACGCGGGCACGGGTGCACCGATGGCGCTCACGACCTACGAGGAAGTGCGGCCGTGGGCCCGGTCCATCAAGCAGCGTGTGTCCAGCCGGGAAATGCCGCCGTGGCACCTGGATCGGAGCGTCGGCATCCGGCAGTACAAGAACGATCTATCGCTGACCGACGATCAGGTGGCGACCATCGTCCGTTGGGTGGACGCCGAGGCGCCGCGGGGCAATGCCGCCGACATGCCGTCGCTTCAGGTCTTTGGTCCCGAAGACGTGTGGCATATCGGCAAACCCGATCTTGTCGTGAAGATGGACAAGATGCACACGATGTATCCGAAGGGCCCGGACTGGTGGATCGACTACTTCGCCGACACGAAGTTGACCGAGGACCGCTGGATCAAGGCGATGGAAGTGCGCCCGAGCAATCGGCGCATCGTCCACCACACGGTGGTCTACGCGATTGAGCCAGACGCCCCGGCCGGCACGCCGGAAACAGGCATCCAGTTGCACGAGTACGCCGTCGGGAAGTACGGCGACACCTTCAACGACAACACCGGACGACTCCTCAAGGCAGGCACGCGCCTGCGATTCGACATGCACTACTTCGCCATCGGCAAAGAAGAAACGGATCAGACCCAGATCGCGTTCATCTTCTATCCGAAAGGCGTGACACCGAAGTACGAGGTCCGCTCGATCAACTTCCGCAACGTGCCGAACGACGAACTGGAGATCCCGCCCAATTCCGTCGTCCGCCACGACGGCTACTTCCGGTTGCCGCGCGCGGCACGTATCGACGCGTTTCAGCCGCACATGCACATGCGCGGTCGCGGGATGACGCTCGAAGCCATCAAACTCGACAACGCCGTCGAGGTGCTCAGCTCCGTGGATCACTTCGATTTCAACTGGCACGTCTCGTATCTGTACGCCGACGACGTGTCGCCGTTGCTGCCGGCCGGAACGGTTCTCCACATCATCGGCACGCACGACAACACGTCGGCGAACCGGCGGAATCCTGATCCCGCGATGTGGGCGGGGTTTGGCGAACGCAGCGTGGACGACATGCTACAGCTCTGGATCAACGTAGTGTATCTGGACGATGCGGAGTACAACCGGCTGGTGCAAGAGCGGAAGGCCAAGGGCCTCACGTCCGCGGCCGTGGACCAGACGTCCGCCGGAGCGCGCCGATGACTCGACACCCTCGACCCTCCGCGCTCTGGATCGTCGCCTGCCTGCTCGCTGGCGGCGCAGGTCTCCTGGCGCAGTCGGGCGCGAAGAACGGCGAGTGGCCGACGTATGGCGGCGATTTGGGCAACACGCGCTATTCGCCCCTCGACCAGATCAACGCGTCCAACTTCAGCACGCTCGAAGTCGCGTGGCGGTTCAAGACCGACAGCCTCGGTCCACGGCCCGAGTATCAGTTCGAATCCACACCGCTGATGGTGAACGGCGTGTTGTATTCCACCGGGGGCTCCCGGCGAGCGGTTGTCGCGATCGACGCAGCCACGGGCGAGTTGTTGTGGATGCACAGCGAGAACGAGGGCGCGCGGGGCGCCGCGGCGCCGCGTCAGCTTTCCGGCAGGGGCCTGGCCTACTGGACCGACGGTCGCGAGCGGCGCATCCTCTACGTCACACCCGGCTACCGGCTGATCGCGCTCGACGCCACGACCGGCGAGGTGATCCGGACCTTCGGGCGAAACGGCTCGGTCGATTTGAAGCAGGACATGGACCAAGCGATTGATCCCCTCAGCAGTGAAATCGGTCTGCACGCCACGCCGACGATCGCCAAAAACGTCGTCATCGTCGGCGCCGCGCACAAGTCCGGCGGCGTGCCCACGGGCAAGTCGAACGTCAAAGGGTACGTCCGCGGCTTCGACGTGAAGACGGGCAAGCGCCTCTGGATCTTTCACACCATCCCCACACCGGGCGAGTACGGTAACGACACGTGGGAAAAAGACTCGTGGTCGTACACCGGCAACGCCGGCGTGTGGGCGCAGATGAGCGTCGACGAGGAACTCGGCCTGGCCTACCTGCCGGTGGAACTGCCGACCGGCGACTACTTCGGCGCGAGCCGGCCGGGCGCGAATCTCTTTGGCGAGAGCATCGTGGCCGTCGACCTGCAAACCGGAAAACGGAAGTGGCACTATCAGCTCGTGCACCACGGGATCTGGGACATGGACATCCCGTGTCCGCCGATCCTCGTCAACCTCGTGGTCAACGGCCGGACGGTCAAGGCCCTGGCGCAACCGACCAAGCAGGCATTCATGTACGTGCTCGATCGCGTAACCGGGCAACCGGTGTGGCTGATTGAGGAACGACCCGTCGCCAGGGGCGACGTGCCCGGCGAGTGGTACTCGCCGACACAGCCGTTTCCGCTCGACGCGCACGGCAAACCGTTCAACTACGACCGGCAGGGATTTGTCGCCGACGATCTCATCGACTTCACGCCGGAACTGCGCGCCGAGGCGATGCAGATGATGACCAAGTACAAGCTCGGTCCCGTCTTCACGCCGCCGGTCGTGAGCAAGATCGAAGGGCCACTCGCGACGCTGGTGTTGGGATCGGGTGGCGGCGGGACCAACTGGCCGGGCGGCTCGTACGATCCGGACACGCACATTCTCTATGTCTCGTCGAACAAATCACTCGGCCAGTTGGGACTCGTGCCGCCGCGCGATCCGTCGAAGAACGATCTGGCCTATGTCCAGGGTAACGCGGCCTCTGGCGCGCGAACGACGGCTGGCGCAGGCGGGGGCGCGCTCACCGCGCCGGCACCGGCGGCGCGATCTACGGCCGCGGCACCAACAGCACGACCCGCCGTCGCAGCCTCATCGGCGCAACCCACCGTTGCAGCGCCACCAGCGCGACCTGCGGCAGCAGCGGCTGAGGGCGGCGGCGAGGGCGGAGGCGGCGCAGGGCTGACAGTGAAGGGTCTGCCGATCATGAAGCCCCCGTACGGGTCGATCACCGCGATCGATCTGAACAAAGGCGAGATCCTCTGGCAAATCGCGCACGGCGACACGCCCGCCAACATCACGAGCAACGTCGCACTCAAGGACGTCACGATTCCTCGCACAGGTCGCCCCGGCACGGTGGGTCAACTGGTGACGAAGACCCTGGTCGTCGCGGGCGAGGCGGGCTTTGGTCCCACGCCGTCCGGTCAGCGCGGCGCGATGCTTCGCGCGTACGACAAGGCGACCGGCAAGGAAGTCGGCGCCGTCTACATGCCGGCGCCCCAGGGCGGCGGTCCGATGACCTACATGCTGAACGGCAAACAATACATCGTCGTCGCCATCGGCGGGTCGGGTTACAGCGGCGAACTCGTCGCGTTCAAGATTGGCGGATGATGATGATCGGCGACATCCTGCGGGGCGCCCGGCTGCAGGAGCGCGAGTCCGGCGCGAGATAGGCGTCATGCGAAAGGCGGCTTGCGCTGGCGCACTTGTCGCCGCCCTCGCGGTCACCGTACCGGCCGGCGGCGCCGCGCCTTCGTTCGTGGACATCACCTGGTTCTCGGTGAGCAACCTCTACTACGAGCTGGGGCCCCTTCGTGTGATCACGGATGGATTCGTCACCCGCATCCCGCAGAACACGTTCTACGGTGGCGGCGGAGGCCTCGCCAACACTCGGCAGATGTTCTCGTCGGATGTTCCCGCGGTCACCAACGTATTGACCGCGCTCGGCGGACCATCCAGCGTCAACCTGCTCTTGAGCGGCCATAGCCATTTCGATCATTCATTCGACACGGCCGCCTGGTCGAAGCTTTCGGGCGCACGGATCATCGGGCCGAAGACGACGTGCTTTCAGGCGGTCGCGCAGGGCGTGCCAGCCGAACGGTGCACGGCCGTCAACGGCGGCGAAAGGGTGGAGCTCGCCGAGGGCGTGACGATGAGGGTTGTGCGCTGGAACCACAGTGGCAGCCCGTCGACCAATCCCGAGCAGCACAACGCGGTGGAACTACCGGGACCACCTCGGCTCGATCCGGCGACAGGCGGTTTGCGCGCGGGGGTCGCCGAGGATTTTCCCAATGGCGGCGGGGTCCGTGGATTTCTATTCACTGTTGACGGACCCGATGGACACTTCAGCTGGTTCTACCAGAACTCCGCGAGCGCGGTGGACCTCACGGTTCCGATTGTCGTTGACGGCGTCGACTACGGCGCGCCGGTCGAGAACCTGAAGGCCGCGCTGCGCGACGCCGGACTGGAGTCGGTCGACCTCTGGATCGGCACCGGCGGATCGGCCGTCGCGAAACTGGTGCTGCCCGTTCTGAAACCAAAGGCGTACCTGCCGGTCCACTGGGACAGCTACTTCACGCCGTTTCTCTCGGGGGTCCAGCGGCCGTTCGTCGATGCGGGACTCGAAGCGTTGCTGTCGACGTCTGGCGTGAAGCTGATCAAGCCCGAGCAGTACATGGACAAGTGGCGGCTCGATCGATCGGGCATCAGGCTACTGCCGAACGCATCGATCAAGCGCGCGCTCGGATTCCGCTAAACGAACGCACCATCCTCGCACCTCAGCGCGAGCCACCCTTCCGAGGCGCGAGTCAACGCTCGGCGACGCAGGCGAAGTTCGCCGCCTCGTCAGTGCTTCCAATGCCCTTCCATTTGGCGACCTGACCGAACGGGCACAGTGGACGCGTGCGGTCCACCGCGCCAGCGGTGGAGTGAGAGGCAACGATCTGGGCGGGTGCCGTCCCCTGCGCGATCCATTGCTCCATCGCGGCCATCTTGTCGAACGTGTCGGCGCCCGCGCCGCCGCGGCAGTGGCCCATGCCCGGCACCATGTAGAGTTCAATCGACTTGCCGACGACGCTCTGCCCCGCCGTCTTCACGACGGCATTGAAGTAGCGCACGCTGTTCTGCGCCGGGACCTGAGGATCGGCCCAGCCGTGATACATGAGGAGCTTGCCACCGCGATCGAAGAACGGCTTCAGATTCGGGTCCGTGAGGCTGACCGCGCCGGTGTCGGCCTTGAGCGCGCGAGCGATGTCGGTGGTCGCGTTGAACCGATGCCAGTCCCAGCTTGGATCCTTGAACACCACGAACTTGAACGCATCGACGGAAAGTCTCAACGGGCTCGGACCGGCGAGCGTCGCCCATCCAAGCTCGGTCCCCGGCTGCAGGAGCGGTGGCTGTCCGGGAATCTCCTTGAGCGGTGCATACAACGCACGCATGGTCTCGACCTGCGCGTTGTTCAGACACGTCGGGGCGTCCGCGTCCTTGCACTTGAGAACCTTCGGATCGAAGCGGCACCGCAGCGGATCGTCGATCACGCCGTCCTTGACGCCATCGAGCGCGTCGCAGGCCTCGAGGACGGCCGCATGCACCATCGCGTACTTCGCAGGCGGGATGTAGCTGTCGTCCGTTCGATGGGCGATCACGTTGATCGCCACGCGCGCGGCGTGAATCGCCATGCTGTAGATAGCGGACGCCCCGGCCACAATCCCGTCGTAGTCAGCGGGATACCGCTCGGCTTCGGTGATCGCCTGCCGGCCGCCGGTCGAGCACGCGTTCCAGATCGCGAGTTTCGGCGCCCCGCCGTAGAACGCGTCGACGATCGCCTTGCCTTGCACGGTCATCTCGTGCACGGCGCGATAGCCGAAGTCGGCCAGCTTCTCCGGATGACCGAGGGCGAACGACGCGCTGCCGCCGACGTGGCCGGTATCGGTGCTCGCCGTCGCGTAGCCTCCGGCGACCGCCGCGGCCATCGCGGCGTACCCGATCGTGCCGGCCCATCCGCCGTTGCCGACGCCCTCGAACTTCCCGTTCCAGCCGGTGGCGGGCATCCAGACTTCGACCTTGATCTCCGAGTCACTCGACGGCCTGAGCATCGCCGCCACTCGACAGAACTCGGGCAGCGTCCGATAGCTCACAACGCGACCGCCGCGGCCGCGTCCCCCCGGCGCGCCGCCACGCGCTCCGGCCCCACCAGTCGGCGCGTTCACATCGTCGTCGACCGGCCCGGGCGGCCGCGGCGGCGGGGTAAACGCTCCGGCGGCGACCATCTGCGCGCTCGTGATTGTCGTCGCGGGCAACACGAGCTTGGTGAGGTCCTCGCATGAGGTGGCCTCCGCGCGAGCGGCGAGACAGAACCCCGCGGCGGCGATGAGAGCTGGCAATTGCAGACGCTTCATGAGTCTCCTCTGAGTAACCAGAGCAGCCTACCACCTCGCGACCGCGAGCGGTCGGAATTACGGGATGGACCGGGCATCCGGCCCGGTGCTGAACGCATCGATCAAGCGCGCGCTCGTCTTCTGGCCATTCTCTGGATGTTGTGTAGGGTGACCTGGGATGAATACGTCCGGCCACCCAGAGCGACACGTAGTTTGTTGAGACGACGGGCTTGCCGCAGCGCTTGCACGCGCCATGGCAAAGAACGCGCTTGGCGCCTGGTCCTTAGCGCGTCGCAGCACCTGCCGCGTACTGCTGGGCCGCCTCGCTGGCAACGTAGGCGCGGATCGCGCTGGCGTCAGCTGGCGTCAGGAACTCTTTGAAGCGCGGCATGGCCGGCATCCCTGGCGTTCCACCCGAGACAGCCTGCTGCCACGCGGTGTCGTCCTGCAGCCGCCGGGATCGACGAAGGTCCGGGATTACATTCGCAGAGACAACCCCCGCCCCATGGCACACCGCGCAGAATTGCGAGTAGAGCGCCGCGCCACGCGCCACGTCCGCCGCTGACGCCACGATCGCGGGAGGCTGCGGCATCGGCGACGCCGGCTTCGAAATCACGGGCCGCTCGGCCGTCCCGCCGAGTTTGTAGACAAAGACGCGTCCGTTCACGGAGGCCCCTGCTCCTGGAGTGGGAAGGAGCGCGCCGGCGTACAGATAGAAGACGCTCCCGTACCCTCCAAGCACTGCGACGTACTGTTCGCCATCGATCTCGTAGGCGATCGGACCCGCGAGCGTGGCCAGCTGGTTGTCGTATTCCCAGAGCTGCCGGCCGGTCTTCGCGTCGAACGCGACGAAACGGCCATCGACGGTGCCTTGGAACACGAGGTTGCCAGCAGTCGCGAGCGTGCCGCCATTCCACGGACCTTTGTGCTCCACGCGCCACGCTTCTTTTTGCTTCACCGGATCCCAGGCGATGAGAAACCCTTTCGATCCGTTCCTGATCGCCTCCCGGACCTTCGGATCATCGGGCAGCGGCGCATGCACCGTGCCCGTGTTCCATCGCCCGGGCCGGACGAGGAATTTTGAGTCGGTTGTGAAGTCGAGCGCCATGTCCTGCGCGGGGATGTACACGAGGCCTGTCTCTGGACTGAACGCCATGGGGTGCCAATTGTGCGCGCCAAGCGGCGACGGGCGAACGACCGCCGTCTGGCCGACGTAACGCGCCCCGGGATTTTCGATCGGACGCCCGCTCGCCTGGTCCACGGCGTACGCCCAACTGAGCGGAGCGCCAGGTGGTGTGTCTTTGGCCTGCAACATCGGCAGGATCGGAGCGGCGGACACGAGGCGACCGTCCTGCCGATCGATCACGTAGAAGAACCCGTTCTTGGGCGCCTGAAGCGCGACCTTCCGGCGCGTCCCATCGATCGTGAGATCCGCGAGGATGATCGCTTGCGTGGCCGTAAAATCCCACGAATCCCCCGGCGTCGTCTGATAGTGCCACTTGTAGACGCCGGTTCTCGCATCGAGGGCCACGAGGGACGAGAGGAACCAGTTGTCACCGCCCTTGGGCGATCGAATCTGCCGGTTCCACGGCGAACCATTCCCGACGCCGATGATCAGCTGATCGAAGTCCGGGTCGTAGACGATCGCATCCCAGACGGTGCCGCCGCCGCCGAGCTTCCACCACTCGCCCGTCCACGTCGCTGTCGCCTTCGCCATGATGGTGTCCGAAGCCGCGTGGTCGGGCCCCTTCGCCGGATCGCCGGGCACCGTATAGAAGCGCCACTTCAGGTCGCCGGTCGTCGTGTCGTACGCCGACACGTAGCCACGGACGCCGTACTCGGCGCCGCCGTTGCCGATGTAGACGAGGCCGTTCGCGACGCGCGGCGCGCCCGTGATCGTGTACGGCAGCGACTGATCGACGGTCGCTTTCTCCCACACGACCGAACCGCTCTTGGCATCGAGCGCCACGAGCCGGCCGTCGAGCACACCGACGAAGATCCTGCCTTCGTAGATCGCGACGCCGCGGTTTACGACGTCGCAGCAAGCACTGGTACCGACGGTTCGATCCACCTTGGGATCGTAGACCCACATTTCTCGGCCGGTCTTCGCGTCCAAGGCGTACACGAGACTCCACGCCGACGTGACGTACATTACGCCGTCGGCGACAATCGGCGTGGCCGAAGCACCGCGGCTGGTCTTCAATTCGTACTGCCAGGCGAGGCCGAGCCGGCCGACCGTGTCACCGTTCACGCGCGCAAGCGGACTGAAGCGCTGCTCGCCGAAGGTCCGTCCGTGCGTGAGCCAGCTGCCCGGCTCAGTGTCGGCCGCGACGATCCGCTGCATGTCCACGGGCCGTGGGGCGTCGACTGCCGAGCGGCACGCCGGCACAATCGCGACAAGCACATACACACCGACAGCGACGGTCAGAGTTCTCATGATCTCGATTCCTTCCGTGTCACGGCGAATCACGGAATAGTCTCCGGGATGCGCTGGCGATCCGGACGGCCGGCCTGCCGGTCGGCCGTGTCATAGATTCTCACGTGGTCCGAAGCCAATCGGGCGACCGGCATCCAATCGAGTCCGGCGAGCGCGCTCTGTCCCTCGAAGCGCTGGCGGAATTGCGGCTCTTCCCAGTCGTCGAGCACAAGATATGGCGAGTACCCGAGACGCCGTAACTCCTCGACCACAAGATCAAGATCCGTTTGCCGCATCACGTCGTACCGGACCGTGATCCGGCCCGAGTAGTACCGGATCCCGCCGCTGTGCTGCATGGAGATGAGGACAGCGCGTTCCGGAAGCGTGGAAGCGATGTATCTGCCGACGGTCGCGTAGCGCTGTTCGGCGATCCACTGGAGTTGCGCGCCGCGATCGGTCGAAAAGGCCACACCGTGCCAGGCGACGGCCCCCACGACGGTGGCCGCCGCGAGGTCGTTCGCGCCGATCGCCAGACGCGTGAGGGGCGACACCAGCCTCCACAACGCGGCGCAGCTCAGAACGAGCAGCGGCGGATACGCGGGCATCAGGAACCGCACGTACCACCACTCGTCGAACGGGAGATAGAAGATGTACGACAGAACGTTTGCGGCAATGAAGCACCACCAGACAATCGCAAGCCTGCGCGGCCACCCTTCGCGGCCGGGTGCCGACGCGTGTGCTCGCAGCGCGAACGGCGCGACCAGCGCGAGGAGCACGACCACCGTCTCTGTCTGGACGATCCAGCGCGGATAGCGCGCAAGATTCGGCCACAGGTACGACCAGCTGTACAGAGCATCGAGCGGGCCATACCCCGATGCGAACGGCGCGCCGTACAAGCGCCGGTTGATCAGCGCGACAACGATGCAGGCAGGAATGGAGCCGGCGGCGAAAAGCAGCATCCGGGTGGCCTGAAGAGAGCCACCGGATCCGCGAAGTCGTTCGGTTGCGGCGCGCCACACGAGCACGGCGCCCGGAATCACCGCGAGCGGCGCGAGATTCGGCCTGGTCAGAATCGCCAGGCCCGTGGCCAGGCCGGCGCCGAACGCGGCCGATCGGCGCTCGACCATGAGCCACGCCAGCGCGAGCGCCCACCACGCGGTGCACGGCACATCGCTCGTGGGCGAGACGACCTCGAAGAGAAACGTGGGGCTGGCGGCAAGGAGAATCGCGGCTGATGCGCCGACCAGGGATCCGGCCAGGCGTGTCCCCATCAGATAGGTGGCCCATACGGCGAGTCCGCCGAGGAGCGGCACGACGAGAAACACGGCCCGCGGCCCGCCGGCCAGCTTGAATACCGCCATCAGCATCGGCAGTCCCGGCGAATAGGTCGGCACGATGTCGGTGTCACGTGGATCAGCAGTGCGCGGACGGTAGCCGAGCGGCGCCAGCGTCTGGGCGGCGTTGGGCCATGTCATCTCGCGCGCAAAGGACTGGTGCACGATCGGGCTGCCTCTGGCCCAGAGATCGGCCTGGCTCACGTATCCGTAGGCATCCGCCGCGGCGGCGACAAAGAGGCCCCGGGTCACACCGAAGATGACGATGGCTGCCACCGCCAGGACGACGGCCACCCGAGCGAGACGCTGCGCGCCCGTCATGCTGCGAGGGAGTCTAGCGTATTCATGGAGCGACGCTTCGCCACGGGTTCATCCCCGCGCGATCCCGCAGGTGTTGGTCACGGTGACGCGGGTGCGCGGCAGGGCGTTCGCTGACACCCTACCGCATCGATCTCAACGCCTGCAGATCCGCGAGCTCGTTCTTGTTCTTCCGCTCGAGTCGCTCCTCTTCGCGCGGTCCGCAGACCGCACGGAAGTCGCACCAGCGACAGGCGCCATCCGCGGGCGCGGCAACCAGGAATCCGCGCTCAATCGCCCGATCGATGATCGTGAGCACCTCGAGACCCTGACCGCGTCTGTAGTCGTCGAGCGGGATCTTGTGATCCGCAAACCCGCCCGCGGTTGTGCAGTAGAACAGCCGCCCTTCGCTCACGCTCTTCTGTAGCGCCAGTTCGACCACGGCACTGTAGAGGACCGGCTGAAGCACCTTGCCACCGTCGACAATAAGGCCGGGTTTCGACCGGTTCTTACCCGTCTTGTGGTCGGTGACGCGCAGAACGTCCGAACGATCCGCTCGTTCTTCAATGAGATCCACTGAACCGCGCAGCAGGAACCGCCCGTCGACGAGCACAGCCTCCTTCACGCTGCGCGGATCGCGCCCTTCGTCGTTCAGTCCGAAACTGAACTCGAAGTACTCCGGGCACCAGACCGTCTCGTCGGCCATCTTGCGCACCCAGATGGCAAGATCGCGGCCGATTTCGGCAATCTCGTCGCGCCAGACACGATCGATCGCCGGCACCAGCCGTTCAGCGTAATCGGCAGCCACGCGAACGAGCACGGTGTCGAGCAGCCGCGCGGCTTCCGGCATCGACGCGCTCGCCACCGGCAGGGCGTGCTGATCCTTCAAGGCGCGAAGAAACTCCGCCTGCACCGTGTGAAACAGGCTGCCACGCGTGAGCGGATCCATGCGCAACAGCGGCTCCGGCTCGTCCCATGGCTCGAGGCGATGGATCGTGGCGAGCAGGAACTGATAGGGACACGTCGCGAAGCGCTGGAGCGCCGACAGCGAGTACGGGCGGTGCGCCAGTCGCTGCGCATCAATGGCGCCCGCAATGGCTGGGGCGACCTTGACAATGCCGTCGCTCGACGACCACTTGGGCTTGTCGCGCAGCCATCGAGCCGTGACGGATCGCTTGAGCGTGTCGTTCAGATCGAGCATGTAGTGCGCCCGGCCCTTGTCCGCCGGATCGTGAGAATCGAGCAGCGGCTTCAGCACCGCGAGATCGTGCTCGAGGTCGTCAATGGCGTCATCGGGATCCCGTGGCGCGGGCCAGGCGAGCGTGGCTCCGGCTTCCTCCGCCGCGTCGGCCGCCAGCACACGGTGATCGGGCACACGTCCCGTGATCGCGCGCATGACGTCGAGCGCGTAGAACGACGGCACCCGCGCGCGCGTCTCGGCGACGTCCATGCGCGGATACGAGAGGTACAACCGCTCGCCCGCGGCGCCGATCGCGATCTTGAGCAGCAGACGCTCCGCGCTCCCCCGCTGCTCCTGATCCATGAGCGCCGCATCCAGGTGCCGGCGGGCCTCGTCGAGCAGCAGCGGATCTTCGCGCGGACGCTGCGGGACGACGCGCTCGGCCAGCCCGGGCACGAAGACCACACGGAAGACGCGGCCGCGCGCCTGATGGGGCGTCCCGACGAAGAGGCGCCCGTAACGCCGCGATGGCGGATCCCAGTCCAGGGTGACGAGTCGATCGCGCAGCACGTCGCGCGCCTCTTCGAGCCCAACCGGTCCCACGTCCGCCATCGGCCGCAGGTCCGCGAGCATCTGCAGCACGCGCGTCGGCCGATCGAGCGCGCGGGAGGCCAGCGCGGAGAAGCGATCGAGCCATGCCCCCCAGGTCGCCCGGTCGGGCCATTCGGCGAGCGCGTCGACGATCGGCAGCGCGAAATCGCGCAGGTGCGACAGGTTGCGGAGGTCACGCTCAAATCGCGCAGCGCGGGGCGACTCGGGTTCCTCGCGACGCATCTCCTCAAGGCGGTAGTGGTAGTCGGCCGACAATCCATCCAGCCGGCGGCGCCAGCGTCCCTGGCCGTCCTGTCGCGTCCGCCCGCCCACCACCGCCGACTCGACGATGAGCTCCTCCCACTTCCAGGGTGATCGCAACGTGCCGGCGACGATGGCATCCTCGTCTGAGTCGATGATTGGCGCGTCAGGCACCGCGGTCTCCGGGCCGTCGTCCGCAGGGCGGTCGGGCCTGCCCGATCCCGCGAAGACTTCGTCGCGAGGCGTGACCGACACGGCTGCCACCGGCGCGCGCGGGTCGAGCCGCGGCACCTGGCCGAGCGACAGATACTCGTCGAAGCGCTTCGCCGACAGTCCCTCCACGGCGCACGACAGCAGCGCGACCAACGCGCGGCCGGCGGGGTCCGGACGTCGCGTGCCGCGATCGAAATACACCGGCACGCCCCCGCGCGCGCAGGCGTGTTCGAGGAGACCGAGATACTGCTGCGGCGTTCTCAGGAAGACCGCCATCTCGTCGAACGGGACGCCGCGCCCGGCTTCGCTCAGGACGCGACGCACGATTTCGAGCGCTTCGCGGCCTTCGCCGGGTGCGGAGAACAGGCGGACGTCTCCCGCCGGCTCCCGAACGGGCGGCGGTTCGCTCGTGAACACGTAGCGGCGCAGATGGGCGAGGTCGCTCTCTGATGCCACGCCCGCATCCGCCTCCTCCACCACGCCACCGATGGCGGCGAGTCCGCGCAGGACGCGGTCGTCGCCGTCCGGGATCGTCGCCAGCACGTCGGGCGCGAGTCGAACGAGCGACGCGACGAAGTCGATCTCGGCGCGGGAATCGGCCGCCACATCCAGGAGGAGCAGCGGCAGACCAGTCCAACGCGTGGGTCCTGCCGCGCAGGATTCGGATGCGAGCCGGAACAACGCGGCGCGATCGTCCACGCCGGCGCGCTCGAGTTGTTCTTCAACCCTCGCCAACAGCCGTCCGATATCAGCAATTGCTGTGATGCCGGACCTGATCAGGTCCGGCCCGCCAGCGATCCCCAGGTCCGGCCGGCTGCCGATCCCTGCGGGCCGGACCTTATTAGGTCCGGCATGGTCAATCAACTGCTCACTGGTGAGCCCGGCAAGCCGAAGCTCGTGCAGCGTTCGGGCCAGCGCGTTCGGGAACCCGGGCATCGACGCAACCGGGGCGAAGTAGCGAAGTTCGCCGGCCGCCGTGGCATCGAACACCGCGCGGACCGCGACGGCCGCGCTGCCCGCCGGTCCAGCGGGCGCGTGATGAACGCCTGCGAGCCCGGTGCTTGCCACACGCGCGGCCAGCTCGGTGAGGCTGAATCGCGAGAGACCAAACGTCGCGCCGAGTCGTCGTCCGAGTGCCCGCGCCAGATCGTCCGCGGCACCGCGAGACGCGCCGACAATGAGCGCTTCGGTTGACGGGGGACGTGCCTGCAGAAATCGCGCAGCGGCGGCGAGCCGGGCGGACGCCGACGGCGAGGTGACGAGGCGGAACATCTTCTTGTTCGTGCTCAGCCTACCATCGAGGAGCCTTCTCCCGGTCCGTGATCGGGATCCGCTCAGCGCTCGAAGCGAATCTGGATGCGGAACTGGCGGTATTCGGAATTGTAGAGCGTGCGGAACGCCGGCGATGTGATGTTGGCCTGCACGTCGGCCGGAAGAAACGAGTCGAACACGTTGTCGGCCCGCACGCCAATCCAGGGCCTGTTCCTGCCGATCTTGAACCGGTGCTCGATGCCGAGATCGACACGGAAGTAGTGCGGAAACCGCTCGCTGTTGCGCGGGCCGACAAAGTCGAGCGACTCGTTGACAACCGAATAGGGCGCCCCCACGCGCCAGTCGAAGACGCCGACGAACAACCACGTGGGCGTCGGCATCGCGCGACCGCGCGCGAGCACGCGGTGGGGCGTATCCGATCGCGAGGGCCCGTACGCATTCGGGCCCAGGACCGGCGCCAGCACTGAATCGAAGAACGTGGTGAACGCGTTCAGATCCGCGCGCGCGATCGAACGGACGTACGACACGTTGACATCGGCGCCCGGTCCGCCCGTGAAGTGAACGCCCGCTTCCAGTTCCCGATACTTCGACCGTCCGCCGCTGCTCAACAGCAGCTGGGACCCCGACGGCCCGGTGACCGGGTCCACGATGAGCTCGTGGGATCCACGGCGATCGATCGCGCCGATGTGCACGGACCATCGCCGGTTGAATCGCTGGTCGTAGGCGAGATCCCAGGTCGCGCCACGAGGTGTCCGGAGGTCCGGGGCGGTGACGTGCCGGAAGAACCGCGGCGGCCCGATCGGCGTGATCCCGTCGGCCAGATATCGCGTTTCCGTCGCGGCCTCATACTGCCCGAACACGCCCGCCGCCGAGGGCGTTCGCTCGTAGAACAGGCCGTAGCCGCCGCGGATGACGGCGGCACCCGATTTGTTCAGCAGCACCGCCGTCCCGACGCGGGGCGTGACGTTGAAATTGTCAATCACCCCATCCCGGTCGAGCCGGCCGCCGAACTCCGTATACCAGCGCGAATTCGGCTGCCAGCGATCCTGCGCAAAGAGGGCCAGATCGGTGCTGCGGATCTCCTGGGCCCCGCCGGCTGTGAAGTCGAGACGCCGGGCCAGGGTGCCGTTGATTCGGCGGATCAGCACCGGCGTGCTCTCGCTCGCCCCACTGAAGCGGCTGTGGAGCAGGTCGATGCCGCCCTTGTACATATGCAGGCCACTGCCCGTCGTGCGCGTCCCGGTCAGCGTCTGCACGAACTGATACGTCGAGGTCGTCCGATCCTGACGATTGAAGAAATTTCCGAGTGTGGTGTCGGGCAGCAACTCCATCGGCGCGGATCCCTGGGGCCGCACGCGCCCGTGATAGCCGTTGATCTCGCCGGTCGTTTCCAGGAAATGCGTGTCGGTCAGGAGCGACCGCTCCGTCACGGCGATGGTGTCGACGCGGCCCTTGGTGTCGACCGTTGCGTCTGGAGGCGTGAAGGTGGCCAGCGTCGTGAGCGTCGACTTACTCGGGAACGTCCCGCCAATCGCCACGAGCGAGTGCCGCGGGGACAGGTTGGCATCGAGGCGCGTGAACGAGCTGAAGCGGTACGACCGGCGCAGTTCGGCCTGCGGACGGCTGGGCACGTCATTGGTGCGATAGCGGTACTGCACCGCGTGTTGAATGAACAGCTTGTCCTTGATGAGCGGACCGCCGATCTCGGCCCGCGGCGAGAACGACGAGACGCCGATAATACTGAGCGGCTGCCCCCGCTTTGTCCGCAGCGACGGCTCCAGGTTGTTCAACCGCATCTTCCACTTGTCGGCCCCGCGGCGGGTCTGGATCAGCACCAGTCCGGATGAGAAGCGGCCGAACTCTACCGCGTAGGGGTTCGGCAGCACCGTCACCGAATCAATCGCATCGTCTGGAAGGGAAACCTGCGTGAGACCGGTCGCCGGGTCGACGAAATTGCCGGGACCGAGCTGCTGGCTCGCCTGACTCGGCCGCCCGCCTTTGATCGCGACACCACCCGGCACTTCGATCACACTGATGAGCAGCCGCAGCGCCGATTGCACGCCGCCGCCTGGGGAAATCTGCTCGAGCTCTTCCCTGCTCACAGTGTCGCCGGCGCTCAGCGTGCCGGTGCTCGGAACGACGTTGATCTGAGCCCTCACCTCGATGGTTTCCGCGAGATGCAGATCGAACTTCAACGTCACCGCCTGCCCGGCCGTCACGACGGCGGTCGCCGTAATCGGCTCGAAGCCGTCGAGAAGCGCCGTCACGCGGTACGGGCCGGGTGCGAGATTCTCGACCTTGAACGTGCCATCGCCTTCGGTGTTGACGTTGCCCACGCGCGTGGCCCCGGTGAAGATCAGCACCTGCACGCCACCGAGCGTGATCCTGCTGCCCTGGGTCGTCACCTCGCCTTGAATCGCGCCGGTTGCGGCGGCGGGCCGCTGCTGCGCCATTGAGGCCGCTGGATGAGCGAGGCACGTTGTGAGCAGGAGGAGAATGGCCAGGGGCGCGGTGGAACAAACGTGATGCACTGGAGGACGGCCCCTATGGCGACTCACGGGCGGGACGGACCTTATAAGGTCCGTCCTGCACGTGCTCAGACGGCCGCTCCCGCGACCGCGGGCTGGGCTCGCCATTCGTCGAACGCGGACGCGCGGCGCGCGCAGCCAATCGTGCAGCGCGACTCGCACCCCTTCGGCGTGTAGAATCCACGCTCGACATCGTCCGGCGTGTAGTCGAGCAGATCGATGCCCGGTGAGCCGCGGCGTTGGCTGCAGTAGGACACCAGGCCGAACTCGTCGACATACAGGTATCGGCCGCCCGCGCGGCACTTGAACGGCGACGAGCCGTCGCGCAGCATGTCGCCTTCCCACCCTTCGCCGGTCATGTGGAACACGCTCTTGCGGCTCGCCCGCTGCATTTCGGCGTAGGTCGACGCGAGCCGGTCGCCAAGGAGGCCCGGCTCAATCTGGCCGTTTTTGTCGTGCATGAGGCCCACGGTCATGTAGAAGCCAATCTTGCGCACGGCCGCAACGACTTCCTGCGTCTGTTCGAAGGTCGACGACCCCAGCACGGCGTTGATGTTGACGCCGAAGCGGGCGTGCTCCTTGAGCAGTTCGAGCTTCTTGCGGACGTTCGTCCAGGACTTCTGCGAGTAGCCGTTTGGTTCGATGTTGTCGACCGACATCTGCAATGCGGTCAGACCCGCGTCGTTCAGCCGTCGCACCCATTCGCGCGTGAGCGCGTAGCCGTTCGAAATGAGCGTGCAAACCATTCCGCGCGATACCACACGCGCGATGAGCGCGTCGAGCCGGGGGTGCAGCAGCGGTTCGCCGCCGGTGAGCGTCAGCACGACCGTACCGAGCGCTCCGGCGTGATCGATGCGCCGCTCGAGAAGCGACACGTCGACCGGCGGCGACACGCTGTCGTACTCGTCGCAGTAGCCGCACGAGAGGTTGCACTGCCGTGTCACGACGAGCTGGACGAGCAGCGGGCGCCGCGGCGACGTCAGCATGAGCACGCCTCGTCGAACGCTCGTCAGCGGATGGGACGGGAGAAACACGGGGTTACTTGGTATGATACTTCAGCTTCCGTGACCACCCCATCCTCGACGTCCACCTTCGTGGTGCTGATGCCCGGCGCGGACCCCCACGTCCTCGGTGGGTCCGTACGGGTGCGCAACGCCCGCGTGGCCGCCCGCGTGGGCGCGACCGTCGTCGATCTGTCGGCCCTGGCCGGTCTCACCGACGGCACCGCGATCGTCGTGCCGCCGCTCGTGCTCATCGATACGGCACTCTTCGACTCGCAGATGCCTTCGTCGCCGGCATGGCTGGAGCCCGCCGTCGCTCCGCCAGGGCTTCGGCGAGCCGTTCTCGCAGGGCCCGTCGGCGACGTCGCCTCAGTCGTAGCGCAGGGCTTTAGCCCTGCCGTGTCAGGCAGGCCTGACAGCCTACACCAAGGCTACGGCGGTCCGCCGATTCGCCTTCGCCACAAGGGCTACGACGAATCCGCCGAAGCGCTGCGGAGGCGGAAGCTTCACGCGAAGGCGGAAGGCCTGCACTACGACTGTACCGACCTGCCGACACAGACGGTGACGCCGGGCGCCCTGTTTGATGTGTCGACAGCAACGGCGCGCCGGCAGGCGACATGGGACGTGCTCAAGCGCTCGGCCAAGCCAACCGACGGCTGGATCGCGCGCCATCTCAACCGGCCGATCAGCCGCGTCTTTAGTTTCGTGTTGCTCGCCCTCGGCGTGAATGCGTCGCACGCGTCGGTCATCACCCTGCTCGTGGGCCTGGCGGCGGCGGTCATGGCGATGCGGCCGGGCTATGCCGCGCTCGTCGCCATGGGACTGCTGTTTCAGCTCGCGTCCGTGCTCGATGGCGTCGACGGCGAAATCGCGCGCGCGACGCTCACCGAATCGGAGGCCGGGGCCCGTCTCGACGCCGTCGTCGATCAGCTCACCTACGTCGCGTGTCTCATTGGCGTCACGATCGGGTGGGCGCGCGAGGGGGGTGGTGCGCAGGCCCTGTTCTGGATGACGACGGTCACGGTCGCACTGGTGCTGAGCCTGGTGCGGGGCGCCTTCTTCGTGGCACGCCACGCGCCGGACGCCTCGTTTGTGTTCATCGATCGGACGGTGCGCCGCGCCGCCAGGGAATCCGACACGGTCGCGCTGCGCATGGCGGCCGGCGGCTTCAAGCTGTTCCGGCGGGATCTGTTCGCGCTCGTATTTCTATTTGTGTCGCTCGCCGGCCACCGCGAGGTGTTTCCGGGGCTTGTCGCCTTCGGTGTGGTGTTTGCGAATGTCACGCTGTGGGCATATCGCGAGGAACTGGAGTCCGCAGCAGTTCTCGAACGCGGATGATCGGGTCGGCGTCTACGCCGTCCGTGTCATCGGCGCCGCGGCGGTGAGCAGCAAGCGCTCGGCGGTTTCCAGGTCCGCCGGCGTATCCACGTCAATCCACTCGACTCCGTCGACATCCACGGCACCGAGGGATCCGGACGCCGCCAGCTGCCGCATGCCTGAAGAAACCGTCAGCCCTTCGCCCGCCGGCACGCGCCGGAGCGCATCGAAAATCGCGGGCGTCAGGACAAAACAGCCGGTGTCGATGGCATCCCACAGCCCGATGCCCTTGCCTATCGACAGAACCCGGGTGCCGGCCAACTGCACTTTGGTGGCGTCCGCGAGATCGATGTCGTCGCCGGGAGCGTTGTCGACCAGCACCCGTCCGTCTTCCCCGTTGACGAACGGGATCGCGGCCAGCTTGGGGAGCGCCACACCGGCGAACACGTGGTCGACCATCTGAAGGTAGAAACGCCCGGCGGCCATCCGTTCGGCCGCGAGCAGCGACAGGCCGTTCGGCGTCGTGAAGTCCGGATTCTCGACAAAGCGGAGGTCGAGGCCAGGAGCCATCTGTTCCACGGCCGCTTGCACCCGATCCCCTTCATGGCCGACGACGATAACCGCCTGTGCACACCCGCTGGCGCGAGCGTGCTCCAACGCATGGGCTATCAGCGGCAGGCCGCCGACCGTCATCAGTGGCTTCGGCACCCCGCTTTCGGCGCTTCCCAGGCGGGAGCCGTAGCCGGCGGCAAGGATGATGGTCTGGGTCACGGGCAGCGAACGTGGCATGCCAAGTATCCTATAACGAAGTGCCTAGAAGATTTCGCAACGAAATCCTAAGGAGATTTCGAGCAGGGTTCACGGTGTGTGGCCCTAATTGATGACGCGCACATTACATTCGTGTTACATTTGCCGGCCTGGCCCATACATCCGACCCCGTGCGCGGCACGTCCGCCCCGGGTGCAGAAGCCGCATCTTCCCCGGATCGGTTCGAACGCGACACGCTCGACATTCTCAAACGGTTGAGCCGGCGCCCCATCGATCCCGGACCCGGGAGCGAATTACTGGCCGACTTGGGATTCGATTCGCTCCAAGTACTCGAGCTCGTGGGTGAACTCGAGGATCATTTCAATATCGCCGTGCCCTTAAACGCCTTGACTCACATTCGAACCGTCGATCAGATTGTCGCTGAAGTGCGGCGTCTCGCTGGCGACCAGGAGCCGAAGTCGTGATTCCGAACGTCACGGGCCACTCCATCGCGGGCACCCTCGCGATGGCTGCCGCAACGTCCCGCGGCATCCGCGCGATCGAGCACGACGGGCGGGTCGTCGACATGCCGTACGAGTGGCTGCTCGAGGAGTCGCTGCGCATCGCCGGGGCGCTTCGGGCCGAGGGCCTGGCAACCGGGGATCGCGTGGCCATCGTGGTCCCCGAGGTGGGCGGCTTCATCCGCGCGTTCTTCGGAGTCTCGGCCGCCGGGCTGGTGCCCGTTCCCCTGTGCCCACCGGCCCAGGCGGGCGATATCGCGACGTTTACCCGGCAGTCGCGTGAACTGCTCGCAGCCAGCCGCGTCGCCGCCGTCGTGGTGAGCGCCGATATCGTGCCGCTGCTCAGCAATAAGGAGGGTCCATCGCGGCCCGTGGCCACTTGTCATGTCCTGACCATCGAGGAACTGGCGAATGGACCGGCAATGGCCGCGCCGGTCGCGGTGCCGAGCAGCGCGGCAGCGCTTATTCAATTCACATCCGGTTCGACGGCGGTGCCCAAGGGCGTCGTGCTCTCGCATGCTGGCCTGCACGCGAATCTCTCGGCCATCACGGGCCCCGCCGGGTTGGCTGCGGGTCCGGCCGACGTCGGGGTGAGCTGGCTGCCGTTGTACCACGACATGGGCCTCATCGGGGCGTTGCTCGCCGGTGTCTACGCACGGTTGTCGCTCGTGATCATGTCGCCTGTGTTGTTTCTCAAGCGGCCAACGGTCTGGCTCGAATCCATCTCCCGCTATGGAGGCACGATCTCGTTCGCCCCAAATTTCGCCTACGAACTCTGCCTGCGACGGGTGAAGCCCTCGCAGATCGCGGCCCTCGACCTGTCGAGGTGGCGCGTGGCGGGTTGCGGCGCTGAACCGATCCGATGCGACACGCTTGCCGCGTTCGCCGAGCGCTTCGCATGCGCCGGGTTTCGGGCTTCGAGCTTCGTCCCGAGCTACGGGCTGGCCGAGCACTCCCTGGCGGTGGCATTCGCGCGGGACGGCATCTCCGTCGACTCGGTCGATGCCGGACATCTGGTGCGCGACTCACGGGCGATACCCATCGCACCCATGAACCTGGTGAAACCCGCGAACCCCGTGAACCTACTCCCCCTCAATGGCCACACGGCTCCGACCGCCCCCGTGCGCCTCGTCGCCTGCGGGCGCCCCTTTCCGGGCCATGAGGTGCGGATCGTGGACGACGACGGGCAGGCGCTGCCCGAACGGTACGTCGGTCACATCGTCGCGCGCGGACCGTCGGTGATGAGCGGCTATTTCGAGGATCCGGTGGCCACCGCCGAGGCGTTGCACGACGGATGGCTGCAGACCGGCGATCTGGGCTACATGGCCGACGGTGAGCTCTTCGTCTGCGGCCGGACGAAAGATCTCATCATCCGGCACGGACGGAAGTACCACCCGCCGGATCTCGAGTCGGCCATCGCGAGCGTCGACGGCATCCGGTCGTCGGGCGTCGTCGTGTTCGGCATCAACCATGTCGAGGACGCCGATGAAGTCGTCGCGGTACTCGAGGCACGCGCGAGCAGTACGTCGAGCGACATCGTGGAAGATGTCAGACGCCGGGTGCGTGAAACGGCGGGGCTCGAACTCGATCAGGTGATTCTGACACCACCCGGTACGATTCCGCGGACGACGTCCGGAAAGGTTCGACGATCGGAAACGCGCGCCCGCTTCCAGGCGGGCACGCTGTTGACCGCGGGCAGAGGATCAGTCGCCGATGGATCTGCTCGCTAAGCTGCAGCCGTTCGCCGATCGCCTTGGCGCACTCGGCGACGGCCCGGTCCCCTTCGATACGGTCATTGACGAGGTGTGCAGTCCGACGGAGGTGATGATCGCCGGGCGCCGCACGCTGATGTGCGGATCGAACAACTACCTCGGCCTGAGCTTCCACCCGGACGTCATCACAGCCGCGCGCGAGGCCATCGCGCGCGAAGGCACCGGTACCACCGGATCGCGGGCCGCGAATGGCTCCTACGCCGCGCATCGGCGGCTCGAGCAGGCGTTCGCCGACGCGCATCGCAAGCGGCACGGGATGGTCTTCACGACCGGTTACCAGGCGAACCTCGCCGTCATCTCGGGCCTCTGCGGCGTGGACGACACGGTGCTGCTCGATCTCGAGAGCCACGCCAGCATTTACGACGGCGCGCGGCTGAGCGGCGCGCAGCTCTTTGCCTTCCGCCATAACTCGGCCGGCGATCTCGCCCGCAAGCTCGCGCGCGTGTCCAACCCCAGGCGCTGCCTCGTCATCGTCGAAGGCCTGTACTCCATCAGCGGAGACGTGGCCCCGCTGGCGGACATCGTTGCGGTCTGTCGCGAGGCCGGCGCGTATCTCCTGGTTGACGAGGCGCACTCATTCGGCGCGTACGGGCCCCGGGGACTCGGGTGCGCGGATGCCCAGGGCGTGCTCGATCAGGTGGATTTTGTCGTCGGCACGTTCTCGAAGGCGCTCGCGGGCATCGGCGGGTATTGCGTCACGGACCATCGAGCGCTGACACTGCTCCACTTTGCCGCACGTCCGTACGTATTCACCGCGTCGGGTTCCCCCGCCACGATTGCCGGCGCAGAAGCGGCGCTGAAGATTCTCCTGCACGACGTCGCGGGCAATGCTGTTCTCACAGCACGCCTCTGGGACAATGTACGGCGCGTGCGGGCAGGACTCTCGTACCTCGGGTTCACGATCGGACAGACCGAATCGCCCATCGTGTCGATCGAGGTCGGCGCCGCCGAGCGGGCGGTCGCGATGTGGCGGGCGCTCCTCGAGGCCGGCCTCTACGCCAACATCGTGCTTCCGCCTGCCTGCCGGCCCGACGCCTGTCTCTTGCGCACGAGCTATTCGGCCGCCCACACATCGGAAGACATCGACCGCGCGCTGGCGATCTTCAAACAGGTCGGACACGCGATGGCCATCATTCATGAAACTCATTCTCATCAACCCGCGTAACCGCGTCTCTCTGTACGGCGACTACCTGTGGCAGCCGCTGGCGCTCGGCTACGTCGCCGCCGCCACGCCTCCCCATTGGGAGGTCGAACTCATCGACGAACAGTGCGAGGGCGCGCTCGACTACACGAATGTGCAGGCCGACCTGGTGGGCCTCACGGCGTTTACCACGCAGGCGACGCGGGCGTACGAAATCGCAAGGCAGTTCCGCACCCGGGGCATTCCCGTCGTCATGGGCGGCATCCACGCCTCGCTCGTGTCGGACGAGGCCGCGCGGTACGTCGATTCCCTCTTCTTCGGAGAGTGCGAGTTGGTGTGGCCGCAGGTGGTGGCCGATGTCGAGCAGGGACAACTGGCGAAGCGGTACGACGGCGGAACGACCGGCGGCTCGCTGCACGTGCCCGACCGGCGCATCTTCGCGAAGTACCGGTACGAATACGTGTCGGCCCAGACCTCGCGCGGGTGTCCGATGGACTGCTCGTTCTGTTCGGTCACCGCGTTCAACGGCCGGGTCTTCCGCATGCGCGAGGTCGAGGATGTCGTCGCCGAGGTGGCGGCCATTCCCGAACGCGACATCATCTTCGTCGACGACGATCTGAACGGCTTTTCCCGCAAGGCCAAACAGCGCTGCCTCGATTTGTTCCGTGCCATGGCTGACGCCCGGCTCGACAAGAGCTGGATTACGCAGGTCACGATCAATTTTGGAGACGACGACGAGTTGCCAGAGCTGGCCAGGGCATCGGGGTGCGCCGGCGTCTTCATCGGCCTCGAGAGCACCGACACGAAATCACTGGCGCTCATTCGCAAAGACGGGCAGTCACAGCGCCGCGGCCTGGCCTACTACCGCGAGAACGTGGCGCGCATCCGCAGCCACGGCATCGGCGTCGTCGGCTCGTTCATCCTGGGCATCGACACCCAGGACATGAACACGATCGCGTCCGACATTCTGCGGTTCGCGGAGGAATCGGACCTCGACGGACTGAACCCGACCATTCTCACGCCGCTGCCGGGCACGCGCGACTACGCGCGTTACGACGCGGAGGGACGCATCCTCTTCAAGAACTATCCCGAGGACTGGGAGAAGTACACGCTCGCGTTTCCGGTGACGAGCATGCCGAACGTCACGGGTGCCGGACTCATGCGCCGGTACGTCCAGGTGTTGCAGTATTTCCGCCCCGACCACATCGCCGCGCGGTACTGGCGGACGTACGAGACCGTGTCGCCGGAAGCGGCGTGGCACGCGTTTCTCTGGAATCGCGTCTGGACGAACTATTGTCTGAAGGGCGGCGTGTTCAATCGAGCGCCCCTTGCGGAGACGTATCCGACCGAAGTCCCGCGCGAGGTGCCGCTCAGGCCCTTGCTCGACATCGACGACATCGCCAGATCCGTTCAGCCCGTGGCTGCCGGCGCCAGCCGGTAGACATCGGCAACAACAGAGTCCGATTCGATCGATTCGCGCCTGGCACGAGTCGTCAGGGAAGACGCTGGCCGTCCACGCCGAATACGCTGCGAGCCCCGCAGGACTTTCCGCGCCATCACGATCTGCCTGTTCCGCTTCCTTGCTGTCTCTCACGCGACGGCAAGTCCCGACGACGCCAACGGTTCCGAGCAAGTTGAATCCAACCGTTCACCTCGCTACACTGCAGGCGCCGCCGAAATATTGGTCTAGAGAGTTTCGTCGACTACTGGTTATCCGGACTGACTTTGGGGAGTACAGGGAGGATCTTGAAGGTCGTTGTACTCGGAACTGGCGCGACGAGCGGGACGCTGCGAACAGATGGCGGAGTCGCAGGGTTCATTCAGCGACTCACAGCTGCTCGCCCGACCTGGAGCTCCGAATATCCGGAACTAGCTCGAGCCGTCGCGGACTGCGCAGACAGGTCAGAACAGCTCAGCTTGGACCATCTCTGGACACGTATCGACTACTACTCCAAATTCAAACGGATACTCGGGTGCGACTATGGTGCTGCCGCTTCCATCCAACTTCACCAAGCCGTTGTGGACGCGTACTCATTTGCCGACGATATCGCTCGAGTCTGCACGACGACGACCGAGTTTACGCTCAAGCGCGTCCTTCGCGGGCTAACATCCGGGGACGCTCTCATTTCATTTAACTGGGATACTCTCGCCGAAACCATTCTGCAACGCTTGCTCGGCAAGAATATCGTGCAGGCGCCGCACCCCAGCGGGAACAGCTCGATCCGACTGATCAAGCCGCACGGCTCCTTTTCATGGGTACACGAATCCGGGAAGGCCCCATCGTTTCGAGATGGCTCAGGCCCACGACTCGAATCGATGAGGTCGGCTGAAGTTCAAGGTGGTCCTGGCTGGTTTGTCCAACCCCTGGTGCTCGGTGCGGTGCCGATCAAAAGCGAGCTTCTCGAGGAGATTCAGGTCGGCCAGCCGCATCTTCACGAAACCATTTCCGATCAGTGGTGCCAAGTCGTCGAGGTATTCTCGAAAGCCACTGAGATTGAAGTCGTCGGATACCGGTTCCCTCAGGAGGATGCGTACGGGCGTTTTCTTTTCCGTGAGGCCGTTCGAAAGCGTCCAGACGTGACCAATTCGCCGACCCTCCGCTATTACAGTCTTGACGGTGACCGCGAAGAATTCGAAAAGGCCTTCCGAGACATCTTCGGGGCGCAGGTCAACTACGAATATATGAAGGAAGTTGAATCGGCTTGGCATCAAACGCGGAGAGCCGGATAACCAGCGAATGAAGCGGACCGGCTGCGCCGGCCGCTTCGCGCGATCGTGAGCGGCCGCTGGTGAGCCCTGGCCGTTCGCCGGATCGCATGCACGAGTCTGGGAGCAGACTAAATGAAGCTCAATCCGTACCTTGCGTTCGATGGCCGCTGCCGCGAGGCGTTCGAGTTCTACCAGAAGGCGTTTGGTGGCCAAATCTCCTTCATACAGACGATTGGTGAGTCGCCGATGGCATCAAGCATGCCACCTGAGGCACATGGCCGCATCATGCACGTGACACTGCAAATCGGTGATCAAGTGTTGCAAGGAGCCGACGCGCCTCCGGGACAATTCACGAAGCCCGCTGGATTTTGTGTGGCCACCGAATTCGATGACGTCGCCGAGGGAGAACGCGTCTTCAGTGCGCTGGCGCAGAATGGCACGGTGCAAATGCCGTTTCAGGCGACGTTCTGGGCGAAGGGATTCGGGATGCTCATCGACCAGTTCGGCACGCCGTGGATAGTCAACGCCGGGCAGGTTGAGCGGCCCGGCTGAAGCGACACGTAGCCCGACGAACGAAATTCGACGTGCCATGCTAGATTGGATGAACTATGGGAAACGCTTTACCACTTCCGCCCCAAGGCTTCGACGAACTCGACATCGATGAGCAAATTGAATACGTCCAGGCGCTGTGGGACAGGATCGCCGCCAAAGAGGACCGTCTGCCGGTTCCCGACTGGCACCGAGAGATCTTGGACGAACGACTGGCCGACCTCCAAGCTAATCCGAATGCGAGTCGTCCCTGGGAACACGTTCGGGCAGAACTTCTGAAGGGAACCTCGGGCAAGGAATGATCCACGTTGTTATCCGGGACCTTG
>JBGOTP010000001.1:0-59711 GCA_041476545.1 Vicinamibacteria bacterium | reverse complement strand
GATTGGCGTCATTGAGGAGCGCGGCCCGAGGACGAAGTCCCAGAGAGACAGCCAAGCCGCCGCAAAAAGGCTCGACGAGACGGCGCCCAGTGTGCGATTGCCACAGCGGCAGTAAGTGCGGTATTTGCCAGCGTTTACCGCCAGCCCACTTGAGCGGAGGGGCAACAGTTTCCGATGCGATCTTGACCGCGGTTGGCACGCCCTGAGTGTAACCGAAGGTGTGACAGCCCGGGTCACACGATGCCTCCACAGCTGCCCGCTACCATCGCTCCGACGCTTTCGGTAAGATGCCCGCGGGGCAAGCCCGACCGTGAAGCTCAAGACCTCAGACGTTCCGCAGGCGGATTCCCTCGCACTTGTCCGGCGCTTGCTGGAGGCGATACCGGTGTCGCCGACCACTGCCGTCAAGGATTTGGCCGAGAAAACGAAGTTCTCGGAACGTCACGTTCGCTACCGCCTGCAAGCGGCTCGGGTTCTCGGCTTTCTGAAGCCTGAAGGCGAGCCCGAGCTGACACCTCGTGCCAAGCGTTTGCTCGCAACGGAAGTCGGCACGCCTGAAGAAAAGAAGCAGCTGGCGAGCGCCGTCAGCGACTGCGCCTCGGTCCAGCTCATTGCTCCAAACCTGCTGTCCGTGCCCGAAGTGGATGTGAAGAAGATCGGCGACAGAATCTCGCGTCTCAGCGGCCTCTCACCGGCGACGGCGGAGCGCAGAGCGGTGGTCTTGAGATCGTGGCACCGCCAGCTGCGCTAACGCCAATGGCCAAGAAACTCCGACCGTGGCTTGAGCGGTTCCAGCAACACCTGAAGAGCAAGAAAGAAGGAGACATCGTCACGGCTGTCGAGCTGATGGCCGCGACTGAGTGGAGTCCAGCCACTCTCGAAGCACACAACAGCAAGAACGCGTTCGCACCTTTCTTGACGCCGACGACTAGCTTGCGTCCTATCGAGCATGCGAAGTTTCGCGTTCGGCGAGATGGTGCGTTGATCACAAAGGAAGACATCGACAACGCATTCACACAGATCAGGCCAGCAACATTGGCCCTGTCGCCTGGCCTTCGATTCAAGGCGAGAGACTTCGACTACGAACTCGTCGTTGAGCTGGGACGTGGCGCCGTGGCGCAAGTGTGGCGGTGTCAGCGCGTCGTCGGCCGAAAGGAGTTCGCCATCAAGGTCGTGGATCCTCGGGCGGACTTGCTTGACCCCTCGATGCTCAACGATGTGAAACGTCGATTCTCACGAGAGGCGGAGAACGGGGCAGCGCTTTCACACCCGAATATCGTTACGCACATTGATCGAGGCACCTACGATGGGCACCCATTCTTGGTCATGGAGTTGGCCGATCAGTCGCTTGGTGCGCAAATCGAGGCTGCGCCCCTGACCGCCGATCAGGCTCGTCTCGTGATCTCCGCGAGCGCCACCGGACTTAAGTATCTGCACGACATGGGGTGCGTTCATCGCGACGTAAAGCCGCACAACATTCTTCGCTTCGGCGATCGGTACGTGCTCGGCGATCTCGGCATCGTTCGGTGGTCGGATATGAATCCAGCGTTCACTTCCGCCGCAACAATCACGAAGGCATCTATCCAACTGGGCTCTTGGTACTACATGGCCCATGAACAGAGAGTCGCGCCGCACGAAGCTACCGCAGCGAGCGACATCTACGCGTTGGGTATCAGTTGGTACGAAATGCTGACTGGTGACACCCCAGACCCGTTCGTCGTCGGCGCTAAGGCGTTTGCGGACGCGTCCACAGATTCACAAACGAACTTCCTCATCCGGCAGATGCTTGAATTTGAGCAGAGCAAGCGACCGACGGCCGTTGACATCATGACCGCGCTGTCGTCGAAGTAGCGCGGCATGCTGCTTCAGTTGCTGAGCGACCCGCGAGGCTGACTCAGGCCGGGCGATCCAACAGCGGGTCGAGCAGGGAGTTGGCGTATGCAGTTGAAATGGCGATAGCATCAACTTTATCCATGCCTTAACCATGAACACGGAACGCGAAGATCGCGCCATCGACGGCTGGTGCACCGTGATCGGAAGAATTGAAAGGTCTCCGATCACGGTCGTCGAGCACCCCGACCGAGAGAAGCCGGGGCAGGGTGGCTGTGACGCCATCGTCGACCGCAAGAACACCCGTCATGCCGTCGAGCACACGTCACTCGACACGTATCAGCGACGTCGAGAAGACGACGACCGATTTCGGAAAGTGGTGCTCCCGATAGCGGAGGCGATCGAGAGTACCTTTCCGGATTCATGGGTCGAGATGGAAGTGCCGGTTCATGCGATTCCGACCGGCGAAGACTGGCGGCAGCTGTGTGACCGACTTCTTGCTCGCTGCCTTGAAGCCGTCGGTTCGATGCCGATCGCGTCGTATTACGATCTGACTCGCATCGCCGCGAACTGTCCCGGACTGACGCCCTGGCCGAGCCTTGAGAGCAGGGCAGCGTGCCGTTGCAGGTCCTTCCAGACGTCCTTCTTGAGGGTCACGAGCCGGCGAATTGTCGGCGCTGGGATCCGATGGGCGTCCCCCCGAGCTGACGAGTCGGACCCTCAGCTCGCGCTGCAGCGCCAATATTCCTGCCGGTGCTCTCCGATCGGCGTTCTTGGTTGGCCGGCCATTTTTGCGATCTCGCGTCGACATCCAGCCGTCCTCCACAGGGACTGACGACCCGCCTTCAGCCCGGAAACAGCCTACCGACTTTTGATATCAAAAGCTATTTTGACGACAGGAGACCGCCTTCAAAGTGCCACCAAACCGTCCCCAAACCGTCCCCAAAGGGCAGGCTCGCGCCCTCTTCGTTTTTGCCAACTTCGCTAAGTGATTGTCTTTACTGCGGTTGAATGGTGGGCGCTGAGGGGCTCGAACCCCCGACCTCGTGCGTGTGAAGCACGCGCTCTAACCAGCTGAGCTAAGCGCCCTTTTGACGTAACTATATCATCGCGCCTCGCGCTACTTTCGGCCTTCGGGCAGGCGGCGCGCCGCGGACCCGTCGTAGTCGTGATCCTTCGGATCGATCTGCCGCATCGGTGCCTGGCGCGTCCGCTCTTCGTGCGCGTGCGCGATGAGGCCGGGCAGACGGGAAATCAGGAAGATCGCATTGCCCAGTTCGTACGCGAATCCGAGATCCGCGCAGACGGCCGCAATGGCTCCGTCCACGTTCACCGGCAGATGCCGGCCCGTGTCCGCCTCGCGGGCGTCGAGCGCCCGTTCCGCCGCGCGGATCATCCGCACGTGCTCGCCCTCGAGCTCCAGTTCGAGAGCCATCTGAAATAGCCGCGACGCACGGGGATCCCGCGTGTGGAAGCGATGGCCGAATCCAGGCGGTGCCTGGCCGTCGCGCACGCAGTCGGCGATGATCTCGTCGGCTGCCTGCCGCACCGAACGGCCGCCGCGCACGAGCGTCAGCCCGCGGTCGAGAAAACGCATGCACGACTCGATGTCGCCACCGTGATGCCGCCCAAACGCGAGAATGCCCGCTGCGACGCAGTCCTTGAGCGGCGCCCCGGACGTGGCGACATTGCGCGCGGCCAGCGTCGACGGCGGGGTCACGCCGTGATCGAGGGAGGACACGAGCACCGCATTCAGCATGCGGCCGATCGCGGGCGTGGGTAGTTCCCCCATCAGGAGCAGATAGACGGCGTCGGCAAACGACAGCCGTCCCATCATCTCGTCCACGGGATAGCCGCGGATGAGAATCGAGTTCGGCGCAATGGACGTCAGCGCGGTCGACCACCGCTCGGTGTCGGTCGGTGTGCGCGCGCGGCGATCGGATTCCGATGCGTGGCGTTGTGGCATGGTATGCATTCCCAAGGCCCGGCACGATGAACGTACGCGCGTTCAGTTCACGGTCGATGGCGCAGGTGTAGTGAGACTAACACGAAGCGTCACGTCAACACCGCGATGTACGGCAGATTGCGATACCGGCCGGCATGGTCGAGGCCGTACCCCACGACGAAGTGATCATCGATGGTGAAGCCGATGTACTCGACCTTCACGTCCACTTGCCGCCGGGAGGGCTTGCTGAGCAGGCACGCCGTCCGCAAGGTTCTGGGTGCGCGGGCACGGAGGAGCGCGTGCAGCGCCGTGAGCGTCAGGCCGCTGTCGACGATATCCTCGACGAGGACCACGTCGCGGCCCGCGATGTCCGTGTCAGCATCCGTGAGCACTCGCACGTCGCCGGAACTGGTGGTGCCGTCCGCGTAACTCGCCAGCGCGATGAAATCGACCGTGACAGGACCATCCATCTGCCTGATCAAATCGGACAGGAAGACGAAGGCGCCTTTCATCACCGCGACGACGTGGACGCCATCCGGGCAATCGCGAGTGATTTGGGCGGCGATGTCGCCGACACGCCGGCGAATCTCCTCGGCGGTCAGCAGCATGTCGATCCGGCGCGGGTCGGACACAAGGAAAGCATAATAGCGCGGAGGCACGCGCCCGCGTGAATCCGCCGCCTATAATGGGATCGGTCGGGATCATGCAGCGGACGGCACGCGCGCGCGCACTCGCTTACCTTTCGGCGACGATGATCATCGCGCCGTGCGTGGCGGCCCTGCACATGACGCCAGCCATTACGGCCGAAGCGGCGGCGCCGGTGCTGCTGCTCGCCGTGCTCATCATCGCGCGGACATGGGGGACGGGTCCGGGGCTGCTGGCGTCCGCGTCGGCGGCGCTTGGATTCTCGTACTATTTTCTGTCTCCGGTTGGCGCGGCGCGCTTTGAAGATCCCAACGACTGGGTGGCGTTCTCCACCTTTACGATTACGGCCATTGTTGTCGGCGAGCTGGCCGCGCGCGCCGAGCGCCGGCACGTGGAGGCGCAGACGGGACGACGGGAGATCGAGCGGCTCTACCAGGAACTGCAGTTCGCCTTCGATCGGGCGAGCGAGGCGGAAGCCGCGCGGCGCAACGAACAGCTCAAGGCCGCCCTGCTCGATGCGCTCACACACAACCTGCGGACGCCCTTGACCGCCATCAAAGCGGCGGTGACCGCGCTGATGGGCTCGAACGACTGGAATCAGCGGGGAACCCTTCCCGCGGAAGGGCGGCGCGAACTGCTCGAAGTGATCGATGAGGAATCCGATCGCCTCAATCGCTTCATCGAGGGACTGTCCAAGGCCGACCATCGGGACCCGTCCGAGGCGCATGGGACACCGGCCGTGCATCTCGACGCGATTGTGAAAGCCGGGCTCGCGCGGGCCGGCACGGTGACGCGGTACCACCACGTGCGCCTGGCGCTCGACGACCATCTGCCGGCGCTGCCGGTCGATGCCGCCGCCATCGCCGAAGTGATCTATATCCTGCTCGACAACGCGAGCAAATACGCGCCGGCCGGCACCGACATCGGCGTGACGACCGCGCGCGACAACGAGGGCCACGCGCGCATCGTCATCACCGACGAGGGGCCGGGCATCGTTCCCGAACTTCGGGAGCAGGTCTTCGAGAAGTTCTTTCGCGTCCCGGGACGGGAGGCCGCTGATCCCCGCCGGGCGGCGGGCGTCGGTCTGGGCCTGCCGATTGCGAGGCGGCTCGTCGAGGCGCAGGCTGGACGCATCTGGATTGAGGCGCGACCGTCCGGCCGGGGCACGGCCGTCGTCATTGCACTGCCGCTCCGCACAGTGACGTCGAGAGATGAAGGAGAGACCGCGCCAATCGCGGTCTCTCTCTAACGCAGGGCGTACCTGATCAGGTCCGCCGAGGGAGGGAGAACCCCATGCAGGCTCAACCCATCGCCGTCGAGAAGTCCCGTGTGCTCGTCGTCGACGACGAATCGCAGATCACTCGCGTGCTGCGCACGGTTCTGACGAGCCAGGGCTACCAGGTGCACACGGCCGCCGAGGGCGAAGCCGCGCTGGCGGACTTCAAGGAATGGAATCCGGAACTGGTGATCACCGACTTGTACATGCCGCACATGAACGGCATTGAGTTGTGCCGCCGCATCCGGGCTCTCTCGACTGTGCCGATTATCGTGCTGTCGGTCAAGGGCGAGGAACGGTCCAAGGTCGAGGCGCTCGACTCGGGTGCCGACGACTACGTCACCAAGCCGTTCGGGATTGACGAGCTGATGGCGCGCGTGCGCGCGGCGCTTCGACGCGGCCCTGGCACGACGGCGCAGGAGCCCGCGTCGTTCGAGGCGGGGGATTTCAAGATCGATCTCGACACGCGACGGGTGATCGCGCACGGCCGGGAAATCCGGCTCACGCCGAAAGAGTTCGATCTGTTCGTCTACATGGCGCGGCGGCCCAATCGCGTCATTGCACATGCGGCGCTGCTCGAAGCCGTGTGGGGTGAGGCGTCGCAGGAACAGCCCGAATACCTCCGCGTGTTCATGGGCCAGCTGCGGAAGAAACTGGAGCCGGATCCGGCGAATCCCCGTTATCTGGTCACCGAGCCGTGGGTGGGGTATCGCTTCAATCCGAGAGGTTAGCGGTCGGAGGTTAGAGGTTCAGACCCAAGGCTGGCGTGCCCAGCCGAAGCTCGCGCAGTGGAAACGCAAGGCTGGCCTGCCCAGCCGAAGCTCGCGCAGCGAGCGAAGGCTGGAGCGGGCTACGGGAATCGGACCCGTCTAACTGGCTTGGGAAGCCAGAGCATTACCACTATGCTAAGCCCGCGTCTCCAAAAGTTTATCACGCTCGAATCAGCGCCAGCACCTCATCCCGCCTTGCCGCCATAGCCTCCGGCGTGGTGGCTTCCAGATTCAACCGCACCAGCGGTTCCGTATTCGACGCGCGTACGTTGAAGTGCCAGTCCTGATACTCGACGGAAAGGCCGTCGAGCGAGTATTGCCGCGCATCCTTGTACCGGCGCGCGATCGCGTCGAGTGTCGCCGACACGGCATCCATCGCCGGCAGTTTGGTGTTGATCTCGCCGGAAATGAAATAGCGGCGTCGCAGCGGCTCGAGCAGCTGGTGCAGGCTCTGCTTCTTCTTCGACATCAACTCGAGAATGAGCAGCGCCGGGATGAAGCCGTTGTCGGCATAGAAGTTGTCGCGGAAGTAGTAGTGTCCGGTGACCTCTCCGCCGAACACGGCGTTGGTGTCGCGCATCCGCTTCTTGAAGAACGCGTGACCGACCCGGTTCATCAGCGACGTGCCGCCGTGCGCGGCCACGACATCCTTGACCGCGTAGCTCGCCCGGAGATCATAAATGATCGTGGCGCCAGGATCGCGCAGGAGAAACGCCTCCGCCAGGAGCGCCGTGATGAAATCTCCCGGCACGAATTCGCCCGTGCCATCGATGAAGAAGCAGCGATCCGCGTCGCCATCCCACGCAATGCCGATGTCCGCGCCATCCGCGACGACGCGTTCGACGATGTCGCGGCGATTCTCCTCGATGAGGGGATTGGCCTCGTGGTGTGGGAAACGTCCGTCGATCTCGAAGCAGAGGCGCGAGGTGTGACACGGCAGACGGTCGAAGAGTTTCGGCGCGACGAGGCCGCCCATGCCGCTCCCCGCGTCGAGCACCACCTTGAAGGGATGCACGAGGGCTGGATCGATGAACGACATGACGTGCGCAATGTAGGCATCGAGCGCGTGTCTGGTCGTCACCTGTCCCGGTCGCGCGGCCGGTGGCGGCAGCCGATGGCCGGCAATCATGTCGCGGATGTCGGAGATGCCGGCATCGCCGCTCAGGGGAAACGCCCCCTGGCGCACCATCTTCATGCCGTTGTACTGCTTCGGATTGTGCGAGGCGGTGATCTCCACGCCGCCGTCATGGGCATCCGTTGCGACGGCGAAGTACAGCATGTCGGTCGGAATCATGCCGTAGTCAGCGACGTCGGCGCCCTGCGATGTGGCGCCCTCGATGAACGCCGCGGCGAGTGCGGGGGAGGAGAGACGCATGTCGCGTCCGAGGGCGATCCGTTTGGCTTTCAGATACGTCACGAACGCCGCGCCGATGTGGCGCGCCGTCTCCTCGTCGATCTCGTCGGGATAGGTTCCGCGAACGTCGTACGCTTTGAAAATCGCTGGATTCATCTCAGATCCGACTGTAATCGGTGACCACGGACTTGTCCCCCAGGACGATGTCGGCCGCGCCGTCCGCGTCCGGGCCACCCCGGCTGCCGTCCACGATCGCATTGCGCCCGACATGACAATGTCGTCCGAGGATGGACCGGCGAACGATCGCTTCCTGACTGATTCGGGTGTTGGCCCAGACAATCGACCGTTCGACCGTGGCGTGCTCCTCGATGTGGCACTGGCGGCCGATGACGCTGTAGGCGCCGATACGGGCGCCGGTCTTCACGACCACGCCCTCATCGATGAAGCACGGGCCGTCGAGCGTGACGCCCTCGTCGAGGCGCGCCAGCGGCGAGACGACCGTCTTCGTGCCGTCACCGAAGAGAGATGTCCGAAAGCGCCCGTCCATGATGTCGTGATGGACTTGCGTGTATTTCTCCGTCGTGCCGATGTCGATCCAATACCCGCGATAGACGTATGCGATGAACGTTTCGTGCTGTTCGACGAGCGACGGGAAGAAGCTTCGCTCGATCGACCATGGCGTATCTTTGGGAATGCGATCGAAGGTTTCGGGTTCGAGCACGTAGATACCGGCGTTGATGGTGTCGCACGTGATCTCGTCGGGCTTGGGTTTCTCCAGAAATCGCTGAATGTTGCCCTGGGCATCGGTTTCCACCAGGCCGTACGCGCTCGGATTGTCGACCGGAGTCAGGACGATGGTGGCCTTGGCGTGGCGTTCGCGGTGGAGCGCGATGACTGCTGCCAGATCGATCTCGGTCAGCACATCGCCGTTGAAGACCACGACCGATTCGCGCACCTTCTCGCCGGCGTAGCGAATGGCGCCGCCGGTGCCGAGCGGCGCCGGTTCGACGACATAGCGAATGCTCAGGCCGCTGTTGCTCCCATCGCCGAAAATCTCCTCGATCCGCCTCGGCTGATAGTTCAGGCTGAGGATCACCTCGTCGATCTCGGGCACTTGTTTCAGCAGGTCGAGCTGATAGTGGAGGAACGGCCGATCGAAAATCGGCACGATCGGTTTCGGTGTGTGAATGGTGAGCGGACGGAGTCGCGTGCCCTTGCCCCCCGCAAGCAGAATCGCCTTCATCGCAACCACCGATGATATCATGGGCCTACGCGCATGAACCTGCCGAATTCACTTACGGTCACGCGCATCTTCCTGGTCCCCCTGCTCGTCGTCGTGCTGCTCACGACGTTCGAAGGACGGATGATCTTTGGCGTGCCGAAGGAGCTCGTCGGCGCGGCGATCTTCGGTGTCGCGTCGCTGACGGATTGGCTCGACGGATACTTTGCCCGTCGGCGGCAGCAGGTGACGGCATTCGGTCAGTTCATCGATCCGCTGGCGGACAAGCTGTTGACGGTAGCGGCGTTCATCTCGCTGGTGCAGATGGGACTCGCGTCGGCCTGGATGGTCGCGATTGTTCTCGGCCGGGACTTCGCGGTGACCGCACTCCGAAGCTTCCTCTACACACGTGGTGTGGCGATGCCGGCGTCGCTCCTCGGCAAAATCAAAATGGTGGCGCAGATTGTGGCGATTCTGGCGCTCATCCTCGGCAAGGAGCACCTGCGGGGCTTTGTCGTGATTGGACAGGTCGCGCTCTGGGTGGCCGTGGTGACCGCGCTCGTCTCGGCCGCCGACTACTTCAGGCGGTTCAATTTCGCGCGCCTGCCGATCGCGATGGACGATCGTAAGGTCGGCTCGTCGCGCGTGTCATGATCGCGATCTCGCTTCGGCCTGCGCCTTCAGCTCGGCGATCCGCTTGCGGCTCTCGTCGAGGTACTCGCTCTTGCCGAATTCCTTGACGATCTTTTCGTAGTAGGGGAGCGCCTGGGCGTCCAGCTTCACCTTCAGCAGAGCCTCGCCGAGATAGAAATAGACGCTGTCTCGGCCCGTGAATTCCGGATCATCTTTGAGAATCGCGTTGAAGCGGGCGATCGCCGCCGGATAGAACTTCGCCTGCTGGTAATAGAAGCGACCGACCCGGAATTCCGCCTCCGCGATGCGATCCTTGGCCTCGCGGAGCTTCTCTCTCACTTCAGCGAGATACGCACTGTTTGGATACTTCACGACGAATGCGTCGAATTCCTTGATGGCTGCTCTGGTTTCGGTCTGATCCCGCGGCGCCCCCCGCATCTGGCGGAAGTGCGCGTACCCGAGCTTGTACTGCGCGTAGTCGGCACGACGGTTGAGAGGATAGAAGGTGAGAAACTCTCGAAACTCGTTGATGGCGAGCACGAGCGACGCCGAGCCGCCCTCTCCCAGATACGTGTCGCCGACGCCAAGCTTGGCGTCGGGACGCAGGGGGCTTTGCACATAGGTTTCGTTGACCTGTTTGAAGTACTCCCGCGCCGTCAGCCACTTGTTCTTGGCGAGCGCCTCCATCCCTTTTTCGAACAGGAACTGATCCGGTTGCGGTGTGCCGACCGGCACGACGCGTCCGGATCCGGAATTCGCGCAGCCAACGGCGCACGCCAGTGCGAGGGTCGAGGCCATCAACGAGATGCGCCGAAGGGCGATTCGAGCCATGTCTCCAAATATTGTATACGTCGCCGCGGTTTCCCGCGCTGTCGTCTCCATGCGCCCCCCCCGTGTCGCCCATGTGCGCGCTACGGCGTGCCGGGACGGGTCCGATTGAGGATTGCCCGCACGCGTTCGGGAAGGCGACAGGGACGGCCACCGCGGTCGAGCGTTGCATGCACGGTGTGCCCCTGCGCCAGCACGGTGCCATCTCCGGCGCGCACCACCTCGTACTCGAACCGCACCCGCACCGGTGAGACGAGCGTTCCGGTCGTCCTGATCTCGAGGTCGTCGTCATAGCGCGCGGATTGACAGTAGGCGCAATGGGCCTCGGTCACCGGGAGAGAGAACCCGTCGGCTTCCATCGACCGATACGTCCAGCCTGCTTCGCGCAGCAGATCGGTACGTCCGACCTCGAACCAGACGAGGTAGTTCGCGTAGTACACGACACCCATCTGGTCCGTTTCGGCATAGCGCACGCGCACACGTGATACCGATGCGGCGGCGCTCAATGGGCGGCAGCCGGAGGCGCCGCTGCCTGGGCGGCGGCCTTCAGCTCGCGCGTGGCGCGTTCAGGATCCGGAGAATTGAATATCGCGGAACCGGCGACGAGAATTCGCGCGCCTGCCGCGACGACACGACCCACGGTTTGCAGGTCGACACCGCCGTCGATTTCGATCGCCGCCGCGACGTTCCCGCTCCGGTTGAGCATGTCCCGCACCTCCCGGACCTTAGACTCGGATCGCGGAATGAAAGTCTGACCGCCGAATCCGGGGTTGACCGACATCAGGAGCACGAAATCCACGTCGCCGGCGATCTGTTCGAGCGCGATGACAGGCGTCGACGGATTCAGGACGACCCCAGCCCGCACGTTGAGAGCTTTGATGGCCTGAACCGTACGGTGCAGGTGGGGAAGCACTTCCACGTGCACCGAGATCATGGAAGCGCCCGCTTCGGCAAACGCCTCGATGTATCGATCGGGATCGGTGATCATGAGGTGCACGTCGAGCGGAATCCTGGCCACCCGCTTGAGCGACCGAACCACCACGGGACCGATGGTGATGTTCGGGACGAAGTGGCCGTCCATCACATCGACGTGAAGCAGGTCGGCTCCGCCACGCTCAACCGCGGCGACGGCTTCGCCCAGTCTGGCAAAGTCGGCCGATAGAATCGACGGCGCAATCCGTACGCTCAACGACTGACCTCAATAGAGATGGGTTCGCCCGGCGCAATTTGAAATCCGGCTTGCGGGCTCTGACGCAGGATGACTCCGGGACCGACGCCCGGATAGGGAGTCGACCCGACAATGGCCGCGCGAAACCCGTGGTTGCGAAGAATCGTGGCGGCGCGGTCGGCGCTGACGCCGATCAAGTCGGGCATCACGAACGTGCCCCCCGACTCGGCGCGGTTGACGAGCAGCGACACCTGCGCAGCGGCCACATTCGCCGCGGGATCCTGGGCGACCACGACATCGAGCGGGTAGGCCGGCGACCGGATTTCCGACACGCTCGCGACGATGAGACCGTCCTGCGACAGGCGCAGCTGCGCGGTTCGCTCAGTCTCGCCCGTCAGTGCCGGCACCTTCGTGGCGCGCGGTCCTGAACTCAACCAGACCTTGACGCTTCGCTGTCGTCGCGTCGCGGTTCCAGCCGCGGGTTCCTGGGCGAGCACGCGCCCCGCCAGTATCTTGGGATCCAGGCGAAGATTGTCGTCTACCTTAATCGCCAGGCCGAGATCGTTGGCAAGCGCCGTGGCCTCGTTCGCCGTGCGATTTGTGAAATCGGGAACCTGCACCTCGCGCGCCATCAGGGCGACACGCATCGCTGCAGCGCCGAACACGAGATACGTGACAATCAGAGCTCCGGCCAGCACGAGCACCTTGCCCGCACTCCAGACGCGCGTTCTCAAGGCCATTGGGCGGGAAGATCGTACTACAAGTCATTCTTCCGGAATACTGCCCCGAAGAACCCTTCGAGCCCATGACGGTCCGGGGTCGTGCGCAGATGGCCGCGATGGTCGACGACCGACGCGGGTAGCAGCGGATGTGCGTGCCTGGCGTCGAGCGCGACAAAGTCTGGCGACAACCGGAGGAACTGTTCGGCGATGTGCTCGTTCTCTTCGGGCTCGGTCGAGCAAGTGGCATAGACGAGGCGTCCGCCCGGTGCGATCACACCGGCGGCGTGGCGAAGCATCCTCAATTGCGCGTCGCCAAGCGCGACCAAGTCGGACTCGTGCCGGCGCCACCGGATGTCCGGATCGCGACGCAGTGTGCCCAGACCGGAGCAGGGCGCATCAACAATCGCGCAGTCGAACGGCACACGAAAGGGCAGCGGTTCGAGCAGATCGGCCTGAACGAGCCAGATCCTCTCCGCGCCGGTCGCTGCGATTGTGCGGCGAAGCAGGTCCATACGTCGTCCACGAACATCGCAGGCGACAAGCCTGCCAGGGCGTGAGTTCGTTCGAAGGGGGCCGGCCGAGATCGCCGCGGCGAGCGCCGTGGCCTTGCCACCAGGTGAGGCGCACGCGTCGAGTACCAGTGCCCCGGGCATGGCGCCAGCCAGCAGCGTCACGAGCTGCGAGGCTTCGTCCTGAATGACGAAGGCCTCTCCTGTCGGACGACCTTCCTCGACGATCAGCGCGTCGGGCGCGAACTGCCCGGGCCGGGTACGAACGCCGAGTGTCTCCAGCCGCGCATGGACCTCGTCCCGTGATGCACGCAGACGATTGGTCCGAAGCGTCAGCGGAGCCGGTTCGTTGTTGAAACGCAGCCAGGATTCGGTGACGTCGAAGCCGAGACGATCGTACCAGCGGGACACGAGCCATCGCGGATGCGACAACGTGATGCTCAGGTACTCCAGTGCGGCGTCGCGATCCGCCGGATTCGCGGGCCGTTTGGGAAGCGGCACCGCCCTTCGCGTCCGGACCGCCGTTCGCAATACCGCGTTCACGAAGCCGCTCGCGCTGCTCTTTCCCGCACGCCGGCTCATGTCGACCGCATCATCGACAATCGCCGGGGCCGGGACTCTCGTGAGATGCAGCAGCTGGTACAGGCCGATGCGCAGAATCTCGATGATGGCCGGGTCCAGGCGATCGAGCGATCGCTTCGAGAACTGCACGATGAGGTGATCCAGCGCGGCGCGCCACCGCTGAACGCCGGTCGCAATTTCGCTGGCGAGTGCCCGGTCGCGGTTGTCGGTGAGGGATGCGCGCGCGTGGTCGATCGCAGTTGGCAGATCGGCCCGTCCAGCTGAGACCGCCGAGAGGATATCGTACGCGGCGATCCGCGCCGGACCGATCATGGGGTCGATGTGAATCGGTCGCCAGGCATCAGGCGATGGCCGGCGAGGAAATCACGGACGGTCATCGGTCGCGTCCCCTCAGCCTGCAGCTCCAGGACCCGGAGGATTCCATCGCCGCACGCGATCCGGAGATCGTCACCGGCGGCCGCGAGAATGGCTCCAGGCGCGGCGGGGTGACCCGCAGCGTTCCCGTCGGCGTCGCGGGCCGGCGTGTCTGAAACAGCCGCCCGCAACAGGATGAGGCGCTGGCCCTTCGTGAACGTGTACGCGTGTGGCCACGGATGCAGGCCGCGAATCAGATCGTGAACGCGACGCGCCCCGACGGACCAGTCGATCAACCCGTCTGTCTTCGTCAGACGAGCCGCATAGGTCGCCGCGCCGTCGTCCTGCGGAATCTCGTTGACTGTGCCTGCGGTCATTCCGTCGATGGTTGACACGAGAAGGGAAGCTCCCATCTGTGCAAGATCCCGCTCCACCTGCTCGCTTGTTTCGTCTGGCGCGACGGGCCGACGCGTCGCAGCGAGCATTGGTCCCGCGTCGAGTGCCCGGACGACACGCATGATTGTCACGCCGGTTTCGCGCTCTCCCGCGATGATGGACCGATGCACCGGCGCCGCGCCTCGATATTTGGGAAGCAGTGAGGCATGCACGTTGACCATGCCGAGGCGGGGGAGGGCCAGCACGGCTTCCGTCAAGATCTTGCCGTAGGCAGCGACGACGCCAAGGTCCGCGTTGAAGGCGGCGAGCGATGAGATGAAGACCGGATCCCTGAGACTGGCCGGCTGCAGGATCGGAAGACCCGCCAGGACGGCCCGCGCCTTGACCGGAGCGTCCGTCGTTTTCTGACCGCGGCCGCTCGGCCGGTCGGGCTGCGTCACCACCGCCACAACGGTATGGCGGGACGTGCGCAGCGCCTCGAACGCCGGCACCGCGAACGCCGGCGTGCCGAAGAAGACCACCCGCAGCGAACGGCTGTCTACCATTTCCCCGCGCGCGTGAGCTTGCGAATTTTGCGCACGATGAGGTCGCGCTTGATGCCGCGGAGATGATCCACAAACAGCGTGCCGTCGAGATGATCCATCTCGTGTTGAAAGGCGCGGGCCAGGAGTTCCGTCCCTTCGCGCTGGTACTCCTGGCCCGTGCGATCCAGCCCCTTCACGGTCACGCGGGACGGACGGACGACCGTGGCATTGAAGCCCGGCACGCTCAGGCAGCCCTCTTCTTCGAGCTGCATCCCGTCGCGCGCGACGAACTCCGGGTTGACCATGACGATGAGCCCGTTGGGGTTGTGGCCGAGGGAGAGATCGACGACGAAGATGCGAAGGGGCACGCCGATTTGCGGGGCCGCAAGGCCGATCCCGGGCGCCGCGTACATCGTCTCGGTCATGTCGCCGATGATGCGGTCGACTGCGTCGGTGAACGCATCCACGGGACGCGCCGGATCGTGGAGGGTCGAATCGCCGTACTTGAGAATGGGCCTGATCATCGGAAACGTTAACCGCAGAAACCGCAGAGCACGCAGAGAAGGGTACCATTACTCTGGAAAGTCATTCACCACCCGCTTGAGACCGTGGTCGACAAGCCATTTCACGATGTACAGGTTCGAAGCGTTGAATTGACTTCACCTCGACGATCACAGCGCCCTCCACCAGGAGGTCCAACCGGTAACCGCAGTCGAGCGTTCGACCACGATAAACGAGCGGCAGGGGCTTTTGTCGTTCGACGGCCAGGCCAAGGTCGACAAGTTCGAAGGCGAGGCAGGCCTCGCACGTCGACTCTAGCGTTCCCGGTCCAATTTCACGGTGAACCCTGATTGCGGCGCCGATGATTTGCTCTGTGAGAGCATTGAGTCGTTCTCTCATGCGACGACCGGTATGCAAGGTTCGGCGCATATCGTATGGTGAAAATTGTGGCCTCTTTCATGACGGGTGGAGCGAATTGCGGGCTTGAGTGTTGAATTATTGATCTGCGCTCTCTGCGAATTCTGCGGTAACCGTCGTTGCTGGGGACGGTCTATCCTCGTGTTTCGGGGCGCCGCGTGAACCTGGCGGCGGTTCGGGCACGGAAGGCCCGCCAGTTCTCGATCATCTCATCCACTGAATCGCCGCCGAATTTTTCCATCGCCGCCCCGGCCAGCACGATCGCGACCATTGCCTCGCCGACGACCGCCGCCGCGGAGACGGCGCACACGTCGCTGCGTTCGATGGCAGCCGGACTTTCGGTCATCGTGGTGAGGTCAACGGATCGCAGCGGCTTCATGAGCGTCGCGATTGGCTTCATGTAGGCGGAGACGCGCAGATCCTCGCCGTTGGTCATCCCCCCTTCGAGACCCCCCGCGTTGTTGGTCGGGCGCGAAACGCTCACGCCGCCGGGCGGCGGGATCCGGGCGGACGGCAGAATCTCATCGTGGATTCGTGATCCAGGCAGCGACGCAACGCCCGGCCCGCGGCCGATGCCCACCGCCTTGATGGCGGGAATCGACATGAGGGCCTGCGCGAGCCGACCATCGAGCTTGCGATCCCATTGAATATGGCTGCCAAGGCCGACGGGAACACCGTGCCCGATGACCTCGAAGCTTCCCCCCATCGTGTCGCCAGCCTCGCGGGCGGCGTCGATTTCGGCGATCATCCGCTGCTCAACCGCGGGATCGACACAGTGCAGCGCCGAGTCGCCGCCGATCGCCTTTGCGTCTTCGTACGAAACCGTGAGCGGATCGGGAAGCGACGCGGATCCAATCGACACGACATGGCTCACGATATCCGTTTCGAACTGGAGCAGCAGTTGTCGCGCGACCGCGCCGACGGCGACGCGCGCCGCCGTTTCGCGCGCGCTGGCGCGCTCGAGAATGTCGCGAATGTCCTCGCTTCCGTACTTGATGACGCCCGCGAGATCGGCGTGTCCGGGGCGAGGCCGCGTGACGATGGGGCGATCGACGCCAGGCGTTTCCCCGGACGGCGCCGACTCAACCGCCATCGTCCGCTGCCAGTTCTCCCAGTCTCTGTTCGGAATGAGCAGTGCGATCGGCGAGCCGGTCGTCCGCCCATGGCGGATGCCGCTCAGGGGCTGTGCCCGGTCCGATTCAATCGCCATGCGCCGTCCGCGGCCGTATCCGGTCTGGCGCCGGCGCAGTTGAGCCGTGATGGCATCAAAGTCGATCGTGAGTCCTGCCGGAATCCCTTCGAGGATGGTCACAAGGGCCTGCCCATGTGATTCGCCGGCGGTGAGAAATCGCAGCATCGCGCGTTCATTCTATCCGAAAAAAATGCACGCTTTTGGCGGGCTCGCCTTTGCGCACTAGGCAAATCGTCGGGCCGCATTCTTGCAGCCTGCCGATCCTATCTGGCCCGTCAGGCGCACGGGTGACGTGCGTGGACATGCGTGGATATGTGTAGACGGGGTGATCGGGAGGCGCGGTGGATCTCATGGCCGATCGTTTCGGCGTACGGAATGAAGGAAGAGGGGAAGCGAGAAGCGTCGATCTGGCGAGCGGAGAGGAGGTGCTGCTGCTGACGTCGACTGCCGGAGGCGCGTCAGATCAAATGCGATGGGCGCTGCGGTGCGATCGGTTTTTCCGGCTACGCCACCGTGGCATTGCCCGTCTTGTGGATTTCGGGGCGTACGGTGAAATGCGCCGATTCGAAGCCTGGCGCTGCGGCGCCGCTTGGCGCGGCGCCCCAGGAGAAGCAGAGGGTGCGCAGCGAACGGCGACTGTGTTTCTTGAAGGAAGTGGGCTGACGACCGGGCATCTCGCGCCGGGCAGCGTCCATGCCCATAACGGCCGGCCGGTTGTCGTGCCGGATGGGTGTTGTGGATACGACATTTCCGGCTTCAGCCGGATTGTCCCCCTCGCCGACTGCGGCATCCATCTCGTCTGCCGGCCCGCGGTCACGGCCGGAGCGGAGTTGTTCGCTCAGCCGTCCGACGCGCGTCCGCGCGCCCTCGCGCTGTGGGGACCACCTGGCGCGGGCGTCCGGAGCGCGATGCAACAGTTGGCACGGGCCGCCCGACTCCAGGGTTTCGTTCCAGTGTGGCTGCCGATGCTCAACCCGGCGACGGCCCCGGCAGTGGCCCAGGCTGTGGTGAAGATGCTTGACGGGCGCTCGCTCTGTCTGATCGTGGACAGCGGACCAGTGGCCGGCTGGCGCGGACTGGTCGAGTGGTCGCTCGGTCATCCACACGGGCATGTGGTGCTGTTTGCCGGACGTCAGGAAGTGCCGCATGTCGATGGACTCGCGCTCGATCGCGTCGAGGCCGAGGCGCTTGTCGACGCGATTCGACCCGAATCGCTTGACGTGTCGACGAGGCGCCGGGTTGAACAGGCCGCACAGCGCGCGAAAGGGATTCCGGGGCGATTTATCCAACTCCTGTGGGGTGTCAACGCCGTGCCGAATTCCCGAATGGTCGCCCTTGGTACGAAGGCAGCGGAGCACCACGTCTCCTATGGGGAAGGGACGGATCGGCAGTCGTTGCTCGAGATCGTCCCGAGGCCGACCAACGTTGAGTGGCCAGCGGCCGGCGAACTGGCGACGCTTCGACGGCGAGCGACGGCGGCCATAAGACTCCTCGAACTCGGCCGCCATGAACCTGGGAGTCGCGCCCTCCGTCAGGCCATCGGCGGTCTGGCGCGGCGGCACGCCTGGGGCGATGCCGCGCGCGGGGGGCTGGCGCTCGCAAAGGCGCTGCTGCTGCGCGGGCGTCCGCAGGAGGCGCAAGCCGTCCTCGGCGAGGCTCGGGAGTACGTGGCTCACACCGATCGAGACGCGTCTCTCTGGATTGACGCGGCCGTTCTGGCCGGCGTGGCATGGACGGATCTCGCGCGGTTAGATGAAGCGCTGAACGTCCTTCACGGCGCCGTGGCATCGGCGCGGGAGAGCACAGACTGGTTTCGCTCGGCCGAGGCGCGTCTGGCCCTCGCCCGCTGCCTGTTCTGGGGTGGACGCTACGACGAGGCCCACCAGACACTCGCGTCGATCGAATCAACGGACATCGCGGAGGCCTTGAAGGTCCAGGTGGCAATTGCCTCCTCGCGGATCGCCGTGGCGCGCGGCGACCCTGCGGCGGCCGTTGCGGGCGCGGCCGGAGCGCTCGAAGCGGCCGAGCGACTGGCAGGGCCATCGGCGATTGCGCGTGCGGCCAATGCGGCGGCCTTTGCGCACATGGTGGTGGGCGACCGAGTGGCCATGGAGCGCGACATCGCCCTGTGTGTGCGGGCAGCCAGGTCCGCCCGAGAGCCGTTGTGCGCGCTCAGAGCCAGACTGGTTGGCGCGGAGCACGTCTCCCGCACCGGTCACACGCGGGCGGCCGACGCGCTGCTCGGCCGGATTGCCAGGATTCCCGTGTCCCACCTTCCCATGACGATTCGGGCGCGGTGCGCCCTCCTGAGGGATCTGTTGTCGGCCTCTTCATCTCCCGCCGACGTCGTGAGGCGCCACACCGCGGCGACGGGGCTGAAAGCGCTTGCGCTGTTCGCGCCCGCGTGCACCGCCGGGTCACAGATCGCCGAACACGCGGTCGTGACCGACATCCTGGACATCCTGCGCTGTTGCCAGAGCGCCGAGGAGGGAAGCGCGGTTCTCGGCACCGTGCTCGCCTACCTGAGAAAGCGGCTGGATGCCGCGGCGGTGGCGTGCGTGTCCGCTGACGGGGTCCTGCTGGCTTTGGAGGGAGGCCGTTTCCAGTCGCGGATGGCGGAACGCGTGCTGGCCGCAGGGCAGCCGATTCTGCCCCACGTCTGCGACGGGAGCATCGAGGGCGGTGCGCCAGTGCGGTACGGCGGCGATGCGATCGCCGTGCTGGTGGGACGCTGGGTGCTCGGCGCCTCGCCCGGCTCGGCGGCCGATCGCTCGCGTGCGGCGCTGACGGTCACACTCGCGGCGACGGCGATCGGACCGGTGGTGGCCGAGGCTCTTGCCCGTGGCCGCGCCAGTGCGGTGCCCGCGCTCGGTGAGATTCTCGGCGTCAGTTCGGCCATGGCCGGCGTGCGCCGATCCGTCGAGCGGGCCGCGGCGGCGCCCTTCGCGGTGCTCGTCGAGGGCGAGAGCGGGTGCGGCAAGGAGCTCGTGGCTCGCGCCCTGCACCGGCTTGGTCCACGGCGCGATCGCCCGTTCTGCTCGATCAACTGCGCGGCGCTGCCAGACGACCTCGTCGAATCCGAGCTCTTCGGACACGCACGGGGCGCCTTCACCGGCGCGGTCATCGAGCGCCCCGGCGTGTTCGAGGAGGCGCACACCGGCACGCTGTTTCTCGACGAGATTGGAGAGTTGTCGCCTCGTGCGCAGGCCAAGGTCCTGCGGACCATTCAAGAGGGCGAATTGCGGCGTGTTGGCGAGAACGTCGCCCGGCGAGTGGACGTGCGGATCGTGGCGGCCACCAATCGCGACTTGCGGCGGGAGGCGGCTTCCGGGCGGTTTCGTGTCGATCTGTTGTACCGCCTGGACGTCGTGCGGATCACCGTGCCTCCATTGCGGGACCGGCGGGACGACATCGCCCTGCTCGCGGACCGGTACTGGCAGGAGGCCGCCGCGCGCGTGGGTAGTCGCGCCACGCTGGCGGCGTCGACCATGGCCGCTCTGGCGGCGTACGACTGGCCGGGAAACGTCCGCGAACTGCAGAATGTCCTGGCGGCCCTCGCGGTACGTAGTCCCAGGCGCGGCGTCATTCCTCCGACAGCGCTGCCGCCGCCCTTCGCGGCGGCTCCGTCGGTCGAGAGCTGGCGCCTGGAGGATGCCCGCCGCGTCTTCGAGGAGCAATTCGTCCGCGCGGCGCTCGTACGCACCGCGGGGCATCGCACACAAGCCGCCGAGCAGCTGGGCGTGACGCGTCAGGGTCTCACGAAGCTGATGGTGCGTCTGGGGATTGCCGAGTAGGACGGCCCCACAGATGCCGTTAGAATGATCCACGGCGCCACACACCGCACATTCCAATGCTTCGCTTCCTTCTCCGTCGCGTCCTTCTCACGATTCCGGTCCTTATCGGCGTCGCGACGCTCGTCTTCTCGCTGATCCATCTTGTCCCCGGGGATCCGGTGCAGGCCATGCTCGGCGAAAGCGCGTCGTCGCGGGACGTCGCGGCCCTTCGAGAGCGCCTCGGTTTGGACCGTCCGCTTGTCGAGCAATACGCGGGATTCATGAAGGGGGCCGTCACCGGCGACCTTGGAAATTCGCTGCGCACCAATCAGCCCGTCGTTCGCGAGATCGTGCAGCGATTCCCCGCGACGCTCGAACTGGCTCTGGCGTCGATGACGGTGGCGCTCGTCATCGCGATTCCGCTCGGGATCCTGGCGGCCGTCAAGGCCGGCACCCGCATCGATCACGCGGCCACCACCGTCGCGCTGATCGGAATGTCGATGCCCAGCTTCTGGCTGGGTCCGCTGCTCGCCATCATCTTCTCGATATCGCTTGGATGGCTGCCCGTGTCCGGACGGGGCACGCCGGCTCACCTCGTGCTGCCGGCCATCACGCTCGGCGCGCCGCTCGCTGCCGTGCTTGCACGGATGACGCGTGCGAGCATGCTGGAAGAACTGGGCGAGATGTACGTGCTCGCCGCGATGGCGCGTGGTGTCTCGCGCACGCGGGCAGTTCTGGTGCACGCGTTCCGGAACAGTCTGATCCCGATTGTGACGGTCATCGGTCTGCAGTTTGGCGTCGTCCTCACGGGGGCTGTCGTGACCGAAACGATTTTCGCGTGGCCGGGCGTCGGGCGGCTGCTCATTCAGTCGATCACCGCCCGCGACTATCCGGCCGTGCAGGGGTGCATTCTCTTTATCGCGGTGATTTACGTCTCGATGAACCTGTTGGTGGACGTGACGTATGGCTTCCTCGACCCCCGGATCCGGTACGAGTAGCAGGACGTGCTGAAGCTCGGCCTCGCGATCATTGTCGTGGCGGCGCTCGGCGCGTTGGTCGGTCCGATGCTGTCGCCGTTCGACCCGGCCGCGCAGGAACTGGCGCTTCGCCTGGCCCGTCCGACACTCGCGCATCCGTTCGGACTCGATGAACTCGGTCGCGACATTCTGGCGCGCGTCCTGGCCGGTGCCCGCATCTCGTTTTTCGTGGGCCTCACGGTTGTGACGATATCAGCCAGCGTCGGCACGCTGCTCGGCGCGATGGCCGGATATTTCGGCGGGATCTTCGACGATGTGATCAGCCGCGTGGTGGATACGCTCCTGGCCTTTCCGGGATTGCTGCTGGCGATCGCGCTCGTGGCGGTGCTCGGGCCGAGTCTCGTCAACGTCCTGTTTGCGCTCACGATCATCGGATGGGTGGGCTATGCGCGTCTCGTGCGCGGGCAGGCGCTGCGGGCGCGAGAGTTCGAATACGTGCAGGCCGCACGCGCGCTCGGTGCCGGCCCCGCGCGGATTCTGTGGCACCACATCATTCCGACGGCGCTTCCCGCGGTAGTCGTCCAGGCGACGCTCGGCATGGCGGGGGCCATTCTCGGCGAAGCGTCGTTGAGCTTTTTGGGGTTGGGGGTGCAGCCGCCCACGCCCAGCTGGGGGACGATGCTCAATGGGGGGCGAGCGCATATCCTCGATGCACCACATCTGACGATTTTTCCGGGGCTGGCGATTGCCCTTCTGGTGCTCGGATTCAACTTTGTCGGTGACGGTCTGCGTGAGCTGGCCGATCCGGATTCTCAGGCGGGGTCGTAGGGCGGGGGGAACTTTCGGAGTCTTTCGGGGTCTAAATTCGTTATAGTGGAAGCAGGCACCCGGAACGCCACATCGTTTGGGGTCTTCCAAGTGAAACAGGCGCGCGCATCGACCTGGTCGGACGTCGGTGGCCGCGAAAGCGCGCTCGTTCAGCGCTGTACCGACGGAGACGAGATCGCGTACGCGGAGCTGCTGGGTGAGCACCAGCGGATGGTCATCCAGCTGGCGGTCAATCTCCTCGGCGACCGCGATGAAGCCCTGGATGTCTCCCAGGAGGTCTTTCTGCGCGTCTTCCGGACCATCCATCGGTTCCGTGGCCAATCGAGCCTCCGCACCTGGATCTACCGGATTGCCGTCAACCAGGCGCGCAATCGTCGCCGGTTCTGGCGGCGTCGCCATCGGGCGGACCAAATTTCCCTCGAAGCACACGTCTCCGCGCACGGCGAGTTGCCGTCGAGCGGAACGGCTGGTCCCGACCGGGTGTTCGCGCAAAAGGAACTGGCGGCCCGGCTCCAGCGTGCCCTGGAGGGCCTGCCGTTTGATCAACGTACGGCCATTGTCTTGAGAGAGGTGGACGGTCTGAGCTACGACGAAATCGCGTACTCGCTCGGCGTTGCGGTCGGTACGGTGAAATCGCGCCTGACCAGGGCCAGACAGGCCCTCCGCCTCGAATTACGAGGAGCGGGGACACTATGAAGATGCTCACCTGCGCGGCCACACGCCGCTGCCTTCACGCGTTTCACGACGACGAGTTGGCCGTCAGCGACCAGATTGCCGTGGGCGCGCATCTCGAATGGTGCGAGGGGTGCGCGGCGGCATTGGCGGAACTGCGGACGTTGCGATCACTCATCCGTGTGTCGACACGGGACCGTGCGGATCTCTCCGGTGAGGAGGAGCAGGGCTTCCAGTGCGGTGTCGTCAGTCGCCTGAACGCCGAAGATCGTGTGGCGTTCGCGGCGCGCGTGCAGGACATGTTCGAGGACATGCGCCTCGTGTACGCCGGGCTTGGCGCGTCGGTGGCGGCCGTGGCCTGCGTCCTGATGATGCTCAACATGATGCGGTTCGCAAGAGAAGAGCAGGACCCTAATTCTCTCGCCGCCGTGGTCAACGCGTTGGCCTCGGCGGAAGCGAGTCAGAGCGAGGTGAGCCGGTCCGCTCCGGTCGTCGTGGATGCGAGACTGCTGTTGTCGCGTTCATCCGGCGCGGCGTTCGCCGCGGACTCAGACACCGATGTGGATTTTTTCTACGCCAACGCCGAGTATGCGCTGGCCGGTGTCGTGACACGTGAAGGGCGCGTCACTAATCTGGAGCTGGTGCACGCGAGCAGCGGGCAGCCGGTTGCGCCTGGAACCGAGGAAGCGATCGCGTTGAGCAGGCTGATGGGCGTCGTGGCGCGTCAGCGCTACGAGCCGGCGCGCGTCGATGGTCTGCCGATCGCCGTCAACAAGGTGTGGCCCGTGGCTGCCATCACGGTGCACGCGACCAAGACCCCGCTTGATCCGCCGGTGTCTCCGGATGCGAAAGGCCGGGTTACCTTGAGCCACGTCGCCGCGGCCAATTCTGCTGCGGTGTAGCCCAGTGGTGTAGTGCAGGGCTTCAGCCCTGCCGTCCCGGGCAGGCCCAAAGGCCTGCGCTACGAGCGTAGCGACTTACTGGTCGGAATCTCACCGCTGGGCCGGGGCCTCCACCTGTGTCGTCGCGACGTTGTTCATGGCGTCGGTGGCGCGAAGACTGAGGCCGCGCAGGCCGATCGGGCCCTCGAGCGACACCTCGTAGTGCTCGAGCTTTGAATCCGCAATACCATCCTTCGGAAAGACCGCCGACCATTCCTGGCCGTCGCGCGACGATTCCACACGCTGAATCGGCGATTGATCGTCGGAGACGTCGAACGTGACAATGGTCCGGCCGGCCTCGACGCGAACAGTCGGTGTCGAGAAGCGCGGCGGCGAGTTGTCGATGTCGAAAGATGAGCTGTCGAGTTCGCCCGTCAGCGCCGTCTCGCGGCCGTTGGACGGGAGATCCGATGCCCTCACCCTGACGAAGTACGTCCCATTCGGCACTGTTGTGGTGTCCCACACGTAAATGGGATCCGTCACCGCGTGGCGAAGCGGCTTCCACGTCGACTCACCTTCGCGGCGGTAGTCGAGGTCGTAGACGAGCTCGTCTCCATTCTCATCGTCTGCCTTCCAGATCAGTGTCTGAAGACCCTTTTCGTAGGCGCGGCGTCCGAGGGCCGGCGAACCGGGTGAACCCTGGGATCCGCTCGCGTCGGCGGACAGCTTGCGATCGGGCGTGGTCTGTTTGTCGAAGCCCGCGAGATCGGGATCGCCAGACGGGAAGGGCTTCTGAAAGACGATGCCGGGCGGATGCACGGTAATGGATCGCACCTGAGGCCGCAGATTGTTCTGCAAGTACGCCGCGGTCGCCGACGTCAGGATGGGGCCCTGTGAGCCCTGTTGGCCCTGTCCTCTGCCGCTCAGCACGGCCCGCCATTGAAGATAGCGCGCCTTCGGACTGGTAATCGCGGAGCCCGACGAAGGATACGCCGCAGACCAGGGACTCCACATGTCGTCGGGCGTTTCGCTGTTCCCCGATCGCGTGGAGACTTCTATCTTCGCGCCGGCCGACGCCGGGCCGACCGTTCCGCGCCAGCTCATCGTCCCCCACGTTGCGACTGTCTTCGCGTCCTGGACCTCGGAGACATAGCTGCCCTGAGGGGCGAACTCCGCAGTGAGGCGATAGAGTTTGCCCGGATTCGCGGTCGCGTAGTAGATCGCTCCCCGCGCATCCTTGTAGAGCGCCGTCACCTGCTGGGCGCTGGCGCGCGCGAGGAGGGTGGGCCTCAGCGGATCGCCGTCGAGGCGATAGATCTTTCCCTTGTTGCCGGTGGCGACGATGAGCCGGCCGTCGTTGTCCAGGATGACGTCGTACGGCAGGTCGTCGCGCGACTCCCAGAGCTCGTCCCATAGGCCGTCCGGAGCAACCCGGTAGATAGCGCCGCGCGCCGTGCCGCGATCCCCGGAGGCCGGACTCGATCCGCCGCCGGATGTGTCGGCGACGCTCACTGAGCTGACCTCAACGGTGACCGTGGGCACACCAGGACGCGCGGCGTCGCCTGAGGAACGGACAGGGGTGTCGACGGGCACCGGTGGCGCGCCTCCGCTCCCTCCGCGTCCGCTGACGGCCGCGACGTAGAGCATGCCCTTGTCGTCGAAGCGCAGCGCCCGGATTTCGCCGAATGGCGTGTCGAGCAGGAGAAATCCGCGGCCTTCGCTGTCGACACGCAGGAGACGTCCCGGCGATTCCGTTCCCACGAGGAGATTGCCGGTCCGGTCGAACGCCAGGGCCGTCGCGTGCGTGGCCTTGGTCCGATAGAAGGGCGCGCCCTTGCCGTCCGGGCTAATTTTGTATACGACACCCTTGTCGCCGGTGCCCGCGTACAGATTGCCTTTGGCGTCGCTCGCCAGGGCCCAGATGTACTTGTCGTCTGGATCGAAGAAGGGCGTTGCCCGGCCGTTGCGATCCACCTTGTAGATTCTGCCGTCGGGGGAACTGGCGGCGTACAGACCGCCGTCTGGAGCCGGCGCGAGCGCATGGACTTCGAGTTCGCCGGCGTCGAAGAACGACGAGCCTCGTCCAAGGGCTCCTTGCGTCTCCACGCGGAAGACCTTCCCTTCGTTGCCCGTGCCGACAAAGAGCGTCCCATTCGGTCCAGGGGCGAGTGCCCATAGGAACGGCGATGGCGTTTCGTACACCAACTGTGTGGAAGGCCCGAGCACGAGCTGACCCCGGTTGTCGATCGACAGATTCTCGATGTCGCCCTTTAGAAAATCAGCCTGCGTCGAGGATTGAAAGAACTTCGGCGATGAGGCGTGAAGCGTGGCAATGATGATGCCGATGCCGACGGTGACGGCAGGGACCGCGAGGCTTGCGGCGATGCCGAGGGCCCCTCGTCGAGCCCGGCCGGGCCGCCGGGATTGCCGGGCACGTCGAAGAATGGTCATGTGAACGTAGTCTAGTTCGGTGTGACCGAAATCGTCAGCGTCCGGCTGCCGGTGACGGCCTGTTCGGTCGGAATCTCCCATTCGCCGAGCGTCGCGCTGTTGAGGGAGTTCGAGCCGCCCGCGCTCCGGTCGCCTTCGATGATCGCGAGGACCGACGGCGGCAGCGCGGCCAGCCGTTCGCCGTTGACCACCGCGCCAGGATCCGAGCTGAGCAGCCTGACGTAGACCCGGTCGTTGCGGCGTTCGCGGTTCAGCGCGCGCACGAGCTGGGGCACGCTGCGGGGCTGTGGAAGTCGGGCGTCCCGCTGCTCCGCCTGCTGCAGCCGGGATCCATCGGAGGCGACGAGCGACAGGCTGCCTCTCGCATTCGCCGGAATCTCAATCTGAATCGTGCGGACAACGTCGTCGCCGCGGTGCGGCCGAAGCAGGACCTTGAGCGGCACGGTCCGGCCGGCCCTTGGCTTCGGGTCGTCAATCCAGATTCGCTCGAGCGTGGCGGTCTTCACCTCTTCGGTTGAATCAATTCGCACGTCGAGCTTCTCGATGTCCACCGGCTCGTAGTCGTTGCCGACCAGCGCCGCCAGGGGCGCAATGACGGATGTGGCCGCGCCCATGGTGGCGGAGTCGCCGGAGAAGAGATCGTCGAAGCTCACCGTCTCGTGACCGGCGACGAAGACCTTGCCCTGCACGCTGAACGTCGACGCGCCGAACTGCCGCTCGTAGGACCCAAACAGATTGGCGATGACAGAGGAGGTCATGACGGGCGTGAAGAGCTGATCCTTCACGACGCTGAAGCGGAAGGTGCGTTCAGCGGCATGATCCGATCGCAGCGTCACGGTCACGGGAATCATGCGGGGCGCGGGACCCAGCCGGCCGGCAATGGCTGTCGGTCGATCCTGCTGAATGGTGCCGATGGTTTCGCCGGTCGACGACAGCTTGCTCGAGGAGTTGAGACTCGGCAGGATCGTGTAGACGTAGGCGCGCGTCATGGGAAACTCGGTGGGCCCGAGGCCGTACATCGGGTGGCCGAAGGCGTACACGCGATCGCCGTCGACGTGGGTGACCGTGCCCGTGGCGCCCAGAAGAAAATCGCCCGTGACGAAATTGACGCCGACCGCATCACCGGCCTTGAGCGGGCCTTCGTACGGCATCTCTCCGTACCGCCCGGCCGCCCCTGCCGCCATGGGAATGAAGCCTTGATCGCGGAAGGCCGCGCTCAGCATGTCGCCGAAGTCGGAGGCGAACCCCCCGGGCCCGGACATGACGAGTGGTGTCGCGATCGGGCGCAGCAGCGTCGCCAGTTCCGGGCCGCTGAGCCCCGAAACGCTACTGACGCCGGAGAACTGTGCGTCGACGGACCTGTCGGCGAACGGCCGGTTCCAGTTGAGCGCCTTGCGAAACGCCGCCACGAGATGATCAGGAGTGAGTGGCAGGTCGATGTGGACCCGGGCGGCGGCCGGCCGCCGCGACTCGATGGCGGTGTCGGCGGTCATCTCTTCGATGGGCGTGATGCCCGCGATCGGTTCCTTCGAAAAACTGCCGAGCGAGTAGGACACGGCGCCGATGAGCCGCCCGTCGATGTACACCGGACTGCCGCTCATGCCGGCAATGACGCCGGACTGCGCGAGCGGCCCGCCTTCGAGCCGCGCCAGCACGAGATTGCGCTGCGGACCCATGACGTTCTCGATGACGCCAAGAATCTGAACCTTGAACTCTTCGACGCGGGTTCCGTCGAAAACCGTGCGGCCCACGCCGGTCATGCCCGAACGGATCTCCGAGACCGGCATGATCCGTGTCGCTGCCCTGAGTCCGAGATGGCCGGACAGCAGGACAGTGCCGACCAGCGCTGCGGCGAACATGAGCGTAAGTTGTTTCATACGCATGGGTTCGATTCCATTATAGGGGAAAGATCCGCGCTGAAGGGAGAAAGGCCAGTAGCATGCCGCGCCAGTTTGAGCAGGCCTGCTCCGTAGCGCCCGCCGGGATCCCTCGGCGCAGTCAACTGGTCAACAGGCCGAACGCCACGTCCAGCGCCTGGTACCCTCAGGTCGCGCTGATATCAGGCTGTGGAACGGACTGCTCTATCTGCGGTCGGGAAGCGTAGCTCGACGCCTTGGCGGTTCGACATTTAGGATCCTCATGCCAGATCTAATCCCACCGCCTTTTAGGCGGTCAGCTTTCAGCCGGTCCGGTCTCAAAGGCGCTGGCGGTGGCCACTGGCGGCGAGAGCCTGGATCGCCGACGGCGGGTTCCGGCGCGGGTGGTGAATGAATCGCGTCGCGACTTTCAGTCGCGCGACGAATCTACCGCCTTTAGGCGGTAGTCGATCAAATCACCTCGATCAGGAAGCCCTCCCTGCCGGCGGCCTCGCGCAGCCGGTCGTCGAGGGTCACGAAGGCCAGGGTCGAGGGTCGACGTTCCGCAGCAGCCAGCGCCGCGGCCAGTTGCAGGGCATCGGCAGCGCGCAAGGGGTGCACACGCAGGAAACGCCGTGCGGACTCGCGGATTTCGTCGCTCGGATCAACCTGCATCCAGCTTGGGGCGAGCGCGTCGAGCCGCGAGAACGACTCGGCCGCATCCGTCGCTGACAGCGCGCCATCCCGCTCCAGCCTGGCAATGGCGGACGCGCACTCCACGAGCGTGCCCCACCAGACGACGGCCTCCGAGTCGCGCGTGTACAGGGACTGCACCGCGCGCGTGCTCGTTTCGGCGGCCAGCAGCGGCACCAGCGCCGAGCTGTCCCAGAACTTCATCGTGCGTCCCGCCGTTCGGTCCGTTCGGCAATGACCGCGTCGCTCAGGGTGGCGCCGCGCTTCGGGGTCGGCGGCCTGGTGGTGAGCACCCGCTTCGGTGTGGACGACAAGGGCGGCCGCAGGATCCCCTGCCGCTGCAGGCGCGCCGCGCGTCCCTCAACGTCGCGCCCCGGGGCGGCCACCGATTCGAGCCGGGCCACCGGCACGCCGCGGTCCTCGATGATGATCGACTCGCCGTGGCGCACCCGATCGATGAGCGCGCTCAGTCCGTTCTTGGCGTCCGTAATGCTCATCCGCTTCATCGAGCTATTCTAGCTTGATAGCATGACCTATTCAAGCCCAAAGCCTCGTCGGTTTGGGTCCGTTCCACATCGATTCGGGCTTCTGGCGTTGCATGAAAAGTTTTCTCACCATAACTCACCGTCCAGCTCACGACAGGCGGGCAGCTTCCGGGCGACCATGCGGGCACGGTCGGCATTCCGCCGGCGCGTATCAGGGAGTCCGGTATGAGAACCAAGGAAACACGTCAGTACGAAATGTTCGTGAGGGTCCGTGATTTCCGGGAGGCGCATCGTGACCTCTTCCCGAAAAAGAGGGAAGGCGGCCAGGCGTTCGCCACGGTCGCCGCGGCGGTGACGCAGTTGACGGCCTACGACGACTCGAAAAGCAAGACGTCGGAAGAGGGAAAAGAGGCCAAGGCGATCGCGCGCCAGGCGCTGTTCGACGAGATCAAATCGATCAGCCGCACGGCGCACGTCATCGCCCGAAAGTCGCCCGGCTTCGGGGATCTCTTCAAGATGCCGAAGTCGAGCAGACCGACGGATCAGGCAGTCCTTGGCGCAGGACGGGTCTTCGCCGACAACGCGAAGTCGGTGAGGGATCGCTTTCTCGCGCATGGGATGCCCGAGACGTTCGTCGCGGATCTCAAACGCCTTGTCGAGATGTTCGGCGAGGCGATCCGCGAACGTCAGACGGGGAAGGAGCGGCAGGCCGTTGCACACAGAGGTCTCGCGACGGCGCTCGCGTCGGGTCTCGACGCCGTCCGCGCGCTCGACATCATCGTCGCCAATGTGGTGCGCGACGATGCCGATGCGCTGGCCGCGTGGGAGCACGATCGGAAGGTCGAGATCCCGCGTCGGTCGAAAGGCAGGACGGCCGCGCCGGCTTCCACGTCAGTGGTTCCGGCGACGTCGACTGCGGTGTCCACACCGTCGGCACCGGCCGCGACGCCAGGGGCCAGCCAGGGTCAGACTCGGTCGGACCCTGGCTTCCCCGGCTGACATCCACGCCGGTGTCACGTCATGACCCGGTATCGCCTGCAGTCGGATGCCATGAAGGCTGGGCGACGCGAAAGCCCAAAGGAGGACAGCGAACACTGACCGCACGGAACGCTGGGGGCCAGGCCGCGGGTCTGGCTCCCAGCAATCGTGGGTCCCGGACGTCGGCGATCAGCTAACGGGCAATCGGTCGGCGCGTTTGGTGTTACACGCGAACGATGAGCAACTCCTCAAATCGCCGTAAACCTCGGTAGAACTTGCCCGATTGATCGAGTCACGTCACAGTTACGTCGCAGTGTGATATGAGTCTTCTGGTCAGAGTACTTTGAGAATCGCGTAGGTTCCACGCCGGCGATTGCGACAACTTCATCCCGACTCGAGGATAGGGAAAGAGATGCCGGCTGGTCACGTTTCGCAGCTGAACGATTTGCGAGACAATGCGGGTCCATCTGTGCTTGTTCTGGATCGGACCGCTCAGACGCTTGCCGTCGTGAGGGCGCTCGGTCGCGCGGGCTATCGCATCATAGTAGGAAGTAGTGGCGGACGTGCCGAAGTGGAGTGGTCCCGGTATTGCGACGAAACCTGGTTGCACCCTTCAATCAAAGATGCCGCCTCGTTCGGGGCGGCCTTGTCCAGGTTTCTCGACGAGCGGTCGGACGTTGGCTGTGTCTTCCCGGTGGGTGAGTCAAGCGCAGCCGCTCTCTGCAGGCTGCCCAACATCCTGGCAAAACACATCGACATCGCCATGGTTCCACCGGCGATTTTTGAGGCCTGTCATGACAAGGGCCGAGCCAATCTATTGGCCCAGCAAGTTGGGATCCTGGTTCCCGAAACCAGAACGGTTGGTTCCCTCGAGGAGATGCACATCTTCGTCAGATCCTTCGGATTTCCGGCAATCGTCAAACCCGTTCGATCCACTGCGAAGATTTTCGGCCGTAAAGCGTACATCCTGACTTCTGCGGACGAGTTCCAAGCCAGGTTCAGCGTGTGGCCGCCTGAGCATGACGCCCTGCTCATTCAACGCTACGTCGAAGGAAGGCTGGAACAATGCGACTTTGTCGCGGCAAAGGGCGTCCTGGTCGCGTATTTTCAAGCTCACGCCCTCCGAACCGACATGGTTGATGGAACTGGCTTCGCGGTTGACTTTCTGTCAGATCCGATTGCCAAGGACGTGATGTCGGCGTGCCGCGATTTTGTACGGGGCCATAACTACTCCGGCCCCGGTCTGATGCAATTGATCCGTAGCGTGGACGACGGCAAGCTGTATTTCATCGAGAACAACCCGAGATTGTCAGCAGGAATCGCCCAGAGCATATTCTGTGGCGAGAATTTCCCGCTGTTGACGCTGCAAGCAACCTCGCGCCTTCACAAGTTTGCGCTGAAAGAGGTGACCGGGGACGTACAGCACTATCGGGCTCACAGCCGTGCTCACTGGTTGCTGCGGGACATCAACGGCTGGTGCAGCACGAAAGGCGCCCTGTCCGGATCCGAACGTCGCCGCTGGCTGCGGGCCCTGTTTTGGTCGTTGGTGCGCGCTGACAACCACATGACTTGGGAATGGCGGGATCCGCTTCCGAGCGCCTGGATCTACCTCAAGCTTTTGCACCGCCTGACGCTCCATTCGTTAGAACGGCTGCGCGGGTGGGCTCGACGTTTGCGCCGGGATTTCATTCACTTGGAAATCACCCGACCGGGTGGCGGCGCCGGCTTGGGTGTTATCGGAAGTCCGCATGCACGGCATCATTTCGCGCGCCTCTATCTTGGCGATCGCGAGCGTTACAACATGCGTTGGGGCTTGCACCGGCCGGGCTGCACGCATATCGCGAGGCGCCTGACGCAGCGCTACGGGCTGTCCGTGATCTCGGAAACGAGAGTGTCGGAAGAGCTACGCAACGAACTCATCCGCATGCCCAAGCTCATCGATGTCGCGGTGGATCTGCCGTCAACCCTTGAGTTATACCGCGCGAGTCTCGGCTCGTCGGCAAGCAACGACCTCGCACGAATCCGGAGCCGTCGTCTGACGAGCGAAGTGACGTGCGATGCGGCCTTTATACCTGAATTCTACAGTCGATTTCATCTACCCGCCATCACTGGACGGCACGGGCGCGAAGGCCATGTGCTCCCGGAAAAACACTTGGCCAAAGAACTGCGGGTCGAAGGCACCGAGTTCGTGAAGGTGATGCGAGACGGCGCGTGCGTCGCGGCTGCGTTCACGCGCATATGTCCGGAGGGTTACCGCACAATGCGTCTCGGTTGGCGCGACGGAGACATGTCGCTCGTGAAAGACGGCGCGCTCGCCGCTCTCTATTGGTTTTCGGTGCAGCGGGCCTATGCGCTCGGCTGCACGCGACTCTGCTTGGGAGGATCGCCGCCCTACCTCGACGACGGATTGATGATCTACAAGGCGAAGTGGGGAGGGCGCCTCGACCCGGCAGGCCGCTGGTATGGCGAGTGGCATATAGGGCTCGATCCCGCGCACCAGGACTGCCAGAAATTCTTGCGCGAGCGGTCGCTTGTCGCCTTCGGAGCAGATGACAAATTCGTGGTCTTCAGCGGCCGCGCTCCCAAAGATCTCCGCTACAACCGAGGGTTGACGGACGGCGTAGCCCGCTGGTGGCGGCTGTTGGAAAAGCCTTCGCGCCAATCTCCCGTTGATCATCCGGATGTGCCGGCGGCGCTGCGCCCATGGTTCGTCAATGAAAAGCTCTAGCGGGTGCAGCCCGACGAGCCGACTGACGTGGATTGACAGGCTGAATCACGCTCTGGTATTGTCCTTCCCGAGTGCAGAAGGCCTTTTCGTTTGCCAGCTCGACAAGTTCCCCAAGCCGGGCGGCCGTGCGTCCAGCGGCGTGGTGGTATTGGAACACTTCTGAAGAGGCGTCTGCCTTGGCCTGAGCCACTGCACAACGATGTTCCCAGCCTCTTCAGCCTACCGGTTGAAGAGGCTTTTTTTTTGACTAATGCCTAAACCCCTGGTCTGTGTGACCGTCACGGCGCCCACGACGGCGGAGCTTCGCCGTCGCCGCGATGCTGCCGCGAGCACGGGCGGCGCCGATCTCGTCGAGCTGCGTCTGGACTCGGTACGCGATCCAAGTGTCCGCGAGGCACTCGCAGACCGGACGCGGCCCGTGATCGTCACCTGCCGGCCGGCGTGGGAAGGCGGGCAGTGTTCGGGATCCGAAGAGGCGCGTCGTGCGCTGATCGAGGAAGCCCTGGCCTGCGGCGCCGAATACGTGGATGTCGAATGGCGCGCGGCGTTCAGTGGCGCGATTACCAGGGCCTACGGCCGGCGCACCGTGCTCTCAATGCACGACTTCCAGGGCGTGCCCGCGGATTTGGCCGACCGTGCGCGCGCGATGCGGCAGACGGGCGCCGCGGTCATCAAGATCGCGGTGAAGGCCAACCGCTTGAGCGATTGTCTGCCACTCATGGATCTCGGTGGTGCGATGAAGGGCGACGGGATGCTGGTCCTCATCGCCATGGGAGAACAGGGCATCGCAACGCGCGTGCTCGCCGAGCGGTTCGGATCCGCATGGACCTACGCCGGTGCGATGGGCGACGTGGGGCAGGTGAGCCCGAAACGCCTGCTCCACGAATACCGCTTTCGCGCCGTGACAGAAGCGACCGGCATCTACGGTCTGACCGGTTCGCCGATTTCGCACTCCGTGTCTCCGGCGATGCACAATGCCGCGTTCAAGGCTGCCGGCGTCGACGCGGTGTACCTGCCGATGCCCGCCGCCGATCCCGACGATTTCGTGACGTTCGCGCGCGCACTCGGCGTCAAGGGCGCGAGCGTGACGATTCCCTTCAAAGTGTCGCTGTTCGAGCGAGTGGACGAGGCGGACCCGATCGCGCGTCGGATTGGGGCCATCAACACCATTCGCGTGGTCAACAGCCGATGGATTGGCGGCAACACGGACACCAACGGATTTCTTCGGCCTCTTCAGGATCTCGGTATCCAGGTGAGCGGAATGCGTGCGTCCGTTCTTGGCGCTGGCGGGTCGGCACGGGCTGTTGCCGTCGGACTCGCCTCGAGTGGCGCCACGGTCCGCGTGCATGCGCGAGCCCGATCGCGCGCGCAGGAAGTGGCCGCCATGGTGTCGGGTGACGTCGGCGTCTGGCCACCCGAACCAGGCAGCTGGGATCTGCTGGTCAACTGCACGCCCATCGGCATGCATCCAAAAATTGACGAGACGCCGGTGCCGGCAGAGCTCTTGACGGGGCGCGTCGTGTACGACCTTGTCTACAACCCACAGGCAACGCGACTGCTGCGCGACGCGGCCGCGGCGGGCTGTCAGACAATCGGCGGCCTCGACATGCTGGTCGCGCAAGCGGAGGAACAGTTTCAATGGTGGACGGGCGCCCGGCCGGCGGAGGGCGTCATGCGGGCGGCGGCAATCGAGCGGCTTGCGGAGTTTGCGATCGATGAACATCACCTCGTTTGAAACATTCAAGGACCTCGCGACGCGCGGCACCTTCGTGCCGGTCTGCAAGGAACTGGTCGCGGATCTGCTTACGCCGGTTTCGGCCTTCCTCAAGATCGCCGAGAACGCGGACTATGCCTTTCTGCTCGAGAGTGTCGAAGGTGGCGAGCATGTCGGGCGATATTCCTTCCTGGGCAAAGATCCGTTTCTGGTGCTGCGCGCGCGAGACGGTGCGATCACACTCGAGCGCGGCGGCGCGGTGACGACGAGCGATCGGCCCTTCATCGAGACGCTGCGCGGGTTGATGACGGACTTCCGATCCCCGGCCGTGCCGGACCTGCCGCGGTTCACCGGCGGCGCGGTGGGATATCTGGGGTACGGGGCCGCCTCGTGGTTCGAGCCCGTGCTGGGCGATCTCGGGACGGGAGCCGATGGCGCCGACGAGGCGGGCTTCATGCTGTTCGATACGGTGCTGGCATTCGATCACGTCCAGCATCGGATTCTCATCATCGCCAACGCGCGAGTGTCGGTAGACGACGATCTGGAGTCGCTCTATCAGTTTGCGTGCGCGAAAATCCAGTTTCTCGAACGAGAGCTCGAGAGAAGCCTGTCGACGGCGAGGACCGAGGCGTCCACCGTGCTCGATGTGTGGTCCAATCAGACCCGCGAGCAATTCGAAGCGCACGTGCGGGCGGCCAAAGAGCACATCGCCGCCGGCGACGTCTACCAGGTCGTGCTGTCGCAGCGGTTCGAGGCCGACGTGTCGGCGGATCCGTTCACGGTCTATCGCGCGCTCAGGCACGTGAATCCGTCGCCGTACATGTATTTCATCCGGATGGGCGGCGTGTCGGTTGTCGGCTCGTCGCCCGAGATGCTCGTGCGCGTCGAGGGTACGCGCGTTGAGACGCATCCGATCGCCGGCACGCGCCCGCGCGGAAAGACAAACGAAGAAGACGCGAGGCTGGCCGAGGAGCTGGCGCACAACCAGAAAGAATGCGCCGAGCACCTGATGCTTGTCGACCTCGGGAGGAACGATATCGGCCGGGTGTGTGAGTTCGGCTCGGTCACCGTGTCCCAGTTCATGGGCATCGAGCGCTTCTCACACGTGATGCACCTCACCTCGATTGTCGAAGGACGTCTGGCTTCGGGCAGCGACCGCCTCGATGCGCTGGTGTCGTGCTTCCCAGCCGGCACGGTCTCGGGCGCGCCAAAAGTGCGGGCGATGCAGATCATTCACGAGCTCGAGCCGTCCGGCCGCGGGCTCTATGCGGGCGCCGTCGGCTATCTGGATTTCGCGGGCAATCTGGACTTCTGTATCGCGATCCGCACGGTCATCATGTCGGCCGGCAAGGCGTACGTGCAAGCTGGCGCCGGCATTGTGATGGATTCGGATCCATCGGCTGAATACCAGGAAACGCGCGACAAGGCGCGCGCGCTGCTGCGGGCGCTCGAGCTCGCGCAGAATTGGCAGGCCTGAAGGCCTGCACTACGACCGGGTCAGCGAAATGGCCTGCGTTGCGACCGGGTCAGCGAAAGTAGTGCAGGGCTTCAGCCCTGCCAGAAGGAAGATGTTCGGTATGGTCCTCGTCCTGGATAACTACGACTCGTTCACCTATAACCTCGTCCAGTATCTGGGCGAGCTCGGAGCGACCGTCAGCGTTGTTCGCAACGATGCCGCGACCGTTGATGCTATTGCGTTGCGCCGTCCGGAGCACATCGTCATCTCACCAGGACCGGGCCGTCCCGAAGATGCGGGCGTGACGATGGAGATGATTCGGAGGCTGGGGCAGCGGACGCCGATCCTGGGCGTGTGCCTGGGGCATCAGGCGATTGGTGCGGTCTTCGGCGGTCAAGTCGTCCGGGCCCCCGTTCCCATGCACGGAAAGACGTCGGTGATCGAACACAACGGACGAGGCCTGTTCACCGGGATCGCCGAGCCATTCGTCGCCTCGCGCTATCACTCGCTCGTCGTCTCCGAGGACGGCTTTCCCGCAGACCTGGAAATCACCGCCCGCACGCAGGGCGACGGCATCATTATGGGGTTGCGTCATCGCACGTTGCCGATCTCCGGTGTCCAGTTTCACCCCGAGTCGGTGCTGACGGCCGAGGGACATCACATTCTTCGCAACTTCCTCGAGGGACGCCAGGATTAGGCATGTTTCCGGCCCTGATTGAAACGCTCATGCGCCGCGAAGACCTCACGAGCGAGGAGGCGGCGGCCGCCATGGCCGACGTGATGGAAGGGCGCGCGTCCGACGCGCAGATTGCGGGATTCCTCATCGGCCTGGCGATGAAGGGCGAGCGGCCGACCGAAATCGTCGGCCTGGCGCGGACCATGCGCGCGCACGCGGTGCAGCTGTCGCGCCGGCACGATCCCGTGTTCGACTGCTGCGGGACCGGAGGCGATCGTTCAGGGACGTTCAATATTTCCTCCTGCGTCGCGGTCGTCGTCGCTGCCTGCGGTGTACGCGTGGCAAAGCACGGCAATCGATCGGTGTCGAGCCTGTCGGGCAGCGCGGACGTGTTCGAAACGCTTGGCGTGAAGGTGTCTGCGTCGCCCGCCGGCGTTGAGCGATGCCTCGATGAGGCGGGCCTCGGATTCTTTTTTGCGCCGACGTTCCATCCGTCGATGCGCCATGCGGCGGGCGCGCGCCGAGCGCTCGGCGTCCGGACCGCCTTCAATCTGCTCGGCCCGCTCACGAATCCGGCGGGCGCGACACGGCAGCTCGTGGGTGTACCGCGACCCGAGTTGACCGAGTTGCTGGCGCGGGCGCTCATGTTGCTCGGGTCCGATCGGGCGTGGGTGGTTCATGGGGCCGACGGCATCGACGAGATCTCGACGACCGGCTATACGAAGATCTCCGAGTGTCGCGCGGGCGCGGTCCACACCTTCTATCTGCACCCCGGCGATGTCGGCATGCCCAAGGTCCCACTGGCATCGCTGAAGGGCGGAGACGCGCGGGAGAATGCGGGCATCATCGAGAGAGTTCTAGCCGGCGAAGCCGGCGCCGCGCGCAACGTCGTTCTGCTGAATGCGGGGGCCGCGCTTTTCATTGCCGGCACCGCACCATCCATCAAGGACGGCATCGTGCGCGCAGCGGAGGCCATCGATTCGGGGGGTGCGCGCCGCACCCTCGATCAGTTGGCATCACTGTCGTCGATTGAGGAGCGACGCGCCGGCACTGATACGCAGCCAGGCGCGAGTCCTGGTCGCGGGAGCGCGGGGGCGGGCACATGAGCAGTCCTGGCGTCGCCTCGGGGGCGGACCTCCTCGAAGCCATTGTCGCGGCAACGCGCCGCATCGTTGAAGTGCGGGAAGCGCGGGAGTCGATGGACGCGCTTGCGCGGCGGGCGGAGGAGCGGACGCCCCGTCCCGGCGTGTTTCGTGCGGCGCTCGATCGCAAGGGCGGCGTCAACGTGATTGCGGAGTGCAAACGGCGGTCGCCGTCGCGCGGCGTCATTCGCAAGGACTACGATCCCGTGTCGATCGCGCGCGGCTATGCCGCAGCCGGTGCGGCCGCCATTTCGGTACTCACAGAACCGACCTTTTTCGACGGATCGCTCGACGATCTGCGGGCGGTGCGCGGCGCGGTCGCCACGCCGCTGCTGCGAAAAGATTTCATCGTGTCCGAGTACCAGCTTCTGGAAGCGCGGGCGAACGGCGCCGACGCGGTCCTGCTGATCGTGGCCGCGCTGTCGCCGGAGGAACTGCGGCGACTGGCTGGACGTGCAGCGGCACTCGGCCTGGATACACTCGTCGAGGTGCACAATGACGAGGAATTGAGTGTGGCGCTTGGCGCCGGTGCCGGCATCATCGGCGTGAACAATCGGAATCTGCGAACACTGCAGGTCGACGTTCACGCATCAGAGGCGCTGGTGGCGCGCATGCCGGCCGGAGTGAGTGCGGTGAGCGAGAGCGGCTTGAAGACGGCCGGCGATCTGATGCGCCTCTCGTCGCTCGGCTATCACGCGTTTCTCATCGGCGAACGATTCATGGGGGAAGCGGATCCGGGCCAAGCGCTGCGGGTGTTGTTGTCCGAGAGCCGAATCACCACGGCGGACACCGAGTGACAAGACCTTTCTTTGTGTCGTCGGTGTCCATTGTGTTCGCTCAGCGATGGATACAAGCCTGATGCTGGTAAAGATCTGCGGCATCACGAGTCTCGTCGATGCGGAGGCGGCGGTGGAATGCGGCGCCGACGCGATCGGGTTCGTGTTCTGGCCCGAGAGCCCGCGGTATGTCGATCCCGATCACGTGCGAGCGATCGTCGAGTCGCTGCCGGCGTCCGTGATGAAAGTCGGTGTCTTCGTGAATCAAACGGTGGCCCACGTGAATCAAGTGGCTCGCGCGGCCGGGCTGACCCATGTGCAACTGCACGGCGACGAAACGCCGGACATGGCGGCGTCGATAAGGCTGCCGGTGATCAAGGCCGCGAGCCTCACCGCCGGTCAATCGATATTCGGGGAGTGGCCCGCGGACACGACGTGGCTTGTCGACGCGCACGATCCGGTTCGCCGGGGAGGGACGGGAATGAAGGGTGATTGGGCCGCGGCTGCGATGCTCGCGCGAACCCGGCGCGTGTGGCTGGCTGGAGGCCTGACGGCCGGGAACGTCGCAGAGGCGGTAGAGCAGGTCGGGCCGTTCGGGATCGATGTGTCGTCGGGTGTGGAGCGAACGCCGGGCGTGAAGGATCACGAGAAGATGAGGGCGCTGTTCGACGCAGTAGGTGCAAAGAAGTGATTCACAGAAGAGATCCGGACGCGCACGGCTATTTCGGTGAATTCGGTGGTCGCTTCGTGCCCGAAACGCTGGTCGCACCGGTTGAAGATCTCGAACGCGCGTACTTCGCGGCACGGGATGAGGCCGCTTTTCAAGCCGAGATCGATCGACTGCTGAAGCACTACGTCGGCAGGCCGACGCCAACGTGGGAGGCCGCGAGGCTGACCGAGGCCTCGGGCGGCGCCAGGATCTTCCTCAAACGAGAGGATCTCACGCATACCGGCGCGCACAAGATCAACAACGCCATCGGTCAGGCGCTTCTTGCCGTCCGGATGGGCAAGCGGCGGATTGTTGCCGAGACGGGAGCGGGGCAGCACGGCGTCGCCACCGCGACCGCATGTGCACTACTTGGGCTCGAGTGCCACGTCTACATGGGGACCGAAGACATGGCGCGCCAGGCGCTGAATGTCTTTCGCATGCGTCTGCTTGGTGCCGAGGTCATTGGCGTTGATGCAGGGAGCCGCACGTTGAAGGACGCCATCAACGAAGCGATGCGGGACTGGGTGACGAATGTCGGCGACACGTACTATCTCCTAGGCTCGGTGCTCGGCCCTCATCCGTATCCGCTGATGGTGCGGGAATTTCAATCCGTGATCGGCCGCGAGGCACGCGCGCAGATGCTCGATCACGTCGGTCGTCTCCCCGACGTCGTCGTCGCATGTGTCGGTGGCGGCAGCAATGCCCTGGGGATCTTTGACGCCTTCGTGGACGATACGAGCGTGCAGTTGGTGGGTGTGGAAGCCGGCGGCGAAGCGATCGTCCGTGGCCGGCACGCGGCGCGGTTCGCCGGCGGCAGTATGGGCGTGCTCCAGGGCACGCGCACGTTCGTGCTCCAGGACGACGATGGGAACATTGAAGCGACGCATTCGATTTCGGCGGGACTGGACTATGCAGCGGTCGGACCGGAACATGCCTGGCTGAGAGGCATGGGGCGCGCGTCGTACGCGCATGTGAGCGACGCCGAGGCGCTGACGGCATTTCAGGCGCTCGCCAGGCGGGAGGGCATTCTGCCGGCACTGGAATCGTCGCATGCCATCGCCCATGCGCAGAAGGTGGCGCGGGATCTCGACCCTTCGAAGATCGTGCTCGTCAATCTGTCTGGCCGCGGGGATAAGGACGTGCACACCGTGGAGAAATACCTTGGAAAAGAAATAATCACCACATGAGGTTTTGCCTCTGTGTCCACTGTGTCCTCTGTGGTGAAGAATGTCGCTAGCATGAGCCGCATCGACGAAACATTTGCTCGCCTCCGCGGCGAGGGGCGGACCGGTTTGGTGACGTTCACGACGGCCGGTGATCCCGATCTGCCGCGCGCGGCCGAGATCCTCAAGGCGCTGGATCGCGGGGGCGCCGATGTGCTCGAGATGGGCGTGCCGTTTTCGGATCCACTGGCGGATGGGCCCGTCATCCAGCGGGCAACCGAACGCGCCTTGGCGGCCGGCGGCAGTTTGCGGGCGGCGCTGGCGCTCGTGGAAGGCGTACGAGGCGCCGTCAAGGCGCCGATTGTGCTGTTCAGTTACGCGAATCCGCTATTGCGGATGGGCGTCGGCGAGTTTGCGCGGCGTGCGGCGGCTGCCGGGGTCGACGGCGTGCTGGCGCTCGACCTGCCTATCGAAGAGGCGGGAGACTTCCGCGAGTCGCTCGCGTCCGCGGGACTCGATACCATATTCTTGTTGAGCCCGACGACGACTGACGCGCGGATTCGGAAGGCCGCCGAGCTTGGTCGCGGATTCCTCTACGCGATCTCGCGACTTGGCGTCACGGGTGCGCGGGACAGCGTCGCCGCTGGCGCGGAGGCCATGGTGCGTCGCATCCGCGCGTGCACGACGCTGCCAATTGCGCTGGGGTTTGGTATCTCGCGCCCTGCGCACGTGGCTGAAGTGGGCGCATACGCTGATGCTGCCGTGGTCGGCAGCGCCCTGGTGTCACTCATTGCCGAGGCGAGCGGGTCGCCCGGGCTCATCGATCGGGTCGAGGCGTACGCGCGATCGCTGCGAGACGCGTGCCCGGTCCGACGGACATAACACACATGGCCACGCTCGACGATTTGCGACGCGACATCGACCGTGTGGATGAAGTGCTGGTGCGCCTGCTCAACGAGCGCGCCCGGTGCGTGTGTGCCGTAGGAGAGCTAAAGAAAGCCCAGGGCGTTGAGGTGTATCAGCCCGATCGAGAAAAGGACGTGCTCAGACACGTCCGCGAGATCGCGGGAGAGGGACCGCTCGGCGCCGACGCGATCGGGAGACTGTTCGAGCGGATCATCGACGAGGCGCGCCGCCTCGAGCGGCGAGTCGTTCATGGAGACGGCGAAGCGGAGAACGCTGACGGCTGAGCGCTGAGAGCCGATAGCTGAGAGCGGGGAGACCCGGGCACCAGGCATTCGTGGTGGAGGCGAGAAAGTTCATGGTTGTCGTAATGCAGGAGCGGGCGAGCGAAGAGCAGATCGAACTCGTCGTGGCCCGGTTGGTGGGGATGGGGATGGACGTGCACCGATCGACCGGAGCCACCCGGACGGTGCTGGGCGTCGTCGGGCAGACCAGGCCCGATCCAGGACTAATCCAGATGCTCGACGGCGTGCACGACGTGGTGCGCATTTCAGAGCCCTACAAACTGGCGAGCCGCACGTTCAAGCCGGAGAACACGGTCATTACCGTCGGCGACGTGCGCATCGGTGGTGATGAAGTCATCGTGATGGCCGGACCGTGTTCCGCTGAGAGCGAGACGCAGGTGCGGGCGACGGCGGCGGCCGTGAGGCGTGCCGGTGCCAAGGTGTTCCGCGGCGGTGCGTTCAAGCCGCGCAGTTCGCCGTACAGTTTTCAGGGGCTCGGCGAGGAGGGGCTCCGCCTCCTGCGCGACGCCAGCAGGGCGGAGGGGCTGGTGCTCGTCTCGGAAGTGATGGACGTGAGCCAGATCCCGCTCGTGGGAGAGTACTGCGACATCTTCCAGGTGGGGGCCCGCAACATGCAGAACTACACGCTCTTGAGGGAGCTCGGACACGCCCGGAAACCTGTCCTCTTAAAGCGCGGGCTGATGGCGACGATTGAAGAGCTGCTCTTGTCGGCGGAATACATTCTGAGCGGTGGCAACAGCGAAGTGATTCTCTGCGAGCGGGGGATCCGCACGTTCGAAACGGCCACCCGCAACACGTTCGACGTGTCGTCCATTCCGATCGTCAAGAAACTGAGCCACCTCCCGATGGTCGCGGATCCGAGCCATGCGGCGGGACGCCGCGACATGGTCGCTCCCATGGCTCGCGCCGCGGTCGCCGCCGGTGCCGATGGTCTGCTCGTCGAAGTGCACGGTGATCCCGATCGCGCCCTGAGCGACGGCCCCCAGGCCCTGCTCCCGCAGCAGTTCGATCGCCTGATGGCCGAACTCCGCATCATCGCCCCGGCGATCGGCCGCGGGATCTGTCTGGAATCCGTCGCAGGCCGCGGTCGGAGAGACTGAAGACGTGGCGCTACCTGTCATCCAACCCGGGCGGCCTGTCGATCGACAGCCGCCCGTCTTCCAACGCATCGGCATTGTCGGTCTCGGATTGATCGGGGGATCGATCGCGCTGGCGGCCCGCGAGATCTGGCCGAGCGCGCTCGTCATCGGCGTCGACAACAAAGACGTGCTCGAAACCGCCATGCGCCTTCACGCGATCGATGTGGCGGCCGACCACCTCATCGTGCTGGCCGAAGCCGACGTCGTGATCCTCGCCGCCCCCGTCCGGCAGAATCTCGCGCTCCTCGAGGAGCTCGACGAGAACGTACGAACGCCGGCCGTGATCACCGACGTCGGCAGCACGAAGCGCGCGATTGTGGAGGCGGCGCGCAGACTGCCAGCACGATTTATGTTCGTGGGCGGCCATCCACTCGGAGGGTCCGCGGCGAGCGGCCTCGAGCACGCCAGGCCGGATCTCTTCAAGGGCCGTCCGTGGCTCTTCACGCCGTCAGGCGACGCCCCCGGCGGCGGGCTCGAACAACTGCTGTCCTTTGTTCAGGCACTTGGCGCCGAGCCGCGGATGATGGGGGCCGGCGCCCACGATCGTCTGCTGGCGTTTCTGAGTCACCTTCCACAGCTGACGGCCAGCGCGCTGATGCAGACGGTTGGCGATGCGGTCGGCGGCGAAGGACTGGCGCTCGCGGGGCGCGGCTTGGTCGATACCACGAGACTCGCGTCGAGCTCGGCGGAGATCTGGAAGGACATCGCCGCCACAAACAGCGATGAGATTGGCGCCTCGCTCGACACTCTCATCGCCATCCTGACCGACCTGCGTCGCGATCTCGCCGACGGTGAACGGCTGACCGAGGTGTTTCAAGCTGCGGCCCGATGGCGGGAGCGTCTGACGAAGTAGCGGGTGATAGGGCGCGTTGGGGCTTGACGCAGCGGCATGTGTTACCATGGTCATGGATCCATGGTCATGAAATACCAGACACCCAAACAACGCCCGTCCTCCGTGCGGGAATCTCCCGCGATCTACGCTCCGGAGGCCGCTCCCGCCGGCGGCAGCCGGGAAATCTCCGCGGGCGAGTTCAAGGCCCGCTGTCTCGCCATCATGGACGAAGTGCGCGACCGGGGTGGCGAGTACGTCATCACGAAGCGTGGCACGCCGGTCGCCAAGCTGGTGCCCATCCGCGTGGTGCGGCGTCCGCTGCTCGGCAGCATGAAAGGCACGGTCAAGGTGCTCGGCGATATCGTCAGCCCGCTCGATGAGCCGTGGGAGGCGCTCGCAGGCTGGGACGATGGATCGTGACGCGGATCGCGGGCTCCTGCTCGACACACACATCTGGGTCTGGTATGTCGAGAACGAGCCCAAGCGGTTCTCGCGGCGGATCGGACCCCTCGTCGAAGCCGCGGTCCAGCGCGGCGATCTCCTTGTCTCGACGATCTCCGTCTGGGAAATCGCGCTGCTCCAAGCGATCCACCGCATCGAGCTCTCTCAGGATGTGCGCACGTGGGTGGGACGGGCGCTGGCCTTCCCCGGCGTCCAGCTGAAGGGGCTCTCGCCCTCGATTGCCATCGAAAGCACACGCCTTCCCGGATCGCTACACCGAGACCCGGCCGATCGCATCCTGATCGCGACCGCCCGGCTGACGGGCGCGGCACTCGTGACATGCGACAAGCGCATTCTCAGCTACGCGAAACAGGGACACGTCCGGACCGTCGACGCGACGCGATAGGAGCGGCAGAGTCGTTGTCGCGTCCGACTATAATCAAGCCTCAATGAACAAAGTCCTTGCGAATGCGGACGCGGCCATCGCGCTCGTTCCCGACGGCGCCACGATCATGATGGGAGGCTTCGGCCTCTGCGGCATTCCCGAGAACTTGATCCAGGCGCTGCTCGCCCGAGGCACGAAGAACCTCACGCTTATCAGCAACAACGCGGGCGTCGACGATTTCGGGATCGGCGTGCTGCTGAAGGCGCGGCAGGTCAAGAAGATGATCTCGACCTACGTCGGCGAAAACAAGGAATTCGAGCGCCAGTTCCTGACGAAGGAAATCGACGTGGATCTCGTGCCGCAGGGCACGTTTTCCGAACGGATTCGCGCTGCCGGCGCCGGCATTGGGGGGTTCTTCACGCCAACCGCCTACGGCACCATCGTCGCCGAAGGGAAGGAAACGCGACTCATCAACGGCAAGCCGTACGTCCTCGAGATGCCGCTGCGAGCGGACTTTGCGTTCGTCCGGGCGTGGAAGGGCGATCGCGTCGGCAATCTCGTGTACCGGCGAACGGCGCGCAATTTCAATCCGGTGATGGCCACGGCGGCACGCGTCACGATCGCCGAGGTCGAGCATCTCGTGGAGCCCGGTGAGATCGATCCAGACCACGTCGTCACGCCAGGCATTTACGTTAAACATCTCTTCAAGGGCGCGACGTACGAAAAGCGCATCGAGAAGCGCACCGTGCGGCAATGAGGAGTAGTGCAGGGCTTTATTTGCGCCACCACATCTTCGAGTGGTCGTACACAAAAATAATCGCGTTGAGTACCAAGAGAAAGCTCAATGCAGACATGCTCACCTCGCTTTGCTTCTTGCGGCGATCGGAGACCATCAAGATTCGGACTCCTGCCCGTTCAGACTGCGTGTGCCGCGGAAACAGAGCAGCAGCGGGCTATGACAATCAGGCTGAACATGAGCGTTTTCTGAGTTGCGCTGCGTCTGCGATTTCGAGGATCCCCTCGGCCCATGTGCCCACGGAATCGACAACAATGAGACGAGCGGCTGGAACGCTGGCCAGCAGATGCGCCGTCTCGCCAAAGGCGCCGGATGCGACGACCAACGGAATGTCCGCTTGCCGCAGGAGCGGCGCAGCGCTCCCGTGGTCGCCGAACGCGACGGTCATGACCTCGCCAAACGCTCGCCGGTACAGGCCGCGAAGAAACTGGGCACCGATGCCGAGCCGATTGGATCCGAGGTGGTAGTAGCGACCGCGACTCGTGCACTCGAGCCCCACCGCGCGCAACACCTTGAACAAACGCGGAACTCCGCTGTGCGTGGCATTAACAACACGGAATGGTTCGCTGTACTCACGCAGCTTTGCGAGTCGCGCCTGTAGAAACGGCAAATCGCAATCGACTGCAACCTCCTCTACCGACATATCACTGAACCCGACGATCTGCACGCCCACCCGATCAGCGGCGCGATGCAGCGCGGCGACGACGTCTGCACGCGGCCGGCCGAATTCCACGACCTCGTAGCCCGCGACGTCGGTGACCGGGGATGCCCTGGAGCCGAAGTACCCGTGGGGAAGAAAGGCCGCGCCGCCATCCTCGCAGATGAACGGCTGGTTGATACCAAGTTCCTGCTGAATGACCTCGATTTCCGCGCGAGTCTTGCTCGAACAGAACACCACCGGAAGTCGTTCGCGCTCGATGCGGTCCAACGCGCGCCGTGCCGACGCATCGACTGAAAACGTATGAGGCTCGAACAGCGTGTCGTCCAGGTCGCAAAATACCAGAATCGAGGGGATTGGTTGCATGGGGGCACTCGATAGCGTTACACGAAGCGTACGCGCAACCAGTGACTGATCGTATCCGGTCGGGCCGGTATTCTTGACACCAAAACCGTGGAGGCCGCGCCCGACACGACAGCACGAGATATGATGCCGCTGTGATGGAGCGTGAGCGCCTCGGGCGCCCGATCCGAGCCGCACTTTTTCTCGGGTTCGGACTGGTTGTCGGAATCTGGTTGTTCGCCGGGTATTACTTCACGCGTCGGATCGGCGATGTCGAACGACAAGCTGCCGCGATCAACGCACGGTACATGCGCGCGCAGGAGGTGCTCTCGACCGTTCGGACGCAGGTACTGCTGGGGTCGGTCTACGTACGAGACGCTCTCCTGGACCCCGACCCGGCCACCGCCGTGGACTACCGCCGCCGCATGGAGGACTCGTACAAAGTGGTCGACGAGGCGTTGCAGCAGTACGTGCCCGTGCTGGATTCTGAGACGGAACGCGCGGAAGTGTCGCGGCTGCGCGGCGAAATCGAAGAGTTTCGCCGCACGATGCTGGACGCGCTAGCCACAGACTCCGCGCGATGGCCGACGGAAGCTCGCACGCTGCTGCGCACCCGCGTGATGCCCAAACGCGAGCTCGTGATTGGCCAGTCCGAACAGGCGCAGGCACTCAACCGCGGCGCGTTCATCCAACAGCAGTCCGCGGTTGCTGATGTGTACCATATGACCCAGCGTCGAATCTGGCAGAGCCTGGGCGTCGCCCTTGCCGCAAGCCTAGGCATAGCCCTGCTCGCCACGCTGTACGCAGGACGTCTTGAGGATCGCCTTCGCCGGCAGCGAGCGAAGGACGTGCAGAACACGCGCGACCTTCAGCAGCTCTCGGCGAAGTTGCTCAATGCGCAGGAAGAAGAACGGCGGAGCATCGCTCGCGAGCTACACGACGAAGTCGGTCAGGCGCTGACGGCGATTAAAGTCGAGCTCGCAGTTGCCCAGCGTGCCATCGATGGCGCAGGTGGTGCTCCAGATGTCCTCGAAGACGCCCGTTCAATTGCTGATGGAGCTCTTCACACGGTACGCGATCTGTCGCACTTGCTTCACCCAGCGCTACTCGATGATCTGGGTCTGACTGCCGCAACGGAGTGGTACCTGAAGGGGTTTTCGAGACGACACGGTATTCGCGTCGACGTGCTCCACGATCGCATGGACGAACGCGTCGCGCCCGAAACCGAGGCGGCGGTCTACCGCATCATACAGGAAGCCTTGACCAATGTCGCGAAGCACGCGGGAGCGACGACCTGCCGCGTGTACCTCCAGCGTCTGACGAACACGCTCCTCGTGACTGTCGAAGATGACGGTGTCGGATTTGACGCCACCAGCACGCGCTCGGTCGATGGGAGCCGGGGTCTCGGTCTCGTCGGCATTCGGGAGCGAGCGGCTAAACTTGGCGGAACGGTTCGCGTGGAGAGCGGGCCAGGAAAAGGGACGCGCTTGACCGTAGAGGTACCAGCAGAAACTCGTGCTCCACTCGTCGAGGAATCGAGCGCGGATTCGACCCCAATTGACGTCCCTCAAGAGGCAACTCGCCAGGTGCTGGGTGGGTAAGCTGCGAATTCTGGTGGGCGACGATCACACCCTCGTGCGCCAGGGATTTCGGAAGATCCTCGAAGAACGACCAGATTGGGAGGTTGTTGCGGAAGCGAGCGACGGACGAGAGGCCGTGCGTCAGGCGCTGTCGACCGAGCCCGACGTCGCGATTCTCGACATAGGCATGCCCTTCTTGAACGGGATTGAGGCGACTCGCCAGATAGTGCGCCGTTTACCCTCGGTCCGCGTCCTGATTCTGAGCATGCACGCGGACGAGGCCTACATCATTCAGGCGCTAAAGGCCGGGGCGCGTGGTTACATGCTCAAAGATTCAGCCGATACCGACCTGATTCGGGGCGTCAGCGCTGTCGCAGCCGGAAAATCGTTCTTCAGCCCTGCGGTTGCCAAGGTGATGCTCGACGACTACGTTCGACATCTAGAGGAAAAAGGAATCGTGGACCGTTTCGCCTCGTTGTCCGAGCGCGAACGGGAAATCTTCCAGTTGATTGCTGAAGGCCACAGCAACAAGGGGATTGCAGACCTGCTCTCGGTCGGCGTCGCTACCGTCGAAACGCACCGCGCGCACATTCTGCAAAAGCTTGACATACACAACACCGCCGAGTTGGTGTTGTACGCCGTCAGACGCGGCGTGATCTCCTAGGTCGACTTCAAGCCGCAATGTGGATCGAGTTCCGATCACACTTCGTCACCGTGTCGCGAGAGCGTGGGGTGGCTCGCCGCAAGTTCGGCAAGTTGCGACCGCTGGACGGGCGTGAGCACGAGCCACATCCGGTAGAGCATCTTGGTTCGAAGGCTGCGTCGGGCGGCATCGGCGTCAGCCGACTCTGATGCGGCTGCCTCGAGCACCTCGTCATCGGGCCTGTCCGAATCCAGGAGGCGTTCGAGCCGCGCACGAGCTGCCTCAGCCTGTTCGGTGCACTTCAAACGTTCGGGCAAGGTGTTTCGATAGATCTCGTCGATGAGCGACGCCTGCGCTGAACTCAGTTGCAGGGCGGCGACGAATCGCGGGGAACGCCACCAGTATGCGGAGTCGATTTGGCCCGGTGCGCACGCAACAAGGGCAAGCGCCAACGATGCACGGATGGCAAGCCGTCGACCACTGGCTCTCGGCAACGCGAGCCCTACTTCCCGACGACAACGAAGTGTCCTCGGCGGTTCTTCGCCCAGCAGTCGTCGTTCGACTCCAGACAGAATGGTGCCTCCTTACCCAGGCTTACTATGCGGATCCGGCTCGGGCTCACGCCAAGTCCTTCGAGATACTCCCTTGCGACCGATGCACGTCGTTCTCCGAGCGCAAGGTTGTACTCTGGTGTCCCCCGCTCGTCGCAGTGACCCTCGATATTGATGACCGTCTGGGGCCACTTCGACAGCCAGGCGGCGTCTTTCTGCAGGGTGGCCCGGGCATCGTCACGCAGTGCATTCTGGTCGTAGTCGAAGAAGGTGTCGGCGAGCGGATGCTCGGCGTTCAGTTCGTCGAGCGATTTCAGGCGGAACAGATCCTCCTCGCTCATTGAAACGGCCGCCGGGCGAGCGGTCGCCGCTGTTGGGGCAGGCTGTGGGGATGGCGCGGGTGGACGCGGTGAGACCGTCGGAGTCGACGCCGACGTCCTGGGAGACGAGACCGCTGACTGACTCGAAGGCGAGACCGCGGGCGGACGTGTATGGCATGCTGCGCCAGCGAGCACAAGGACCACAACCGGGCAGGACCGCTTCAGAATCCACATGTGACCTCCATCGAACGCGACAAGGCTCCAAACGTGACCATACCGCGTGTTTGAGATGGGCTGAATCCGGTCCGCACGTGATTTTCTCGACGAAATGCCTGGATCCGAGCAAGCTGGCCGCGTTCTACAATGGCGTCTGCTTGGGACGCCCCCAAACGCCGGCAGGCGAGAAGGCGATGCGTAAACCCAAGAAACGAAACGAAAGGTTCGATGATGCCGAACCCGTCACTGTGGCTTCTGATCGGAATTGGCCTGTGCTCAGGCATGCTCTCGGGGGTCTTCGGAATTGGCGGCGGAGTGCTGATGGTGCCTGCCTTGATCTACCTGGTCGGATTCCGGCAACACGTCGCTACTGGCACCAGCCTGGCCGTCCTGTTGCCACCGGTGGGCATCGGAGCGGTACTGGAGTACTACCGCCATGGCAATGTCAATTTCTACGCGGCCTTCGTGCTCGCCGGCACGGTGACTATCGGCGCGTACTTCGGCGCGGTGGCGGCCAATCGCCTCGCGGGACCCTATCTGCGGCTGGCCTTCGGTTCGTTCGTCTTGTCTCTCGGTGCCTACTTGATGTTCGGCGCGTTCAAACGCCTCGGATGGTTGTAGTCGTGGGTGGTAGAGCAATCATATGGATATACGCGATCGCATCGTCACGCGTGTCGCCCGTGAACTGAAAGACGGCGACTACGTCAACCTGGGCATTGGCCTGCCGACGCTCGTCGCCAATCACATCCCGCCAGGCGTCGACATCACGCTGCACTCGGAGAACGGCATGCTCGGCGTCGGACCGTATCCGCATGAATCCGAGATCGATCCGGATTTGATCAACGCGGGGAAGGAGACCGTCACCGAGCTGCCGGGCACGTCATACTTCAGCAGCGCCGACTCCTTCGCGATGGTGCGCGGCGGACACATTGATCTGACGGTGCTCGGCGCGTTGCAGGTCGACGGGGAAGGCAACCTGGCCAACTGGATGATTCCCGGCAAGATGGTGAAAGGCATGGGAGGTGCCATGGATCTCGTCGCTGGCGCCCGGCGAGTCATCGTCGCCATGGAACACACGACGCGCGATGGCGGACATAAGATCGTCGAGCGATGTACGCTGCCGTTCACGGGTCTCAAGGTGGTCAATATGATCGTGACCGAGATGGCGGTGATCGACGTCACGCCGGCGGGTCTCGTGCTGCGCGAGATTGCGGCGGACACGACGGTTGATGCTGTCCGGAAAGCAACCGGCGCCGCGCTCGTGATTCCCAAGGGACCCGACGGATTGGAGAAGGTGGGGACGTTTGAGTAGGGATCTGGATGCGGTGATTCTGAGCGCCTGCCGGACGCCGATTGGCGCCTTCGGCGGATCGCTCAAGGAACTGTCGGCGGTCCATCTGGGCGCCATCGTCGTTCGAGAAGCGATCGCCCGTGCCGGTGTGGCGCCAGGCGATGTCGACGACGTGATCCTCGGGTGCGTGCTGCAGGCGGGTGCCGGCATGAACGTCGCGCGCCAGGCCGCGATCGAGGCAGGTCTTCCGGTGGAGGTACCTGGGGAAACGGTGAATCGCGTTTGCGGATCGGGGCTGCAGGCCGTCGTTCACGCGGTGGAGGCGATCGGTGTCGGCTATGTCGACACCATTGTCGCGGGCGGCACCGAATCGATGTCCAACGCACCGTATCTGCTGACGAACGCGCGGTGGGGCTATCGGATGGGTCACAGCGACGTCATCGACTCCATGATCCAGGAAGGGCTGACCTGCGCGATCAATTCCTGTCACATGGGGATGACCGCGGAAGAAGTGGCAACGCGTTACAACGTGTCTCGTGCGGATCAGGATGCCTTTGCGGCTGAGAGTCAGAAGCGGGCGGGCGTGGCGTTAGGGAACGGAAGTTTCAAGGCCGAGATTGTTCCGGTGGAGATTCCGCAGAGGAGGGGCGTCTCTGTATTGACTGTAAGAGTCGAGGCCGATGAGTGCCTGCGGCCCTCGACGACGTTGGAGCAACTCGCGGCGCTCAAGCCGGCGTTCAAGAAGGACGGATCGGTGACGGCCGGCAATGCGTCCGGTATCAACGATGGCGCCGCCGCCCTCGTGATGACGACCGCGGGGAAAGCCCGTGAGCGAGGCAGGATGCCTCTGGCGCGCATCCTGAGCTATGCGTCAACCGGCGTCGATCCGATGGTCATGGGCATGGGGCCGGTGTCCGCTGTTCGGCAGGCGCTCGATCGCGCGGGATTGAAGATCGATCAGATCGATCTGTTCGAGCTGAACGAGGCGTTTGCGTCTCAGTCGGTGGCTGTCAGGAGGGAACTCGGGATCGATCCAGCGAAGGTCAACGTCAACGGCGGCGCGATTGCCCTTGGCCATCCGATTGGCGCGAGCGGAGCACGCGTGCTGACCACGCTGGTGCATGCGCTGCGGGCCAGGAAGCTGAAGCGCGGCGTGGCGGCGCTCTGCATCGGCGGTGGGATGGGGATCGCGATGGCGGTGGAAGCGGTGTAGAGCGCTGCTCACGACGTGAGACGCAGAGCACGCAGAGCACGCAGAATCAGGAATTCGAAGAGGGCGTCCGACTTGAGCCGGACGCTTCCAAACACTGAATCAGGCATTCTCGATTCCCCGCCCCGTCCTCGAGTCGATCATCGCCCATGCGCGCGACGTGCGGCCGGCGGAGTGCTGCGGCGTGCTCGTCGGCACAGACGACGAGATCGTCGAGGCCGTGCGCATCCGCAATGTGGCGCACGAGCCCACGCGGTACCTGCTGGATCCCAAAGGCCACATTGACGCACAGCGGGTGGCGCGTGAGCGTGGTCTTGGCGTAGTCGGGTTCTATCATTCGCATCCGCACTCGTCGCCCGAACCGTCTCCGACGGATCTCGCCGAAGCCTCGTATCCAGACGACGTGTATCTGATTGTGAGCCTCCGAGCGGACGACGCTGCGGGCACCGAGGAGGGTGGATCCGAACACACGGCTGAGGCGCGCCTGTTCAGGATGGGGAATGGGGTGTCAACGGAAGTGACGCTCGTGGTGACCGGGGAATCGAGTAATCGGGGAATCGAGTAATCGGGGAATCGAGGAAGTCCCGCTGCTCAGGAGATGGCGCTCCCTGCAGGCGCGCGCCAATCGTTCAGCAGCTTGATGTGCCCCGCGCGCGCCGCCTTCTTGACGTACGCGCGGTCGGCCGTGAGCATCGTGCCACGATGGCGGATGGCGAGCGCATGATACGCGGCATCGTAGAACGTCACCTTGTGACCGCGCATGAGGCTGACAATCGTCGCGATGTATCCGTGCGGCGCTTCTTCGCGGATGCCGAGGTCGATCATCGCCTGGAGTAACGCGGCCGCCGTGGCCGGATGCTTCAGACCCAGGATGTTGCCCACCTCGAAGACCCACAGACTCGGCACGACCAGCTCGCAGGCGTCGTCCAGCCACGCCGTCTTGAGCTCCAGGGCCCGGTCGCGATCCGGCTCGTCGTTCGACCGCAGGACCCACTTCAGCAGAACAGATGCATCGGGCACGAGCACGGTCGGAGCCATTACCGGCCCCGGTCGCGCCGAACGAGCCTCACAATGTCGGCGGTGGCCACGGATTTCGTCGTCGTCCGGATCTTGTCGAGGCGGGCGCCGGCGGCGCGCCTGCTCATCAGGTGGATTGCGCGCCGCAAGGCGTCGTTGATGACACGGCTCCGTTTCCCGCTCTCGACGAGGCGATCAAGGTCGGCCTTCACGTCGTCGTCCAGGACAACATTGACCTTGGTGGGCATTCCTGTTATCTCCTCCTGGTAGAGAATAGCATGGGTGGTCTGAGAAATGCCTGCTCTCGGTCTGATGGGCTCAACGTGGTCGCACGGAGGCAGCGGACTCGACGCGTCAGGGCAGCGTGAAGGGTCGAGCGTCAGGTCGCGTCACCGGGCACCGATCAAGCGCGCCTTCCGGGATGAGCGCCTCGAACTCCGCGGGCGTGAGTGAGAACCACGACGGCGTCTCACGCCGCAATCGACCGAGCATCGCCACGTCTTCGGCGGTCGTCGGCACGTCGCGCGCGAGGTCGATCGCGTCCGTGTCAGGATGTCCGTGTAAGTTCATTCCACCGCTCCTCGAGCCCCGGCAAGGGCCACGCCGCCGATCACGGCGACGCGAAACCCACCCTGGGTCAGGAACGCCACGGCGGCGTCCAATTCGCCTGCGAAGTCCACGGTGCGATTGTGCCACGTCCGTGCGCGCCGAACGTCTCGGGATTCACGTCCACTCGGTCCTGGCCGCTCCCCGAGGCCACTTAACCGGGAGAGAACAGCCTGTTCATCTCCGACGGGAGATCGCGGCCTCGATGGTATCCGCGGGCTGCGATCAGGGTGAGGGCCTGTCTTGCCCGCGTGAGCTCGCCTGGCGAGGCGACCCGGAGCAACGCTCGCAGGTCCACGAGATCCTGCGGACGCCTTACGTCGTCTCTTGAAAGGATCTTCAGCGCGATCAGGTGCCCGATTCGCGCGACGCCAATCGTCAACTGCGGCAGGAGGTCGATCGGTTCGGCATCGGCCACCACTTCCGACTCGATTCCGGACGAAGCGAATAAGAGATCGACAACTGGCGCTCCGGACTCACCCGAGAGTGTGAGTCTCACGGTCGCGAGCCGTCCGACGGCTTCCTGCTCGACGACGGCCTCGATCCCGTAGTGACGGGTTCGAAGACTGTGAATGAGCGCTTCGGCCTCTGCATCGGTGGCCAGTGCGACGGCCAGATCCGCATCGCGTGTGAACCGGGGCTCGGTTCGAACGGAGACGGCCAAGCCGCCAACGAGCGCGAACGGGACGTGAGCTCCAGTGAGCTCGGTGCTGATCCTGCGTAGTGCGCCTTCGAGCGATGTCACCCGAGTCTGGCGCTCAAGTCCACAGGCCGGCCGGGGCAATCGCCCGCTTCCGCACCCGGGCGCTCTCGGAGCCACTGCTGGAGTCGGCGGTCGATTTCCTCCTCATTCGCCTGAGGGTGCGTTCGCCGCAGATTCTGGCGCATGAGGTCCAAACCCGTGTTGAACAGGTCGAGCGTCGTGCGGAACGCATCGCGCGTCGACGGCATCCGGGAATTGTAGCCCTTTCGTGACTCTGTGGTCGTCCCCGGGTTTCGAAGAAACCGCGCGTCCGCGCGGCCTGGCCCGTATAATCACGACGACCTTTGTCTCTCACTCCCGGCACCCGCCTCGGCGTTTACGAAGTCACCGCCCAGATCGGCGAAGGCGGCATGGGACAGGTCTATCGCGCGACAGACACAAAGCTGAAACGGCAGGTCGCCATCAAGGTCCTCCCGCCGTCGGTGGCGTCGGACCCCGATCGACTGGCGCGCTTTCAGCGCGAAGCCGAAGTCCTCGCGTCGCTCAATCATCCGAATATCGCGGCCATCTACGGACTGGAACATCAGGAGCGCCTGCGGCCACACCGAGCCGAGGAAGGGGAGATCCGAGGCGAGGTGTCGGCGTCAGTTCGCGCTGGGGGTGGGGCCCCAGCGCCACTGGAAGAAAGTCGGGGTGTTCCGTTCCTGGTGATGGAGCTTGTCGAATGTGAGGATCTGTCACAGCACATCGAAGGGCGCAAGGCGAAGGGCTCCCACCTCCGCGCCTCGGGCGCTTCAGCGGGGCAAGCCGGGCTGCCGCTGGACGAAGTGCTGCCAGTCGCGAAGCAGATCGCGGACGCGCTTGAAGCCGCCCACGAGCAGGGGATCGTCCATCGCGATCTCAAGCCCGCCAACATCAAAGTCCGGCCCGACGGCACCGTGAAGGTGCTGGACTTCGGGTTGGCGAAGGCGATGGAAGGGGCAGGTGGGCCGGGTGGGGCGGGTAAGGAAAGCCTCTCGATGTCGCCAACGATTACGACACCCGCCATGACGCAGATGGGGATGATCCTCGGCACTGCCGCCTACATGGCGCCGGAGCAGGCACGCGGGAAGACGGTGGACAAGCGCGCCGACATCTGGGCCTTCGGCGCAGTCCTCTTCGAGCTGCTGACGGGCCGGCGCGCCTTCGGTCCCGGGTCGTCGGGCGCGGCGTCGAACGACGAGGCCAACGACCTCTCGATGACCCTTGCGACCGTGCTGATGAAGGAGCCCGACTGGGCCGCGCTTCCCTCCTCGACGCCGCCGGGCGTTCAGCGCCTGCTTCGACGATGTCTGGCGAAGGACCCGCGTCAGCGTATTCGAGACATGGGCGACGTGCGCCTTGCACTGGAAGGCGCGTTCGACGCGGAGCCGGCCGCGGGAGCTGCGGCCCAACAGACTCCGCCGACGGCAGTCGCGACCCGAGGCGCGAAATTGCGACGCGTCGCCGTTCTGGCGGCCGTGGCGGTGGGCGCAAGCGCCATTGTCGGCGCGGCCGTCTGGTTCGCGACGCGCCCGATCGCGCCGCGCGTCACGCGCACGACGATCACGGCATCCGGCCCGGCGGCGCTGGCGATCAGCGGCGCCAGTCGCGATCTCGCGATCACCCCCGACGGCTCGCGCGTCGTCTACGTCGGCAATAACAACACGCAGCTCTTCGCCCGGTCGCTCGACGCGCTCGAGCCCGCCGTCATTGCCAGCGGCACCCGTGTGCACACCCCGTTCATTTCGCCAGACGGCCAGTGGGTCGGCTTCGGCGACACCACGACGCTCAAGAAGGTGGCAATCTCCGGCGGCCCGGCAATCGCCCTGGCGACTTTCGACGGCGTGTCGCGGGGAGCGACCTGGCTGGCCGACGACACCATCGTCTTCGCGACGTCAAGTCCCACCACCGGCTTGCAGCGCATCCCGGCCGGCGGTGGTGCGCCAACTGTGGTGACGAAACCGGACACCGCGCGTGGCGAAGCCGATCACGTGTTTCCCGAGGTCCTGCCCGGGGGCCGGGCGGTGCTCTTCACGATCGCCGCGCAAAACGGCGGCCCCGATGCCTCGTCAATCGCGGTTCTCAATCTCGACACGAATACGCAGACGGTCCTCGTGCGGGGCGGGAGCCACGCGCAGTTTGTCGCGAGCGGGAGCGGCTCACCGAATCGCGGACGGGAAGGTCATCTCGTGTACACCGCCGGGGGCACGCTCCGGGCGGTGCCCTTCGACGCCGGTCGTCTCGCGGTGCTCGGCCCGGCGGTTCCGGTTGTGCCGCGGCTAGTCACGACCGCCGTTGGCGCGGGCGATTTCACGGTCGCCACCGATGGAACCCTCGTGTATGTGGACGCGCCGGGAACCACCGCCGTTGCCACGGAGCGCGCACTCGTGTGGGTCGACCGGACGGGGAAAGAAGAGCCCATCGCGGCGCCGCGGCGTTTTTACCAGCAGGCGCGTGTTTCGCCGGACGGGACGCGCCTCGCGTTGTACATCGCGGACCAGGAGTAGGACATCTGGGTCTGGGACCTGCGGAGGCTCACGCTGACGCGGCTGACCTTCGATCCGGCGTCGGACCAGTATCCCAACTGGACGCCGGACGGACGCCGCATCGTGTATACGTCGCAACGCGGGGGGGCGTTCAACCTCTGGTGGCAGGCGGCCGACGGGACCGGCATGGCCGAGCGGCTGACGACCGGCGCCAATACACAGGCCCCCAACGGCAGCGCGCCGGACGGAACGGTCGTGTTCCATGAAGTGACGCCGACGATGGCCCGCGACCTGATGGCGCTCACGCTCGACGGCTCGAAGCCTTCGAAGATCACACCGCTCCTGCAGACGAAGTTTGACGAGCGCGACGGGGTCGTCTCGCCCGATGGGCGGTGGCTGGCGTACGGCGCCGATAACACGGGTCGGTCAGAGATCTACGTGCGGCCGTTCCCGAACACGGCAGCCGGGCAATGGCAGATCTCCACGGCCGGAGGCAAGACCCCGGTCTGGGCGCACGATGGCAAAGAGCTGTTCTTCTTTGGCGCGGACGGCGCGCTGATGCGCGTGCCGGTCGAGGCCACGCCGACGACGTGGAATGCAGGCGCGGTGACAAAACTGCTCGAGCCGCGTTACGACGCGGGAACCGGAACAGGCGGCCGGACCTACGATGTCTCGCCCGACGGCCGGCGCTTCGTGATGGTCAAAGCGCCCGGCAGCGATGCGACCGCCGCGCCGCCCACCGTCATCGTCGTCCAGCACTTCAATGAGGAGTTGAAGAGACTGGCGCCTCCAAAGTGAAAAGTAAGAAGTAAAAAGTAAAAAGGACAGACTCAACCACGGAGACACGAAGGACGCTGAAAGCCGAGAGCTGAAAGCTAATTTGAGTTATCCAATCCGCCCGGCTGCACGGTGATGTTGACGCCGGCGGCCGCGACTTCCTTGTCGCGGTGCTTCAAGCTGACATACACACGGATGCGTCCGGACTTCTTGTAGGTGTGCTCGGCCGTATCGCGCCGTTTGATCTGGCTCTTGCCGGCCTCGTACGGCGGGCAGTCGACGCTCGATTCCGAGACCGTGCCGTCGCCCCACTCCCAGACCGTTGTCGGACAGTAGTACTCCTCGAAATCGTCCGAGCCCCCGGAGAGTTCAGCGGTGAAGACAATCTTCACCGGCGCGATGCCGACATCCGGGCGTGCCTTGAGATTGATTTTTGGGCGCTTGGGGTCCGGCGCCTTCGCCTTGTCACTCTTCTGCCCCGCCGGCGCCGTCGCCAGGGCGATGACGAACACCAGAGACGCCGCCAGGACGCGCGTGGCAGTTGGCATGAGGCTCATTTCTTGTCTCCTCGGAATCTGGCCTGTCTGCACACATTGTACGGGCCGCGCTGTTGGCGGGCAACCCGCCTCAGTGATAATAGTCCGATGTCCGCATTGGTGAATTCCTCGTCTCTATCCTGCACCGCCGCTCCGCTCTCCCTCGTGGAGGTCGACATCCTCGTTGTGCCGTGGTTCGAAGGCGAGGGACTGGGCGCGTTTGGTCCGCTGAATCAGGCCACCGGCGGGGAAATCGCGCGCGCGCTGTCGTCGAAAGAGTTCGCGTCGCGGCCCTTCGATCTGTTCGTCACGCCCATCGTCGACAGTGCATGGAAAGCGAAGCGCGTCGCGCTTGTGGGAGCGGGGCCGGCTGGAGACTTCAGTAGCGCCCTCGTCCGGCGTCTGGCGACGGTGGCCGCATTGGCGAGTCGTCAGCGACGGGCCACACGCATCGGGATCGTGCTGCGTCCGGGTGTGGCGGACTCTTCGGGCGACGTCGACGTGGCTGGCTTTGCGCAGGCAGTGGCCGAAGGATTCGTCCTGGCGGCATTCAATGCGGCGAGCTATCAAACGGGAGAACCCATTCCGCCGCCGGTGGCCGCGTGCACGATCGTGCTCCAGGGGCTCCCGGATACGTCACCGGAAAGCCAGGTGCGCGTCGAGGGAGCCGTCGCCCGAGGACAATTGCTCGGCGAGTGCAGTAACCTCGCCCGCGAACTTGCCAACGAGCCTGGAAACACGCTGACGCCCCGCGAGTTTGCGCGGCGGGCCGGCGATATCGCCGGCGGGGGAGGCGTCAAGGTCGAGATCCTGGACGAGAAGCAGATCGAGGCTCTCGGGATGGGTCTGCTCCTCGGCGTCGCTCGCGGCAGCAGCGAGCCTCCACGGCTCATGGTCTTTCGCCACGACCCGCCCGGCGTCGCGGTGGGTCCAGTACTCGGGCTCGTCGGCAAAGGGGTCACGTTCGATACCGGCGGCATCTCCATCAAGCCGGCCGACGGCATGGAGAAAATGAAGGACGACATGGCGGGCGGCGCCGCTGTCGCCTGTGCGATGCGTGCAATCGGGCTGCTCGGGGCGCCAATCCGCGTCGTCGGCATCGTGCCGGCCACCGAGAACATGCCGGGTGG